>JBPCPM010000016.1:0-92357 GCA_050999155.1 Solirubrobacterales bacterium
CGTGGGGTCGGGGGGGGGGCGGAAACCTTTTTGGGGGGGGAACCCCCCCCCCTTGTCCCCCCCAGACACGCTGCCGGCAGTCGACGGCCGATCACTCAAGGAGCTGGGCGAGGACATCGGACACGGCGCTGGCGGCGAGGAGCTCGAGATCGCGATCCCCGACGAGGGTGTCGTGGACGCCGAGACCCGGCTGTTGACGTTCGCGCTGTTCAACGCCGGCGGCGAGACGTCGCCGCCCCCGACGCTGGGGGTCTACCTGGCTCCGGGGACGCTTGAGCAGGCGCGCGGACCCTTCACTGCCCGGAGCGGCGAGCTGGCCGCCCGGCCGGCCTTCCGGGGACAGACGCCGTCGGGCGCCGCCGGGCGCCTGTACACGGTGCGCCTTCCGGAGCTCGAGACGCGCCGCTTTCGGCTGATCGCGGTGGCCGACCGGGGCTCGCTGCCCACATCGACCGAGCCCGAGACCATCGAGGTGGCCGGCTCGGACGGGCCGGAGGCCGGCGAACGGGCGCCCGTGGCCGAGATCGCCCCGCCGATCTCGGGTAAGGACCGGCCCGAGTTCGAAGACCGCACCCCGCCGGACACGCTCTACCACGACCTCGCCCCCCGGGTCGGTCGCGACCCGGTCGTGCTGATCTTCTCCACGCCCTCGCGCTGCGAGGGCGCGGTGTGCGACCCGAGCGTGGACCTCGCCGAACAGGCCAAGGGCGAGACGGGCGAGGACATCGCCTTCGTCCACGCCCACGCCCGGCAGGGGGACGGCGCCGACAGCCCGCGCTCGAGGGCAGGGCGGGCCTACGGGGTCATCGGCCCGACAGCCCTGTTCACCATCGACGCCTCGGGCGTGATCCGCGAGGCCCATTACGGGCCATTCACGGCGCAGCAGCTGCGCGACGCCGTCCGGCAAGCCCGTCGAGGCTCGGACGATGGAGCCAGCCGGGATCGAACCGGCGACCTCCTGCTTGCAAAGCAGGCGCTCTCCCAGCTGAGCTATGGCCCCGCCACGGGGATTCTACGCGGCACCGCAGGGCGCGCGGCGATCGTCAGGCCCGCTCGCGCTTCCACATCCGTCGCTTGGCGATCGGCACATCCTCGACCGTGACCCGGTGCAGGTAGGCCTGGAGCTGCTGCACCGTCTCCTCCTTGTCGGAGGCCTCGAAGGCCTCGCGCGCCTTGGCCACCTCGGCCGACTCGGGGTCGCTCTCGGCAAGGCGGTCGAACAGCAGCTGGGCCTGCTCGGGCGAGAGGGCGCCGATACGCAGCGACCGGATGATCTCCGTCGCGATCGCCGAGCGCACATCGACGCCTGCGTTGAGCAGCGCGGCGATCCTGCGCAGCCGGTGGTCGAGCTCCCCCGCCGAAGAGTCGGGCTCGCTGTCTGCGTGTGGTCTGCGCTCGCTCATGGTCCGTGATCCGAAGAACCGACACTCTCGATGCTACCCGGCCCCCCGGCCGGGTCCGGCGGTTTATGGTCGGGTGGTCCAGGCAATGTGGGGTGAGGGGATCGAGCCAGATGGCCACCAACAAGACTGCTGAGGAGGCCGACCCCGACACCGGGTCGGACCACGCCGACCGGGCCGACGAGAGCAAGGCGGACGCGCCGCCGGCAGACTCCAGGGCAGAGGTCTCCAACCTCGAGATCGTCCGCCACCACTTCGACGGCGCCTGCGACCTGCTCGACGTCGACGAGGACATCCGCACCGTGTTGTGGACCCCCTACCGCGAGGTCACGGTCCAGATCCCGGTCAAGCTCTCCGACGGCAAGACCCACGTCTACTCCGGCTACCGGATCCAGCACAACGGCGCTCGCGGTCCCTACAAGGGCGGCGTGCGCTTCCACCCGGAGGTCAACATCAACGAGGTCCGCGCGCTCGCCTCGCTGATGTCGTGGAAGACGGCGATCGTCAGCATCCCCTTCGGCGGCGCCAAGGGCGGGGTGAACTGCCCGGCCCGCGACCTGAGCCAGGACGAGCTCCAGGCCATCGCCCGCCAGTTCATGTCCAAGGTCGAGAAGGTGCTGGGCCCGACGCGCGACATCCCCGCGCCGGACGTCAACACCAACGCGCAGGTGATGGCGTGGATGATGGACGAGTACGGAAAGCTGCACGGGCATACACCGGCCATCGTCACCGGCAAGCCGATCTCGCTCGAGGGCTCCTACGGCCGCGAGGCGGCGACCGGCCGCGGGGTCGTCTACATGTTCCGCGAGGCCGCCCCGAAGATGGGGATCACCCCGTCCGACGCCACCGCGGTCATCCAGGGGTTCGGCAACGTGGGCTCGTGGGCCGCGCGGATCCTCGTGCAGCTCGGCTGCAGCGTGATCGGGATCTCCGACGCCAACGGGGCGATCCGCAACGACAACGGGATCGACGTCAACCGCCTGCAGGAGCTGCTCGACGAGGGTGGCACGCTGCCGGAATTCGACGATGCCGAGCAGATCTCCGCCGAGGAACTGCTCGACATCGAGTGCGATGTGTTCGTCCCAGCGGCGCTCGGCGGCATGATCCACGAGGGCAACGCCGACCGCATGAACGTGAAGATGATCGTCGAAGGGGCCAACAGCCCGACCACCCCGGCCGCCGACGACATCCTGCAGGGCAACGGGACGACGATCGTGCCCGACGTGATGGCAAACGCCGGCGGCGTCGTGTGCTCGTACTTCGAGTGGGTGCAGAACCTCCAGCACTTCCGGTGGGACGAGCGGGAGGTCAACGACAAGCTCGGCAATGTGCTGCGCCGGGCCTTCCGCGAGGTGTCCGGACGCGCCGAGGAGGAGGACGTCCCGCTGCGACAAGCAGCGTTCGTCATCGCCATCGAACGGGTGCTGGAAGCGGCCCGCACCCGTGGCTACGTCGACTGACGCGCCGCGTCGTCGGACGTCCGTCTAGCAGGCAGCCGCATTTTTCAAGCCCCGGGCGCGGGACACCGAGCCTATGAAGACACCCTCCTGCTGCTCGCAGCGAACAGACTTGCCAGGGAGGGCAAGACGCCGGACTCGGGGCCTCGCCTACCAGCGGGGCCCCGTTCCGCGCCGGCTACTCCTCGTCGAAGTCGAAGTCCTTCGGCGGGTTCTGTTCAAACCAGAGCTGGTCTTGATCCGGGCTGTCCTTGAGGAACTCCGGTGTCTCTTCGAGGACGTCGTCCTCGTCGTCGGCGACGGGAGCCGGCAGGTGGGTGTCGCTGGGCCAGTCGTCGTGCACGACGTCCTGGTCGCCGAGACCCTGACGTTCGCCAGTCTCGGGATCGTCCTCCTCCCCGGCCCACGACTCGGTCGCGTCGTCGGCCGGCCGATCCGGGTCGATCTCGGCGGCCTGGCGTTCGAAGGCGGCGCGCGCCTCGTCCTCTCGCGGGTCGGCACCCCGCTCCTCAGGTTCGGAGTCGAGCCAATCCACAGGCTCGTCATCTTCGAAGACGGTGGGCTGGGCGGGTTCGGGCTGCGCCTGCTGCGGGAAGGCCTGCGTCGCCTCGGGGTCGGCGACCGGTGGGGCGCTCGCGCGCTCATCGGGCTGCGGCGCCCCGGCACGCGTATCGGCCGGCGGCGCTTCGGCGGCCTCGTCGGCCGGGGTCGCCGGCTGTTCGCGCTTGGCCGGGCCGAACGCCTCCCGCTCGAGGCGGGCCAGGTCGTCCTTGTCGGCACCCTTGCTGCGCTTCAGCTCGAGGTGCTCGCGGATGGCGTCATCGAACACTCCCACGGCGCCTACAAGGGTTGCAGACAACCGGGCGGGAAGGCGCGACGGTGCCGCAGCGGCCCGGGTCAGCGGGCCGCCAGCGACCCTGCCGTCAGCGAGCGGTTCTTGCCTTGGCGCTTGGCCTCGTACAGCGCGGCGTCGGCCGCGGCGACGAGTCCGGGGGAGTCCACCGCGGACACCGGCATGGCAGCCACCCCGACGCTGGCGGTCACCTCCATGGTTCCCTCGCCGTCGACCAGGGGGACGTGCTCCGCGGCAAGCGCCTGACGAACGCGTTCTGCCAACAGGTGCGCGCCGGGCTCGTCGGTCTCGGGCATCACCACGGCGAACTCCTCACCGCCGATCCGCGCCGCCTCGTCGACCTCGCGCGTCCCCTCGCCGAGCACCGAGGCGAGGGTGCGCAGGACCTCGTCGCCCTGCCGGTGACCGTAGGTGTCGTTGATCGCCTTGAAGTCGTCGAGGTCGAGCATCATCAGGGCGAGTGGATGGCCGAAGCGCCGTGAGCGCCCGACCTCCTGCTCGAGGCGCTCGTCGAACTGGCGCTTGTTGGCCAGGCCTGTGAGCTGGTCGGTGATCGCCTGCCTGGCCACGAGCTCGTGCAGTGCGGCGTTCTCCAGCGACACGGCCGCCTGGCTCAGCAGGTAGCCGAACAGCTCGCGGTCGGTGTCGCGAAACGGCCTGGACCGCAGGATCGCCACCGTACCGGGGGCGCCTCCGGCGGCGCGGCCGGCCGGGCGGATCGGCCCGGCCATGGCGTGCCGGCCGTCGGCCGACCGCTCGACCGTGGACTCGAGCTTGCGCGACAGGTCCTCGGCCTGCTCGAGCAGCGCCATGCCCTCGGGGTCCGGGCGTGTGCCGGCGAGGTGCTCCCCTGCCGCGGCCGGCCGGCGGAAGCGCCCGAACGAGGCCGAGCAGGCATCCACCGCGGTCCGGACGATCATCGTCAGTACCGCGTCGCGGTCGAGGCCCGAGGCGAGGGAGTCGCCGACACGGCGCATCGAGCCCTGCAGACGCTCACGTTGCCGGCGCAGCTCGGTCACGTGGTCGGACAGGTGCTCGCTCATGCGGTTGAACTCGGTGGCCAGGCCGGCCATCTCGTCGTGCCCGGCGACCGGGACCTTGTGGTCGAAGTCGCCCTTGCCGATCCGCCGTGCGGCGGTCAGCATCGTGCGCACCTGCCCCTGGAGCTCGCGCATCAAGGTCGTCGTGAACAGCGCGGCTAGGGCGAGGAAGGCGACGAGCAGGAAGGCACCGATCCAGCGGCTACCCGACAGGCCGCCGGCGAGACGCTCGGTCAGGGCGACCAGGCGCCCGGCGGCATCGGGGTCGGCGACCTCAACGGAGGCGGCCCGCAGGCCACGGCCCGCAACCTCGAGATCGCCGTCGTCCGGAGCATCGGGCAGCGACACCGTGCTCGCGGCGACCGACCCGCCGCGGATCAAGGCGAAGTCGACGCCGGTGAGCCGGTTCATCTCCCGCAACAGGTCCACGGAGGTCCGCGTCGCCGCGCGCACCGTCCCGGCGACATCACCGGTCTCACCGCTGCGCACCACCGCTCGGCCGACTCCAAGCACGTTGCGTGGGCCCGAGCGGCCCAGCAACCGGCCCCGGGCATCGCGCACCTCCAGCGACTCTGCCGGCAGCGACCGGCGCAGCTGGGGCAGCCGCCGCGCAACGGCGACACGGTCGCCCTCGTCGAGCCCCTGCTGCAGGCGCTCGTCGAGCGCGGCGCGCGCCGCGGTATCACGGCTCGCGCGTTGGGTGTCGTCGGTCACCGACCGGGCCGTCTGCAGGGCGGTGTCCAGCGCCGCGTCCGCCTGGCCGCCCCCCGCACCGCGGTTGACCTCGATCAGCAGGAACACCAGCGTGACCATGGGCACCGCGACGGCGAGTACGAGAAACGCTGTCAGGCGCCGACGGAAGCTCATCCTGATCTCTCCATCGACCACGTCATGAACATTCGAGAGTAGTCGAGACCTGCCGGATCGGTCCCGGCTCCGTGGTCGGATGGAGGGTCGACGGCTATCCTGTTGCCCCGGCCACCGTTCACAGAACAGGTGCCGGCGAGGGGCTATAGCTCAGTTGGGAGAGCGCCTGGATCGCACCCAGGAGGTCGCCGGTTCGAGTCCGGCTAGCTCCACTGGACCGTCTCCTCAGCGGAAGCCATCCGGTGGGCGAGCCCCGGGTACTCGGCGACGAGGCCTCTCGTGTCGTAGAGCAGACGACAGGACACGTGGAACGCCGGGGCCGCGTAGTCGTACTGCGGGCCGGACTCGTGGTCGACGACGCGCATGTACTCCTGCTCGAGGCGCTCGACCGCAAGGCTCTCGGCGCGCACGTATGCGGCCGGGCTCGTGGCCCGGCCGCCAACCTCCAACCCCAGTCGCCGGATTGGCAGGGCGTTGGTCATGGCCGACGACTCCAGATCGACGTCCCGGCACCCGTCGAGCCGGTCATCTGGCCGACCGTCGACCACCCAGCGGCCCTGGCCGTCGTGGCTGAGCTCGAGGGTCCGCGTACCCGCGACCGACCGTCCCCGTACCTGGACGCGTCGAGTCATGAGGTCGGCATCCGTCTCTATCGCGTAGCCGACGACCCACGTGTGGCCATCCTCGACTGCGGTCGTCACCCCGTCGATGCTCCACCCATCAGGGACCGGCCGGAAGTACACGGCCTCGAACCGACGATCGTCGTGAAGGACCTGGCGAAGTCCTTCGGGGACGTCCGGGCGCTCACCGGCATCGATCTCCAGGTGCAACGCGGCACCGTCCTCGGCGTGCTCGGACCGAACGGCGCGGGCAAGACCACCGCGGTTCGGATCCTGACGACGCTCCTCAAGCCCGACGCTGGCACCGCGCGCGTCGCCGGCCTCGATGTGGTCGACGACGCGGCGGCCCTCCGTGAGCAGATCGGGCTCTCGGGGCAGAACGCGGCGGTCGACGAGAACCTCACCGGCGTGCAGAACCTGACCATGGTCGGGCGCCTGTACGGCATGGGTCCAGATGCGCAAGCTCGACATCGCCGAGCTGCGGCGCGCGGCAGACGGCCTGGACTAAAGCCGTCAGGCAGCGCCGACGGCGAACTCGCGCGCTTCCTCGACCAGGTCGCTCCACCGCCCGGAGGCACGGGTAGCCCATCATCGTGCCCTCCTCGGCGCGGCCGGTCTCGATCAGCTCGTCGGCCAGCTTCCAGAATCTGGGGTTGTCGGGTCGGGGACGCTGGGTCATCGCCGATCAACGCTAGTGGAGACGACCTCTTCTCGAACCACGCTGACGAAGAACGGAGAGCCGACCGGCGCGACGGGCTAGGGTCCGCCGATGACCCTTGGGTCCCGGCCCCCAGCCACGGCCCGCAGCGACCGCGAAACGCCCCCATGAGCGACCGCGGGGATCCTTGGGACCGGGCGGCGAGCAGCTACGACCGTCAGCTGGGGCTTGAGCGTAGGCCGATCGAGGGGGCACTCGATCTGCTCGCGCCCACCCCCGACGAGCGCCTGCTGGACCTCGCGACCGGGACCGGGGCCGTCCTGCGCCTCCTGGCCCAGCGCCCCGGGCGTCCGACGCGGGCCGTCGGGATCGACCGGTCGCGCGAGATGCTCGATCGGGTTCCGGAGCTTCCCCCGAAGTGGCGGGTGGACGAGGGCGAGGCCCACGACCTGCCGTTCGCCGACAACGCCTTCGACATCGTCACATGCTCGTACCTGCTGCATGTGATCGACGACGCAACACGGGATCGAACTCTGTCCGAGATCCGTCGCGTCCTGTGTCCGGGGGCCCGGGTGGTCACGGTCACGCCGACGGTTCCCCGCGGCTGGCTCGGACTGCCCTACCGGGGACTGGTCGCCGGTCTGGAGCGGGTGAGCGCAACGGCCGGCGGGCTCCGGCCGCTCGACCCGCTCGGCGACCTGGAGGCCGCGGGGCTGGAGCCCGTGCGGGGACGGTACGTGACCGGGGGCTACCCCTCGCTCTGCGTCCTCGCTCGTGTGGCTGGCCGATGAGCCAAGCGCCCGTAGCGGCGACCGCGACACCGTCATCTGCGGGACCGTCCGCGTCGACCGGCGCGAAAGCGCCCCACCCTGCGAGCGCGTCCCCCGCGGCCAGGACCCGGCGCCAGCTTGCCCGCTGCCCGTCGAACCCCTCGACGTCCCGCTAGCGTCACCGCCACCGTGGCCGCCTGGTGGGAGAACGCCGTGATCTACCAGATCTACCCGCGGTCGTTCCAGGACTCCGACGGGGACGGGATCGGCGACCTGCCCGGGATCGTCGCGCGCCTCGACCACCTTCAGCGCCTCGGGGTCGACGCCTTGTGGCTGTCGCCGATCTACCCGTCGCCGATGGCCGACTTCGGCTACGACGTCACCGACCACACCGCCGTCGACCCGGTCTTCGGGACCCTCGCCGACCTCGACCGCCTGGTGGACGCGGCGCACGAGCGCGGCCTTCGGGTGCTGATGGACATCGTCGCCTCGCACACGTCGATCGAGCACCCCTGGTTCCGGGACCACCCCGACCGGTACATATGGGCCGACGAGCCACCCAACAACTGGCTGGCCACCTTCGGCGGCCCGGCGTGGACGCTCGACCCCGAAAGGGGCCGCTACTACCTGCACTCTTTCTACCCAGAGCAGCCCGATCTCGACTGGCGCAACCCCGTGGTCAGCGAGACCATGGGAGACGTGCTGCGGTTCTGGCGCCAGCGCGGCGTCGACGGCTTTCGCGTGGACGCGGCCCACAAGCTCGCGAAGGACCCGAGCCTGCGCGACGATCCGATCGCCGCCGGCCCGCCGGCCCTGCCGATGGACCACGGGACGGACGCACTGGACCCGGTGACCAGCACTGCGACCACGGTCACGAGGTGAACCTGCAGCGCGGCCAGCACCGGGTCGCGCAAACGGGGCCTCGGGGCTGCGAGCGCCGTGGTCACCCGAGCTCCGGCGGCAGCGCAGTCGGACCGTCCGGGTAGCCGAACGCGAGCTCAGCCTCGGTCATCTCGAGGGTGTTGGCCGGCTCCTGGGGTGCGCCGACCACCAGCCACAGCTGGTCGGCGGTGGTGTCGTTGAACGGCTGGCGGACCGTCTCGGCCTCGACGAGCACCGTGTCGAGCGGGCCCAGGGTCAGGAGGTCGTCCTCGACTCGAAGGCGCCCCGTGCCTTCCAAGAGCACGTACAGCTCGGCCGTCTCGCGATGACGGTGGCGGGTCGAGGCCTGGCCCGGCGCGATGCGCCATAGCCGGGCGCCGAGCGTCTCGGCCCCGAGCTGCTTGGCCAGGTCGGTGTTCAGGACCCCCATCTGGTTCGAAGGCCGCCAGTAAGCGTCGGCGGCCGGAAGCATGCGGTAGCCCATCGTCAGGCGCTCCGTCGTCGACGTCGGGCCACGCCGAGGCCCGCCAAGGCGAGTCTGGTCACGGTTTTCGCTCTCACAAGACTCGCCACGGCGCGATCATAGGTCTCCCTGCTTCGGCGCGGCGAGCTTCGTCGCCTTGTCGCGGCCCCGGAGCGTGACGTCCTCGCCGAGCTCCCAGCGATCGGCCTCCTCGGCCTCGGCTCGGTCGAGGACCTTCGCGCTGGCCAGGACCCACCCGTCGACCTCCTTGGCGTGGTCGCTGAGCCGGGCCGCCTCGTTGACGGGATCGCCAATCACCGTGTACTCGAAGCGGCTCTCGGCTCCGATGTTGCCGGCGACGACCTTGCCGCAGGCCACCCCGATCCCCGCCTCGATCTCGGTCACCTCCGCGCGCAGGCGCTCGTCGATCGTGCGCGCGGCCTCGAGCGCCCGGCCTTCGGGATCGTCGAGCTCGATCGGGGCGCCGAAGATCGCCAGGGCGGCGTCCCCCTCGAACTTGTTGATCCAGCCTCCGCATGACTCCACCCCGTCCACGACCTCGGCAAAGAACCGGTTGAGGACCTCGACCACCTTCTGCGGCGGGCGCTCGGTCGCCATGGCTGTCGAGCCGACGATGTCGACGAACAGGACCGTGACGTGCCGGGTCTCCCCGCCCAGGGTGAGCTCCTGGTCCATCGCCCGCTCCGCGACCTCCTCTCCCACGTGGCGCCCGAACAGATCGCGGATCCGCTCGCGCTCGCGCAGGCCCGTGACCATCTCGTTGAACCCGGCCTGCAGGAGCCCGACTTCGGTGGTGTCCCACACCCGAACGTCCGTGTCGAGGTTGCCGCGGCTGACCTCGCCCAAACCCCGCCGGGTAGCCCGGATCGGGTGCGTCGTAGCGAACGAGGCGAGAAAGGCGACGTTGGCGCCGAAGATCAGTGCGATTCCCCCGAGCACCACCAAGGTCAGGGCGAGCTCCTGCTCGCTGATCTCAACCGGGGTGAGGGCCACGATCCCCACCGCCACGAGGCCCAGCAGCGGGATCCCCGTCCCGAGCGACCACGCCAGCACCCAGCGCGCCGTGACGCTGCGGACCTCATCGGCGGGGACCGTCCCGTACGAGAACATCCGCGCGGCGACCGGGCGCACCGACAGCTCCGTAAGCAAGTAGGCCGTGGCCGAGGTGGTCAGACCGCCGAGCATGGTCGTGAGCCCCACCCCGAGGCCGAGCAGCCCGTCGTAGAAGGAGTTCAGCGTGGCGAAGACCCCGACGGCGACGCCCCAGAGGACAAGCTGCACCACCATGATCCGGGTCGGCGCGCGAATCACCACCTGGCGCTGGGCGTCGGTGGGTGCGCCCTCGCTGCACAGCCAGCCGGCCACGCCGTTGTCCCCTCCTTCGAGCCGGTGGGCGCCCCACCAGAGCCCCACCACGAGCGCCACGAACAGGTAGGCCCCGGCGGCGGCGGCGTTGACGACCACCGGTTCGGTTCCCACCCCCGGCTTCGGCAGCACGAACGCCGCGAACGCCGTGACCACGACGGCTCCGACGATGTTCGCCAGGGCCACGGAGATCCTGACCATCCACCGGGTCCGACCCATGATCGTCTCGCCCGACGCATCAGGGTCCCCGATCAGCCACGGGTGGTTGACGACCCCCTCGAAGACCCTGCGCGGTCGCGACTGCTCCACGGCCGCAGTATCTCGCGGCGCGGCGACGCTCGCCGCGCCCGGCCCGCGGTCGGTGCTCAGCGGACGGTGAGCGTCCCGACCATGCCGAGCTGGCGATGGTTGGAGATCGTGCACACCAGCGAGTAGGTCCCGGGATCGAGGTCGACCTCGAGCGTGCCGGACTCGCCGTTGCCGAAGGTGTCGGTGGCGGCCAGCTCCTTGCTCTCCTCGCTGGGATCGGGGCCCTGCTCGACGGTCAGGTTGTGGGAGATGTCGCCGACGTTCGTGACATCGAGCGTCGATCCCTTCCCGACGCTCAGGTCGGGAGGGGCGATGCTGAAGTCCGCGAGCTCGACCTCGGCGTTCTCTCCTTCGGCGACGGTCGTCACGTCGCCCGCCCCGGCCGTGCCGGTCTGCTCGGTCGTCTCGGCGTTCTGGGCCGTATCGCCAGAGCCCTCGTCGTCGCCACACCCGGCGAGTGCGAGTGCGGCGATCACCAGCATCAACGTGAGAAGGGGTCCCTTGCGCATCGAGCCCAATCTACCGTCAAAGCCTGGCGCGGGCAAGAGCGATTCTTGGCCCCTCGCTAGGGGGTGGAAAGCGGGGGCCCCACGATTCTCATGTCTGCGTCGGCACTCGCACGAGCGAAGGTCGCTCCGGGATCCCCGGACGCGTCGCCGGCAGCGAATACCTCGAAGAACTCCTCCATTCCGGCCGGAGTGAACAAGACCAAGATCCGGGAGGGCTCACGGCCGACGTTCTGGAAGCAGTGTTCAACCCCGCGGGGGACGTAGACGAACGCTCCCGCATCGGCTTCCCGCTCATCAGACCCGAGCTGGAATCGGAGCCGGCCCTCAAGCAGATACCACGCCTCGTCGGAACGTTCATGGACATGCAAGGGAGGGCCCTCGCCCGGCGCGACGATGTTCTCGAACGCGGTCAGTTGGCCGGCGGTCCGCTCAGCCTGCGCCTTGAACGTCAACGGGCCGCCGACTGGCCCCTCGATCCGGCGACCCTGTCCGGGGCCCACCACGAAAGGGCGTGGGTTTGGAGTGCCCGTGGCGGCCACGACGCCGATCGTCTCACCTCCTCGGAGCCGCGTCTAGGTCCGGGAGCGCGCGAACTCGACCATCCGGTCGTAGGCCTCCGGGTTCTTCAACGACTCCCGGCTCGCGGCGCGCTCGGGGTCGTGGCCCATGAGGACGCGCTTGATCGGCACCTCGAGCACCTTGCCGCTCAGCGTCCGTGGGACCTCGTCGACCGCGAATACCTCGTCGGGCACGTGCCGCGGGGAGCAGTCCGAGCGGATCCGGGAGGCCAGCGCGCGCCGCAGGTCGTCGTCGAGCTCGGCGCCGTCGCGCAGGACGACGAACAGGGGCATCCAGTTCTCGGCGTATTCGCGGGGGACGTCGACGACGAGCGCGTCGACGATCTCGTCGAGCGCCAGCACGGCGCGGTAGATCTCGCTCGTGCCCATGCGGATCCCGCCGCGGTTGATCGTCGAGTCCGAGCGTCCGTAGATGATCGCGGTGCCGCGCTCGGTGATCTCGATCCAGTCCCCGTGGCGCCACACGCCCTCGTAGGTGGCGTAGTAGGCGTCGCGCAGCCGCTCACCGTCGCCGTCGCCCCAGAAGAACACGGGCATCGAGGGCATCGGCTGCGTGATCACCAGCTCACCCACCTCCCCGGTGAGCTCCCGGCCCTCCTCGTCCCACGCCTGGACGTTGGCGCCCAGCGAGCGGGCCTGCAGCTCGCCGCGGTGCACGGGCAGGGTGGGGACGCCACCGACGAACGCCGTGCAGACGTCGGTGCCGCCGGATGTCGAGAACAGCCAGGTGTCACGGCCGACGTGGTCGTAGACCCACTCGAACCCCTCGGGGGAAAGGGGTGACCCCGTCGAGCCGACGGCTTGCAGCGCCGAGAGGTCGCGGCCCGCTGTCGGATCGGACTCGGCCTTCATACACGCAGAGATGTAGGCGGCGCTGGTGCCGAACGTCGTCGTGCCGGTCCGCTCGGCCAGGTCCCACAGGACCCCCATGTCGGGATGGCCTGGGTTGCCGTCGTAGAGGACGATCGAGGCCGGGGTGAGCAGCACCCCGACGAGGAAGTTCCACATCATCCATCCGGTCGTGGTGAACCAGAAGACGCGGTCGCCCTGCTGCGCGTCGAGGTGCAGGTGCATCTTCTTGAGGTGCTCGAGCAGGATGCCGCCCTGGCCGTGGACGATCGGCTTCGGAAGGCCGGTCGTGCCCGAGGAGTACAGGACCCACAGGGGGTGATCGAAGGGCACCTGGGCGAACGGCGCCGGCTCCCGATCGGCCACCAGCTCCGACCACGGCATGGCGCCGTCGACGGGACCGGCGTCCAGGTAGTCGAGCACCACGAGGTGCTCGACGGTCGGCAGCGCGGCCCGGATACCCGCCACCGTCTCGCGGCGGTCGAAGTCCTTGCCGCCGTAGCGGTAACCGTCGACGGCCAGCAGGACCTTGGGCTCGATCTGCGCGAACCGGTCGACGACGCTGCGCTCACCGAAGTCCGGAGAGCACGACGACCAGATCGCGCCGAGGCTCGCGCAGGCCAACAGGCCCGCGATCGCCTCGGGGATATTGGGCAGATAGGCAACGACGCGATCCCCCTCGGCCACCCCCAGCCGCCGCAAGCCGGTGGCCATGCTCTCGCTCTGCTCGCGCAGCTCCCCCCAGGTCCAGGAATCGAGCTCGCGTAGCTCGGAGGCGTGCTGGAGGGCCAGGGCCTCGTCGGGCGGCCCGCCGAGCACGTGCTCGGCGTAGCTCAGCCGGGCGCCGGGAAACCACTCGGCGCCGGGCATGGAGGCCGAGCCGAGGACCTTGGTGTAGGGCTCGGAGGCACGCACACCAAAGCGCTCCCAGACCGACGCCCAGAAGCCCTCCAGCTCGTCGACGGACCATCGCCACAGGTCGTCGTAGGAGCGGGCGACGTCCACCCCGTACCGTTCTGCCACCCACCGGGCGTAGGCGGTGATCGACGCCCGTTCGACCCGCTCGGCGGAGGGGGCCCACAGCTCTTCGGCGCTCATCGCCCGCCACGCTACCTCACGGGTGCACAGGGTCGGCCAACCCTGTGCACCGAGGGACCTCGGCGACCTCCCTGTACCCTTGCGTCTGCGGCGGCCTGCGCCCTCCTCCCTCCTTCCTGCCCGTCGCAGCGGCCTCGAGGCGGCCCAGAGATGCGCATCGACCGAATCCTCGCTACGACGAACCCCTGCTTCTCGGTGGAGTTCTTCCCGCCGAAGACCGACAAGGGCGTCGACCAGCTCTATGCCACCGTCGACGAGCTCAAGCGGCTCGACCCCGCCTTCGTGTCGGTCACCTACGGCGCCGGCGGCTCGACCCGCGATCGCACCATCGGCATCGTGCGCACCCTGATCGACGACCACGGGCTCACCGGCATGGCCCACCTCACCTGCGTGGGCGCGACGGTCGACGAGCTCTCGGAGGTCATCGACCACATGGCCAACGTCGGCATCGAGAACGTCCTGGCCCTCCGCGGCGACGCGCCGGAGGGCGCCGAGAGCTGGGAGGCCACCGACGGGGGCCTGACCAACGCGGCCGACCTGGCTGCGCTCGTCGCGTCCAAGCTCGACTGCGCCATCGGCGGCGCTTGCTTCCCCGAGACCCATCCCGAAGCCGTCGACGAGGCCACCGACCTCGACTACCTCAAGCGCAAGGTCGACTCGGGCGCCCAGTTCCTGATCACGCAGCTGTTCTTCGAGTCCGAGCTGTACTTCGACTTCGTCGAGCGCGCGCGCGACCGCGGCATCGACGTGCCGATCATCCCGGGCGTGATGCCGATCCGCAGCTACGAGCAGATCGTGCGCTTCTCGGGGTTCTGCGGTTCGAGCATCCCCGCGAGCCTCGCCGAGCAGATGGAGGCCCTCGAAGGCGACCAGCGCGCCGAGCTCGACCTCGGCATCGCCTGGGCGGCCAACCAGTGCACGGAGCTGCTCGCCGGCGGGGCGCCCGGAATCCACTTCTACGCGCTCAACCGGCCCGAGGCCACCCGCGCCGTGCTCGGAGCCCTGCGGGCCAGCCGACCGTGGGAACGGGCCGCGCCAGCCGTCTCCGCCTAAAGCGGCAGGCCCGTTCGGCCCGCCTCCAGAGGGGGGATAGACTCGGCGCGATGCCGTCTTTCGACTACGAGGGATTCCGGATCTCCTACGAGGTCCACGGCAGCGGCGACCGGCCGCTCGTCATGACCCACGGGTTGCTGATGAACCGGACGATGTTCGCCAACCTCGCTCCGGAGATGGCCAGCCGGGGCAACAAGGTGATCATGGTCGACCTGCTGGGCCACGGCGAGTCCGACCAACCGCACGAGCACTGGCACTACTCGATGACCCAGTTCGGGCTGCAGGTCATCGCCCTGCTCGACCACCTGGAGATCGACAAGGCGGTCATCGGCGGCACCTCCCTCGGCGCCAACATCACGCTGGAGGTCGCCGACCTCGCTCCCGAGCGAGTCCGCGGGATGCTTGTCGAGATGCCGGTGCTCGACAACGCCCTGCTCGCCGCGGGCGCGGTGTTCACGCCCCTGGCCATCGCCATCCACTACGGCAAACCCGGCATGCGGCTGCTGGCCCAGCTCACCCGCCGTATCCCGCGCTCGGTGTTCATGGCCGACATCGCCCTGGACTGGCTGCGCCGCGACCCCGAGCCGTCGGAGGCCGTACTGCTCGGCCTGCTCAACGGTCGCACCGCGCCCCACCGGTCGCGGCGCCAGCTCATCGACCGGCCCGCCCTGGTCATCGGCCATCCGGCCGATCCGCTGCACCCGTTCTCCGACGCCGACATGCTCGTCGACGAGCTGCGCAACGCCCGTCTGCTCGACGCCAACTCGGCGCTGGAGTGGCGGATCAACCCGCGACGGCTCAACGACGAGTTCGGCCGGTTCCTCGACGACGTGTGGTCGGGGGAGCTGGACGGCGACGAGACAGCGGATACCGACACGCAGCGCCGCCACACCGCCCGCTCGGCCTGAATCCCGGCCCCGCCACCGCGTTCTTCATACTTCTGCCATGGCTTCAAAGAAGGAAGAACGTGAACAGCGGCGCCAGGAACGTCTGGACGCCGAAGAGAAGGACCGGGCGACGGCCCGACGGCGGCGGCTCGGGGGGTTTGCCCTCGCCGGCGTGCTCGGCGGCTTCGCCATCGCGGGCATCGTCGTCGTGATCCTCGGCAGCAGCGGCGACGACGGGGGTGGCGGCGGTGGCGACTCGGCCCAGGCCTTCGTCCGGCCCGACACCGGCGCGGTCGACGACCTGAAGTTCGACGAGCGCGAGGGCACCGACCCTCCGGCCCCCAAGGAAACCGATCTCAAGGCGGCGGCCAAGGCGGCCAACTGCGAGCTCGAGATGACCAAGAGCCGCGGCAACAAGCACGAGCGCGAGGGCACCGACCTCGAGTACAAGGACACACCGCCCACCTCGGGCGACCATTGGGAGGTCCCCGCGGCGGACGGCGCCTTCCGCGAACAGATCCGCACGGAGCGCGCGGTGCACTCCCTCGAGCACGGCCGGATCCAGATCCAGTACCAGCCGGACCTCCCCGAGGCCGAGCAGCTACAGCTCAAGGGCCTGCTGGCCGAGGACTCGTTGAAGGTCATGCTGTTCCCGAACCCCGACCTCGAAGCCCCGGTGGTCGTTGCCGCCTGGGAGAACAGCCTCACCTGCGAGAAGTTCTCTCCCGAGATCTTCGACGCGATCCGCACCTTCCGCGAGGAGTTCCGCGACCAGGGCCCCGAGTTCGTCCCGTAAGGCGGAACCTCAGCGCGGCGGGGGAGGCCCAGCGCCGGCGACGATGTCGCGGCCGGTCGGTCGCAACGGCCCGGACGGACCGAGATCCGGACCGACCGGGCCCTCGAGCTCGAGCTGCCAGAAGTACCGGGTGAACCAGCGGCCGGCCTGGAAGGTCCCGACGTGTGGTTCGGGTCGCTCGCCGGCGGCCATGCGACAGATCAGCTCGGGGTAGGAGCCGCCGCCGAACATCGGGGCGCAGAAGGCGCCGCCGAACCGGGTATTGACGTCGGTGATGCCCAGCCCGATCTCGGGATCGCGAAACGCCTGGATGGTCGCGGGCCCACGGACGGTGAGCGCCTCGGCCACGGTGCGGCCAAGCTCGACCAGCTCGGGGTCGTCGAACGTCATCCCCTTGATCGACTCTCCCCCGCGCGATTCGAGCATGGTGCGGGGGATCGCGTTCAGGCAGCGGCCGTCGAGGTCGCAGAGCACGTCGACCGAGTGTTCCCGCCCTCCCATGGCCCGCTGGACCATGACGTCCTCGTCGATGTAGCCGACGAAGAACTCGCGCTCACGGCGGTCTCGGGCGTGGAAGATGTTGCGGGCCCCGGACCCGGCGCGGGGTTTGACGACGACCGGGACATCGAGGTCGGCGGGGACCTCGTCGGGCAGCCAGGTCGGCGGCGACGGGAGGCCGTGCTCGCCGAGAAGCAGGTGGCACTCGTACTTGTCGAAAGTCCGCCGCGCGATCTCGGCCGGGGGAACGAACGCCGGCAGGTCGGAGCGAGCGAGGACCTCGATGTCGAGATCGGTGAGCGGCACGACCGCGCCGACCCCGAACTCCTCGACCAGCGCCTCGAGGGCCGGTACGTATCCCGGATCGTCGATCCTCGGCACGACCCGCCGCTCGTGGGCCGCGTACTGGGCCGGGGCAAGGGGGTTGGGGTCGCAGACGATGACGGTCGCGTGCTCGGCGAAGGCCGACACGATGTCGGTCCGCTTGCCCGCGGCGGTCAGGATCACGGCGGGACGGTCGGCACTCATCGGCCCCAACCCCCCGTCGAGCCCTTGTAGAGCCCGACCCCGCGCAGCAGCAGGGCCGGCGTGCGGGCGATGATCCGCAGGTCGAGCGCCAGCGATTGGTGGTCGACATACCAGAGGTCGAGCTCGATCCGCTCGCTCCAGGGCAGCGAGGCACGGCCGTGGATCTGCGCCCAGCCGGTGATTCCGGGCTTGACCTCGAGGCGGCGGCGCTGCCCGGAGGTGTAGGTCTCGACCTGGTGGCGCAACGTGGGCCGGGGACCGACGATGCTCATCTCCCCCCGGGCGACGTTGACGAGATTCGGCAGCTCGTCGAGCGACGTCCGGCGTAGCAGCCGCCCCACGGGAGTGATCCGCGAGTCGCCCGCGGCGATGGCCAGGCCGGCGCCGCGGCCCACCGCGCCCACCTCCATCGTGCGCAGCTTGAGCATGTCGAAGTCCTCGCCGTGGCGCCCGACGCGTGACTGGCGGAACAGGATCGGGCCCCGGTCGTGCAGGCGGATCGCGACGGCCGCGGCAACCAGCAGTGGGGCGGCGAGCGCCAGCAGCGGCACGGAGATCGCGAGGTCGACGAGGCGGCGGGCCACGCGGGTCATGGTCCCAGGCGCCGCGGCCTGAGCGCAGTGCCGGGGATCCACGGCGCGGCCGGCGGGCCGCGCCGTCACCATCGTCACCGGGTGCCCTCGGGGCTGTCCCAGGTGGCGGGGATCGGGTGCCGGGCCACGTCCCACAGCCCCAGCGCCGGAGCGGCCGTGACCCCGACGTAGTAGCGGGCGAGAGCGAGCGGCAGCGGCGCTCCGGGGCGCCCGGCGAGCGCTGCTGCCGCCAGGGTGGCGTGCCCGGCGACGGTCACGCCGGCGAGGGTGCGGGAGCCGGGGCGGTGGGCGAGAAGGTGACCGGCCGCCAGCAGCACCGCCAGGTGCGCGAAGGGGCTCGCGTAGCGCAGGAGGCGGTGGGAGAACACCGCGAACACGTGCCGAGAGCCGAGGCCGCGAGGGTCCCACAGGCGGCCGCGGACCACGATCAGCCAGGTCCGGGCCATCATCCGTCGCTTGCGCCGCGCCTCGCCAGCGGTGTCGGGCACCATCGTCTCCGATGCGCGGGCCAGCGGGGCGTACACGGCCCGGAAACCGGCGCGGACGGTGGCGGTCGGCAGCGCCAGGTCGTGACCCATCCGCGGGTCGAGGTGCTGGTAGGTGTCCGCGCGGGTGGCGTAGATCGCACCGTTGCCGGCCGTGACCGAGCCCGCCGCCGACTCCTGTCCGCGCAGCCACAGCTCCAGGCGCCAGTACAGGCCCTCCTGGTTGTTGCCTTCGGGGTCGCGGTAGGCCAGTCGCCCGCAGACGTATCCGACCGCCGGATCGGCCAGCGCGCCGGTGAGATGACCCAGCGCGTCGGGCTCCCACCGGGCGTTGGCGTCTCCGAAGGCCAGGACGGTCCCCGCGGCCTGCTCGACCGCGGCGTTCTGGGCCGCGACCTTGCCCGCCCGCGGGAGATCGAGGACGCGAACGCGGTCGTCGTCGCCTGCCGCCGCCCGGGCCGCGGACACCGTGTCGTCCTGGGAGCCGTCGGAGGCGACGATGAGCTGCAGTCGGTCGGTCGGCCAGTCGAGGCCCAGGATGTTGCGGACCCGGTCGCCGATCGCCGCCTGCTCGTCGTGAGCGGCCACCACGACGGTGACGCGCGGCGTCCCCTGCGGGTCCGCGGCGACAGGCCGCGGGGAGATCCGCGCCAGCAGCCAGGCCGTGAGCGGATACGTGAGGTGGTGGTGAACCAGCGCAGCGAGCGCGGCACGGAGGACGAGGCGGGCAAGCACGGCCCGGATCATGCCAACGAGCGGTAGAGGTCCATGGTCTGCTCGGCCACGGTCGGCCACGCGAGCGGACCGTCGGCCGCGCGGCGGGCGGCGAAGGCGAGCGAGCGCCTTCGGGCCGGGTCGTCGAGCAGGGTGACCAGCTCGACGGCGAGCGCCTTCGGGTCGCCGGGGGGCACCAGGGCCGCCACCCCGTGACGCTCGACAGTCTCGGCGAAGCCGCCGACCCGGCTGCACACGATCGGCCGGCCGAAGGCCAGCGCGGTCGCCAGGACACCCGACTGCTCGACCTCCCGGTAGGGCAGCGCGACGATGTCGGCGCGCGCGAACAGGGTCGGCACCTCGGAGTCGCTGACGAACCGCTCGACGAAACGCACGCGATCGTCGGCCAGCGCCCGCAGGGGCGCGGTGTCCATGCGCGGGCGTCCGACGACCAACAGGCGCGCGTCTGGACGCTGGACGCGGGAGAACGCGTCCAACAGGACATCGACGCCCTTCCAGGGTCGCAACAGCCCGAAGAACAGGATGGTGGGCCCGGACCCCAGCCAGCGGTCGAGCTCCGGGTCAAGCGGCGTGGGGTCGACCCTGGCGACATGGGTGAACGCTCCGTGCTCGATCACGTGCGTTCGCTCCTTGGGTACTCGGTAGGCGTCCACCACGGTCTTCCTGCCACCGTCGGTATGGGTGATCACGGCATCGGCCCCACGGAGCAACCGGCCGAGCGCGCCCTGCTGGCCGCGTCGTGGTCGGCGAGGGGTCGGCTCGTGCACGGTGACCACCAACGGCGTCGAGGTACCGGCGAGCAACCCGGCATCGATCTGGGGGACGGCCGACCACTGCAGGTGCCGAATGTCGGGGTCGCCGATCGCCAGGCCGTGCCCGCGACGAAGCCGGACCATCGCCCCGGGGTGCTGGGCGAGCTTTTCCACCGAACGGCGACGGGACCCGGCCGCTCCGGACCCGCGCCGGTAGAAGGCCTCGGTCACCCGGTACCCAGCGGGGGCCGGCACCTCGCCGTAGTCGAAGCGGCTGGTGACCAGCTCCACATCGGCCCCCGCCGCGGCCAAGGCCGAGGCCAGGGCGTGGTCATAGGGGGGCGTGAAGGCCGGTGGGTCGACGAGCTGGACCCGCAGCGCGGGAGAATCAGGGGCGATGCCGGACGAACCCATCGAGCTTTCCTACCTGATCGTCAACACCGACGGCGGCGAGCTGCTGCACCGGTGCGTCGACGCGATCACCCAGACCTGTCCGCTGGAGCCGTCTCGGCGCGAGGTCATCGTGCTCGACAACGCCTCCACGGACGGCTCGGCGCAGCGCCTCGAAGAGCGCCACGGCGAGGTCGTCCAAGTCGTCCACCAGCGGCTGCGATCGGGCAAGGCGCTCAACGACACGTTCCTTCTCGAGCTGGCCCGGGGCCGATTCGCGATGCTGCTCAACGAGGACAGCGAGCTGCTGGACGGGGCGTCGGCGGCCCTGCTCGCCGCCCTGCAGGCAACGCCGGGCGCTGCCGCGGCCGGAGCCCAGCTGCTCGACCCCGAAGGCCGGCCGCAACCGTGTGCCTGGCGGTTTCCCACCCTGCCCACGGCACTCGCGGGCGCCGTGTTCGCCCACCGGCGCTTCACCGTCCAAAGCGGCGGCGGCGAGCGCCGAGAGGTCGACTGGGTGCAGTCGGCCGCGATGCTCGTCCGTCATGCGGCCTTCCGTGAGGTCGGCGGGCTCGATCCGCGGTTCTTCGTCTACTCCGACGAGGTGGACTGGCAGCGTCGCTTGCGCGACGCGGGCTGGTCGATCCTCTACGAACCCGACGCCCACGCGATCCACCACGAGCAGCTGCGCCACGACGCGGACTTCTCCCGCGCGCGCATCGTCGAGTTCTCCCGCAACCGGGACCGGTACCTGCGCAAGCACCACGGGTGGCCAATCGCTCTCGCGGCCCGCGGGCTGACGGCTTGGGCCTACGGGCTGCGCGCCGTCGCCGCCACCGTGCTGCCGGGCCACAGCGCACGCCGGTTCGCCTTTCACGTGCGGGCCACCCTCGTGCCCGCCCACAGCGGCCCGGGCCTGGCCGAGAAAGCCGACGCCTTCAACCGGTCGCTCCCCTACGCCTGAGCGACCCCGGTTGACCCCATCGGGAGGGCATACTGCTCCTGTGGACCACGAGACCCGACCCAGGCGCGTGCGCGCAGGCCTGAGCATCCTGATCGCCGTGATCCTCGGGGCCGCCACTGGCACGGCCATCCTCGGGGGATGGCTGGTGGTCGGATCGGCCCTGCAGCTCGCTGTGCAGGGCGAGGGACCCCTGGCCATGCTCGCCCTGGCGGTCACGATCATCGGTGCGGCCACCACATACCTCTACGTCATCGCCTGGGCGGGCAGCGTCCTCTCCTCCCCGGCCGACACGGCCGCCGGAGGCCCGCAGGGCCGGGGCCCCCGTCATGACACCCCGCCGCCTGCCTTCACCCATCCCCTGGAACGCGCCTTCGTGGTCGCCTCCCTGGTCGCCGGAATGGCCCTGACGATCTGGATCTTCTTCCTCGGCGGCTTCGACGTCATCGGGCTGTAAGCCGCGGTCGTCTCGCGTCCCTTGCACCACCTGCCGCACTTCCTCTCAATAGGCCCCCGGGCTCACCCCAACACCAGCTCCCCCAGCAGCCGGCTCAGCGCCGCGTCGTCGTGCTCGAGGTGGTCGAGCACGGTGCGCCTGGCCGGTCGCGTGTCCGGCGCCCGGCGGATCACCTCGCGCAGGGTGTCCTCGGGGAGCCCGAAGCCGGCGAGGACCGGCTCCATGCCGGCCACCAGGAACCGCTCGCGCAGCGGTTGCCAGTCCTGGCCCTGGAGGTGGGCGGCCACCAGCGTGCCGAAGGCGACCTGTTCGCCGTGCAGGGCGGTGCCGGGGACGATCCGGTCCATCGAGTGACTGATCAGGTGCTCGGCGCCCGAGCAGGGCAACGAGGATCCGGCGATCTCCATGGCCAGGCCAGAGAGCACGAGGGCCTCGAGCAGACGGCCGATCAGCTCGGGAGCAGGCGGCCCGAACTCCAGGGACGACACGTCCGAGGCGAGGACGAGATCGGCGGCCGCGCGGGCCAGTAGGGCAGCGAAATCGTCGCGCTGCTCGTGGCCGGAGCGCACGGCCCGCTCCCAGTCGTGCAGGGCGGTGAGGTTTGCGATCGCGTCGCCGACGCCGGCCCGGGTCGCGGCCAGGGGCGCCGAGGCGGCCATCTCCAGGTCGCAGACCACCGCCGCGGGGAGCCGGCCGGGTCCGCTGCGGGCGCGAGCCCGCGCATCGATGGTCACGGCAACCGGCGACGCGATCCCGTCGGTGGCCAGCTGCGTGGGACAGCTCACCAGCGGCCGGTCGACCACGAGCGCGGCTGCCTTGGCCACGTCGATCGTGCGGCCACCTCCGAGGGCAATGATCCCGTCGGCTTGGGCGAAGGCGGCGTTGTCGGTGAGCGCGGCCACGTCGGCCGCGGTGTTGTCGCGGACCACCACCTGGGTCGTCCCGCCCAAGGCCCGCCGCACGTCCGGGGCGAGGTCCCGGGACGGACCGCGGCCGACCACTACACAGCACTCCGCGAGCCCGAGGAGGTCGGCCACGTCGGCGACCGTCTCCACGAACGCCTCCCTGCCGTGGACGGCGCGGAGGTGACGGGGAAGCTCCATCCAGCGACGGGATCCCCCGCCCTCGCCGGGGACGCCTTCGGCCTCGTCAGACACGGGGGACCACTTCCCGCTCGGCCCACTCGAGATCGGCGTGATCGTCGATCTCCGCCCAGGGTTCGCCGCCGACCGCGACGCTGCGCACCGGCCGGTCGGCGGCCAGCTTCTCGATCGCGTTCTCGTAGTACACCTCGGTCTCGCCCGCCTCCACCATCTCGGAGAGGATCTCGGCCAGCCGGGGGCCGTCGGCGGGATCGATGCGGGCCAGACCCGTGTACTCGCCCGCGCTGCGCTCCGGGTCGGCCTGCTTGGACAGCCGCGTCAGCAGCCCGTCGCCGTCGAGCTCGGCCTTCATCGCCTCGTCGTCGAGGGTCCGGTCCCCGTCGCACAGCAACGCCGACCCCCGCGCGGAGGCGATGCGGCCGGCCAGCGGCGGGGCGAAGATCACGTCGGAGTTGACGATCAGACAGCCGTGGGCCACAAGATCGCGGACCGTCCACAGCGAGACGATGTTGTTCTCCTCCCAGCGCTCGTTGTGCTGAACGCGGCAATCGAGGTCACGGAACCAGTCGGCCTGCCAGCCGGTGACCGCCGTGACCGGCTGCAGGCCCGCGTCCGCGAGCGTGCGGAGGGCGCGGACAACAACCGGCTCTCCCCCGACCTCGACCAGCGCCTTGGGGCGGTCGTCGGTGAGCGGCCGCAGCCGTTCGCCGCGGCCGGCAGCCAGGAGGATCACGGGGAGGTCGGCCATGCCCCGCGTATTCTCCCGCAGCGTGACGTCCAACCGGACCACAGTGCCGCCGGTCGCCGAGCTCGAGCGGATCTGCGGCGGCGAGGGGCGCGGCAGCGACGAGCCCCGCAACGTGCGGTTCCTCTACGCCCGCCTGGTCCGCAAGCTCTCGATCCGCCTCACCTGGGTCCTGCTGAAGCTCGGGATCGGGGCCGACGGCGCCACCCTGCTGGGTATCGGCGTCGGGCTGGTGGGGGCGGTCATGCTCGGCACGGCGGACGCCTGGCTGCTGCTGGCCGGCCTCGTGCTGTTGCAACTGTCGTTCGTCCTCGACTACTCCGACGGCGAGGTCGCCCGGTTCCGGGGAACCTCGGGACCCGCGGGCGGCTACCTCGACTGGATCGGCCACTACTACCTCCCGGCCGTCACGACCGGGGCCCTGGCCTGGGGGGCCGTCGTCTCCGGTGGAACACCGTGGCTGCTGGCCGCCGCCGGAGTGATGGTGCTCGGCCTGGTGCGGGTTCCCTACTCGGCCCGTGACCATGTCCTGCTCGGCCTGTGGCGCGACGACGAGCCGCTCGGGCACGATCCGGCGTTCCGCCGGGCAGTCCTGGCCCGTCAGGGCGGAGACCCGGACACCATCGACCCCGCTGAACAGCGCAACTGGCGAGAGGGAGTCGGCGGCGGCGGCTTGATGTGGCGGCGCTACACGAACCTCGGGCAGCTGCTCGTCTTCCCCGGGTTCGTCAACGTCGTCACGTTCGTGGTCGTGGTCGACGTCGTGATCGCCGACGGCTTCCCGGGAGTGGACTCGTCGATCGCCCGCGGCATCCTGCTTGTCGGGCTCGGGGTGATCCACCTCCTGCACCAGCTCCGGGCAGCCGGGCAGAGCGTCCGGATCCTGCGCACCCTCGGCTCCTCCGCGGCGCCGGCCGATCAGGAGCCCGCGGCCTCGTCCTCGTCGCGCACCTCCGCCTCGTAGGGCGCGGGCAACGGGGCCTGGTCTGTCGCCGGGCTGCCCGGCGCGTCGCGGCTGTCCCGCCAGGCCCGTACCCGAGGCGGGATTCCCGCCACCGCGGCCCGCTCCTCCGGCGTGAGGAACCCGGAGATGGCCAACAGCGCCGGGTAGGTCAGCCACAGCCCGCTGCGAATCGCGAACGCGACGACCCCCTCGTCACCGGCCAGCAGCTCACCGATCACCACCAGCGCACCCGCGAACCCGACAGCGGCGGCTAGACGGATCCACTGCAGGGCGACGGGAAACAGCCGGCGGGTGACCAGCACCAGGCCGACCAGCATCACGAGGTAGGACGCGATCAGCGCGATGCCGGCGCCCACGATCCCCAACGGCGGAATCAGCAGGGCGTTGAGCCCGACGTTCGACGCCGTCGCGACCGCGATGACCGGCACGTTGGCCTCCGTCCGTCCGGTGCGACCGACGGCCACGAGCAACACGAGCTGGACGGCGTACAAGCTGACCCCGGTGGCCACCAGGGGAACCGCCTTCCACGCCTCGAAGAACTCGGGAGCGGCCAGCAGGCGTACGAGCCAGCGGCTCAGCAACGCGAGGCCCGTGACGGCAAACGCACACAAGGCCACGAACCACGTGACCACGAGCCCGTAGGTGACGCTCGCCTCCCGGTCGTCGCGGATCCCGTAGGCCAGCGGCGGCCACGCGAGCTGGAAGCCGCGCACGAGCACGGTGAGCACCTGGGCGAATTTCACGGCGAGGGCGTAGAGGCCCGCCTCGGCCAAGCCTGCGAGCCGCGCCAGCATCACGCGATCGATGAAGTTCAGTGCGTACAGCGACAGCTCGGCCGGGACCGTCGGGCCGCCGAACCGCACGAGCCGCCGCAGCACCGCAAGGTCCGGCACCAGCGCCAGCCGGCGCCGGTGCACGGCCAGCAGGCCGACCAGTACCACGGCCGAGGCTCCGAAGTTGCCGAGCAGCAGCCCCTCGGCCCCCCGCTCGGCTCCGACGACGAGGGCCACGGTGAGACCGATCGTCAGCACCACGTTGAGGCCGGTGACGAGGAAGTACTCCCGGGCGCGCTCGTCGAGGCGGTAGAGGGCGAGCAGCAACTCGTAGACGGTGAACACGAGCAAGCCGAACACCGCGATCCGGACAAGCCCGGCGTCCTCGCTTCCCAGGACGAGTGCGGCCACCGGCTCGGCCGCCAGGGCCAGTACAAGCGACCCCGCCACCGTGGTCCACAGCAGGGATGCGAACGCCGTCCGCACCACCGCGTCGCGGTCGGCGTCGGCCCGGTGGTAGAAGCGCAACAGCGCCTCGATCATCCCCACGCGCAAGACGATGCTGCTCGCGATGACCATGACCAGCAGCACCTCGGCCGCGCCATAGTCCGCCGGGGTGAGAAACCGGGTGTAGACCGGCAGCAGCGCGACCGCCACCACCTTGGCCAGGACGCTGGAGGCGGTGTAGGCCGCCCCGGTGCTCGCCAGCCGCCGCAGCGTGCCGAGCATCAGCCGGCCGGTTCCGGCACCGGCCGCTCCGGCTCGGCGGGCGGCTGCCGCGTCTGCGGCTCGATCGCCTGCGCCCGGACGGCGAAGGCCACTGCCGTCCCGAGCAGGGCCCAGGTCATCGGGTCGGACAGGAAGGCCGCGTAGGCCAGCGAGTGCACGAACAGGGCGCCGAAGGCGGCGGCGAGCCCGACGCGCACGACAGGGGGTGGCCCGCCCGAGCGACCCCCGCCGAGCCCCGGCGCGGACCGGGAGAGTCCGGTGAGCAGGGTCGCCACGGCCCCGGCCAACAGGGCGACATAGGCCGCTATTCCCAGCACGCCCTGTTCCGCGGCAACGGTGATCGGCTCGGTGTGCGACGCCGAGACCGCCTCGCGCTGGCCGGCGTCCTGGCGGTCACGGTACGCACGCGAGAACGACCCCGAGCCGTGGCCGATCAGGGGCCGGTCAGCCACAAGGCCGAGTCCGCCCTCGACCAGCTTCGAGCGGCCGCTGGTGGCGCGGTCGATCGATCGATCGGATCCGGTGTCCAGGCGCACCAGGCTCCCGAACCCGAAGACGACGACGAGCGCCGCCACCACTCCTGCTCCGAGGGCCGCCGCCGTCCAGCGCCAGCTCCAGCGCAGCGCCGCAACCACGGCAAGCCCGGCCATCAGGGCCGCAAAGCTCGACTGGGAGAGGGTCACCACCATGCCCGCCCACAGCACCGCGAGCGCGACCGCCAGCCCGAGCACCGGCCACGACCGGCGCAACCACACGAGCCATGCCGTGACGCCGAGCATCACCAGGGCCAGGAACCGCCCGAAGATGTTCGGGTCGAAGAACACCGAGTTGACGCGGAAGTAGGTCTCGAACTGGTTGGAGCTGATGACCTTCGCGTTCCAGAACACCTCCCGCGCCTGGTACTCGTAGAGGCCGACGAGGCTGAACACCAGCGCCTCCGCCATCAGCACTCCGAAGCACGTCACCGCCAGGCGCCTGGTCCACTGCGTGTGCGCGAGCAGCGAGAACAGCAGCGTGAACGGCACGAGGAAGAACCCGGCCTGGCGAGCGGCCGCTCCGACATCGTCGGAGTACCCGGCCTGCAGCCCGTACAGCGCGACAACCGCGGCCAGGGCGAGCTGCAGCCGCCGCGGAGCCCCGGCCCAGCCTCGCGCGATCTTGCGCCGCTCCGCGACCCGTTCCGGGGGCTCAGGTGTCGTCGCCGGCGCGGCCTTCCCGGCGGCCCGCTCCCGCCACCATGTCACTGCCACACCCGCAGCAATGACGGCGTACAGCGGCGCCAGCAGGCTCACTGTCGACGAACCGATCTCCAGCGGGAGGCGAAACGGCAGCACGGCGATGAGGGCGACCGGCAGGGCGACGGGCCAGCGGGCGAACACCGCAGCCAGGCCTCCGACGGCGATCACCCCTGCTCCGGCGAGGATCCCCAGCGCCGGAAGGTGGTCGGCCAGTGAGCCGGTGATGGAGCCGGCGCCCTCCAGCCCGACGATCCCCACGGCCAGCACGCCGGCGCCGATCATCGCCCGCACGCGGCGGCGCGGATCGCGGACGGCCAGCGAGGCGGCGGCCGCCGAGCACGCAGCGAGTACCGCGAGCCACAGGGGAATGTCGGCGACGGCCACGAGAGGCATGACCGCGCATTATCGACCGCCGCTCGGGCGACGCGGCGCCGGACCGCGCCGCCGGGCCGGGGCGCCTACCCCTGCAGGAGGTCGACCAGGCGCCGGAAGACGCGCCGCACATCGCCGTTGCCGTCGGTGGCTTCGGCAAACCCACGGGGATTGAGGCGGATCACGATGCCCTTGCCGAAGCGGTAGGCCGGAGCCGCCAATCCACCCTCCTCCGGCCCAGCCCCGCTGCGAAGGCTCCCCTGCTCGGGCAGCCCGATGCTCCGCTCGACCGTCGAGAACCGGCCGAAGCTCGGTACCACCTCGGCGAAGAGCCCCAGGTCGTCGCGGGCCACCTCCAGCGGCCCGGCGGGGACATCCTCGAGCGCGGTCCGCTCCCCGAACGGATCCTCGGCCGACCGGCGTCCGCCGCTGCGCAACTCGGTCTCGCCCAGCTCGAGCTGCCGGTGGAAGGCGTCGGGGGCGACCCAGGCGACACGCAACCCCTTCCGGACCGCGTCCGCGAGGAGGCGCCCGGCAGCCGGGGGAAACCAGCGCTCGTCGCCCACGAAGATCATGCCCCGGTAGTCCGACGGGTCCGGCCCCTGCCCTCGGGCCAGGGCGATGTCCGTCGTCACGTCGGCGCCGGCCCGGGCGCGTGACAGTGCCTCCATCACCGGCTGCACCCTGGAGCGGAACCCCTGCGGCAGGCCTCTGCCGGTGATCGGCCGGTCGCGGCCCACCGCACCGTCGGCCGCCAGGGTTTCACCCCAGCCGTCCCCGTCGGTATCCAGGGCGTTGGTGGCCTGCCACGCGGCGGCGGGCAGCACCGCCAGGACCCGCCCGGGATCGGTCGAGCGCACCGTGAACGGCGTGGCGTACCGGAACCGCGCGGATTGCATCTCGAGCAGGAACACGCCGGCGCGGCGGGGCACGGGCGGCCGCAGGCTCTGGTCGCCCCGAGCCCGACTGACGCCCCGTTGCGAAGGCCGGGCGGCGCCAAGGCGCCGGATCGCCCAGCGGTAGCTGGAGCGGTGGGTGTCGACACGGAAGCGGACCTGGCTGCCCGCGGTGACCGGGCCTTCGGGCCCACGGGCCTCGAGGTAGCGGACACGCAGGCCGGGCTTGCCGGGAACGTCGGCCTCCGAGCGGACGGGCGGAAGCGTCCGTGGCGTCGTCCCCTTGTTGCCTGCCGCGTCACGGACCTTGACGGCGATCAGGTAGTTGCCCGGCGGCGCCGGCTCGCCGTCGACCTGCCCGTCCCAGGCCTGCAGGCTTTCGCCCTTGCGGCCACGGAACCTGGCCACCTCCCGCGACCTACCGCTGCCCGTCCGGTAGACGATGAAGGTGGGCCGGGAGCCCGCGCCCTGACCGGTGGGGCCCCTGTAGCGGAATCGGATCACGTCGGCCCGTCCGTCGCCGTCGGGCGAGGCGACGCGGGGAGTGACGCGCGCGATCCGCGGACTCGGCGGCGTGGTGTCGACCACGATCTTCCGGGGGCTCGTGACCGACCGGCCCTCGTCACGGAGCACGACCCGGAGCCGATAGTCGCCGTCCGCGACGATCTGCCCCTCGTCGGACCGCCCGTTCCACCGAAACCGCTGGGGCGACCCGGGACGAAGACGGCGATCGGCGTCCAGCGTCCGGACGACCTCGTCGGAGGCGTCGATGATCTCGATATCGGCGACGTCGGACTCCTGGACGCGGAAGGAGATCCGCGCGACGTCACGCGTGCCGTCGCCGTCGGGGGAGATCGCCGACGTGAACGACAAGCGGGAGATCACGGGGGGAGCCTGCTTGATTCGCGCGGCCACGAAGAAGGCGCCGAACGTGGCGAGAACGAGGCCCGCGAACACCATCCGGATGACGATGCGCGTCACGCGAGCCCCACCGGCCGGCCGGCCTGGTCGAGACCGAACATCGAGCAGTTGGGAACCTCGAGATCGTGGAAGCGCTCGAGGTCGTCGGCGAGCAGGCAGCGGATCGTGCCTCCGTGACAGACCGCGACCGCCGGCAGAGGGCCGGCCAGGATGTCCCCGACCGCGGCCCGGGCCCGCTGCTGGTGCTCGGCCAGGCTCTCGCCGCCGGGGAACCGGAAGCCGGATCCGGCGGCGCGCCAATCGGCCCACGCGTCGGGCTCGTCTCGTTGGACGTCGGAGAGCCGCAGGCCCTCCCACCGTCCCCGGTCGGACTCGCGGAGCCGTTCGTCGACGGCCTGCGCGAGGCCCAGCCGGCGACCGAGCGCGTCGGCGGTGGCGGCCGCGCGCACGAGGTCGCTGCCGACCAGGTGCCGGTAGCCGCCGCCGGGACGCGACGTCGCGGCGAGCTCAGCCGCCTGCGTGTGCCCGCGCTCGTTGAGTGGCGTGTCGGTCCAGCCCTGGAACCGGCCGGCGTCGTTGTCGGCGGTCTCGCCGTGGCGGACCAGCACCACGGCCGCCCCATGGGCACCCGCGTCGGGGAGTCCGGCGACGGCCAGCCGCGCCTTCACTGCAGATCGAGCAGTTGCCGTGTGGTGTCGGCGCGCAGCCCCAGCCGGAGCGTCTCCAGGGAGATCGCCTCCTCGGGAGCGATGTTTCCGAGGTTGACGTCGCGACCGAACCGCTCGATGAACCACACCTGATGGGCCTTGAGCGGCGCCTCGAACAGCAGCCTGGCCGGGTCCACCCGGTTGACGATCTCCTCGATCAGCCCCTCGCGCAGCTCCCCGGACGGCCGGAAGACCCCGGAGGTGCCGGTCTCGCGGGCCTCGGTGACGACCCACCGGGCACCCGCCTCGAGGTTCTCCTCGATCTCCCGGACCCACTTGTAGGGGGCGACGATCGCCTGCGGATCCTTCTCGCCCACCTCGGCGAGCACCGTGAAGTCCGCGGCCAGCGAGGAGATCACCTCCAGGACGTGTCCGCGGTCGAGGTCGAGCGTCCCCTCGGACACCTCGATGTGGGTGATCCGGTGGTCGGTGAGCCAGCGGCGGTAGTCGTCGAGCCGGCCCTGGGCGATCGCGATCTCGGTGAGCGTCCCACCGAGGTAGACGGGGATGTCCGCCGCGCGATAGCGGTCGAGCTTGGCCTCCAGCCCTGCCGTGACGTATCCGGTCCCCCAGCCGAGCTTGACCAGGTCGACGTGTCCGGCGGCCGATTCGAGAAGCCCGTCCACCTGAGAGATGGTCAACCCCTTGTCGAGGAGGCTGGTGAGGCCGCGGTCGCGTGGCCGCGCGGGACGCGGCTCGATGTCGAGGAACCCCTGCACGGCGCTTTAGGACGAGCGATCGGAGCCGATGATGACGGCGACCCGTGACTGCGCGGCCACCTCCCGGATGGCCGGGGTCATCTCCTCGGTGCGGGGGATGTCCAGGGCGCGGGCCACCGCCTCGGCCTCGGGCTTGCTCCCGCTCACGTACATGACCACGGACCGGTCGAACGCCTCGTCGGAGTTCGTGAGCGGGCCGACGCCGAAGCCGTTCTCCTCCACCGTCTCGCCGATGTTGGCGGCGAGCCCGGGGATGCTGGTGCCGTTGAGCACCGCGACTTCGATGTCCGAAGAACGGACCGACCCTGTCTGCGATGTCGCCCGGCCCTCGTCGACCGTGGAAGCATCCTGCTCTCCGACCAGGGCGGTGACCGCGAAGAAGGCGCCCGCGCCGAACACCAGCACGCCGAGGCCGATCAGCAACGGCGCGCGGATCCGCTGCCAGCGGGTCGGCCCGAAACCGTGCTCGCGCCGCTCCCGGATCTCGGCCGCCTGCTCGGCGTAGGCCCCGGCCGCCTGGTCGACGGCGGTCGAGGACCGCTCGGGGGCTCGCCCTGCCCACTCGCGCAGGCGGCGGACGTCGCGCGCCATGGAGAACTGCAGCAGGGCGAAGATCGCCAGACCAAAGAACGAGGCGATCCCCAGGAACGAGCCGATGCGTTCTACGAGTTCCATCGCGGGCGAATCCTACGGAGCGCCACGGCCGGGCACGGTGCCGCCGGCCGCAGGGCTCACCCCCGCGGTGCGGTGGCGCTCTCGGAGCGACGGGCATCGACCAGCTCGACCACCCGTTGGGCCAGGCCTGCCTCGTCTCCGGCGCTCACCATCTGCTCGAGTCGGTCGACCGTCGTGGTCACCCACGCCGGGTCGAGCGGATCCCGGCGGGCGGCCCGGGTGATCCGGTCGGCGGTGGTCGCGTGACGGTCCTCATCGGTGTTGAACAGCTCCTCGCCGAGCTTCTCACCCGACCGGATGCCGACGATCTCGATCTCGATGTCGCGACCCGGCGTGAACCCGGCGAGACGGATCATGTTCCGGGCGAGGTCGATGATGCGGACGGGCTCGCCCATCTCGAGGACGAAGACCTCGCCCCGGCCCTGGCCGAGATCGCCGGCCGTGATCACCAGCTGGACTGCCTCGGGGATGGTCATGAAGTAGCGGGTCATGCCTTCGTGAGTCACCGTGACCGGGCCGCCGCGCGCGATCTGCTCGCGGAACAACGGCACGACGCTGCCCGACGAGCCGAGCACGTTGCCGAACCGCACCGAGACGAACCGCGTTCCCGGATGCCGGCGGCCGGCGGCTTCGACGACCCATTCGGCCATGGCCTTCGAGGCGCCCATCACCGTCCGGGGGTTCACGGCCTTGTCCGTGGAGACGAGCACGAAGCGCTCCACGCCGGCCTCGGCCGCCGCGTCGGAGACCACGCGGGTCGCGATGGCGTTGTTGCGGATCGCCTCCAGGGGGTTTGATTCCATCAGCGGCACGTGCTTGTAGGCAGCGGCGTGGAAGACGACCTCGGGCGAGAACCGCTGCATGACCTCACCCACCCGGTCGGCCTCCTTGCAGTCGGCCAGGACCGACTCGACCCGGGTGAAGTGGGCTTCGCCGAGCATCTCGCGCTCGATGTGGAAGAGGTTGTCCTCCGCGTGGTCGAGCAGGACGATCAGCCGCGGCCGGACACGCGCGATCTGGCGCACGAGCTCCGAGCCGATCGAGCCACCTGCGCCGGTGACGAGCACGACCCGATCGGTCAGGTAGGCCCCGACCCGGTCAAGCTCCATCCGGACCGGGTCGCGGCCGAGCACATCCTCGACGCGGACCTCGCGCAGCTGACGAGTGAGCTCGACGCCGCCGCGGAGCAGCTCGAAGACGGTGGGGAGCGTGCGGACGGGGATGTCGCGCTCACGGCACTGGGCGACCACCCGCGCCCGCAGGGACCCGGGCGCCGACGGGATGGCGATGACCACCCCGTCCGGTCGGGCCTCGTCGAGCACCGTCGAGATGTCGGCGGTGGTGCCGATCACCTTCAGCCCTTCGACTCGCATCCCCTGCTTGCGCGGGTCGTCGTCGATGAAAGCCAGGGCCGTCTCCCCGATCTCCGGGTTCAGCTGCATTTCGCGGACCACCGCCTGGCCCCCGGACCCGGCGCCGACGACGAGCATCTCCCGCTTGGCGACCCGCGATCCCCGCGGTGGGCGCTCGACGAGCAGCCGGACCCCCAGGCGTGCGCTGCCGAGCAGGATCACGGCGAGAAGGAAGTCCATCACGGCAACCGACCGCGGCAGCGCTTGGGCGAACGGCTGGAGGACGATCAGCGCGACAACCAGCGCGACGGAACTGACCACCGCGGCCTGGAGGATCGCCGCGAAGTCGCGGACGCCGACGTACCGCCACCACTTCTCGTACAGGCGAAGGCCCGCGAAGACGGCAATCTTGCCGGCGACCACGAACGGCACCGACTGGGCGAAAAGCTCCTCGAACCGGTCGGGGATCCCGCCGGAGAGGTCGAGGAACCGCAGCCGGAACGCCAGGTAGTAGGCAACGGCAACCAAGGCCGCGTCCGTAAGGGCCTGCACCACACGGTGGCGGTGGACCGGGGAGAGAGAGCGCCCCATGCCGCCGAGTCTAGAGCGACCGGCCCCGGCCGTTCAGGCGCCGAGCGCGGCGCCGATGGCCTCCACGACGCTCGCGACCTGCTCGGCGGTCAGGCTCTGGCCCATCGGCAGGGCGAGATTCCGCGCGGCCAGGCGCTCGGCCGCGGGAAGGTCGCGGTCCGGGCCCCACGCGGCGAGCGCCGGCTGGTGATGCATCGGCACCGAGTAGTAGGGGCGGCTGCCGACGCCGGCGTCCGCAAGGCGGCTTCGCAGCGTGTCGCGATCGTCGGCCTGCACTGTCATGAGGTGAAAGCAGGACTCCGCCTCCGCGGTCTCGCGCTGGCACTCGACGAGGTCGGCCAGACCGTGTTCGAGGTAGGTCGCGGCGGCCGAGCGCCGGGCGGCCGTCCACCGATCCAGATGCTGCAGATGGATCCGCAGGACCGCTGCCTGCATCGAATCGAGCCGGGAGTTGAAGCCGATCTCCGTGTGCACGACCTTGTCCTCGGAGCCGTGGAACCGCAGGCGCCGCACGCGGTCGGCGATCGCCGGGTCCGCGGTCACAACCGCCCCACCGTCGCCCATCGCCCCGAGGTTCTTGCCCGGGTAGAAGCTGAAGGTGGAGACGTCGCCCAGGATTCCCGCGCGTGACCCGCGATACCGCGCGCCGGCAGCCTGCGCGGCATCGGCCACGAGTGCCAGCCCGTGCCGGTCGGCCAACGACCGCAGCTCGGCCATCGGCGCCGGGTTGCCGAACAGGTGAACGGGCAGCAGGCAGGCGGTCCGCGCGGTGACCGCAGGCTCGGCGGTGGCGGCCGTCATCACCCAGCTCTGGGGGTCGATATCGCAGATCATCGGCGTGGCCCCGGCGTTGACCACGGCCTCGACGGTCGCGTAGAAGGTCACGGCCGGAACGACGACCTCGTCGCCCGGACCGATCCCCAGGGCGCGCAGGGCGATCGTTATCGCTTCGGTGCCATTGGCCACGCCCACGGCATGCTCGGCGCCCACGTAGTCGGCGAAGGCCGCTTCGAACCCCACCACCTCAGGGCCGAGGACGTAGGCGCCGCCACGGACCACCTCGGCGAGCCGGTCGGCCACCTCTGCGTGGAGCTCGGACAGATCGGGTTGGGTGACGAAGAGCGGGATTCCCATCGGCAGGGGAAACTACCGCCCAGTCTCCATGGCCCCCGGCTCCCCTCATCGCTCCGACGGCCCGGTGCCCGCCACGTTGCGGGCCCGCGATGCCCTGCTGCTCGGCCTGGTGCAGGGGCCGACCGAGCTGCTCCCGGTCTCCAGCTCGGCCCACCTGACCATCGTGCCGGACCTGCTTGGGCTCCCCTACCGGGACCTCGACCCCGACCTGCGCAAGAGCGTGGAGGTCGCGTTGCACGCCGGGACCGCCGCCGCCCTCCTCGTTGCCCTGCGCCGGGAACTGCGGTCCGAACTCGCGGGTCTGGACCGGCGGCGGGCAGGCGTGCTTTTCTGGGCGACCCTGCCCCCGGCCGTGATCGGGTTCGCCTGCGAGCGGCCGATCGAACGACGGTTGGGGGGCCGGCGCAGCATGGCCGCCGGGCTCGCAGCCGGGTCGGCCCTGCTCATCGTGGCCGATCGCGGCCCGCGCGACCGGGGCCGCTCGGAGGCGTCGGCGGCCGACGGCCTGCTCCTCGGCTTCGCCCAGGCGGCCGCACTGGTTCCCGGCATCTCGCGGAGCGGATCCACGCTCGCCGCGGCCCGGATCCGCGGGTTCCGGCGGCGCGAGGCCCACCGGCTCTCCCGCCGGATCGCGCTGCCCATCATCGCCGTGGCGGCAACGGTCAAGTCGGTGCGGCTGGCACGCAGGGGCCTGCGCGAGGGCGAGCCGCAGGCCCTGGGCGCCGGCATAGCCGCGTCCGCCGCCTCGACATGGGCGTGCGCCCGGCTCATCTCCGTGCTCGATCGCGAGGTCCCGCTGTGGCCCTTTGCCCTGTACCGCCTTGCCCTTGCCGCGCTGGTCCTGGCCGGCGTCGAACGCGACGGTGACCCGGCCGGACCGGCGCCGGCCCGGTCACCGTCCGGCGCAGTGAGGTTGAATGGTCCCATGGGCACGCAGACCGAACCCACGGCCACCCGATGACCGCCCGCCCGAGCGCCGGCGCCTACGCCGCGTCCGGTGTCGACCAGCGCAGCGCGGACACCGCCGTCTCGGCACTCGTTGACGTCCTGCGCAGTATCGACCCCGGCCGGCCCTCCCGGCAGGCCATCGGCTCGGGCCACTACGCGAGCGTGCTGGACCTCGGTTCCGGCAAGGGGCTCGCCCTGTGTACCGACGGTGTCGGGACGAAGCTTCTCGTGGCCGAGGAGATGGGCCGCTACGACACGATCGGCATCGACTGCATCGCGATGAACGTCAACGACCTGATCTGCGTGGGCGCCGAACCACTGGCGATGCTCGACTACATCGCAGTCCCCACCGCGGATGCGACGACGCTCGTCGAAGTCGGCCGGGGCCTGCGAACCGGCGCCGAGAAGGCGGGGATCGAGATCCCCGGAGGCGAGGTCGCGCAGGTCGGCGAGATCGTGTCCGGCCTCGACCTCGTGGGATCGGCCGTCGGTCTCGTCGATCTCGACTCCCTGATCACCGGAGCGGACATCGCGCCCGGGGACGCGGTCATCGGCCTGCCCTCGTCGGGGATCCACTCCAACGGCTACACGCTGGCACGCTCCGCGCTGGACGGACTCAGGCTCGACGACGACCGGCTCGGCCGGCCGCTCGGAGAGATCCTGCTCGAGCCGACGGAGATCTACGTGCCCGCCGTGCTGGAGCTCCTGCGCAGCGGTCTGGAGATCCGCGGCCTCGCGCACATCACCGGCGGAGGCCTCGGAAACCTCCTGCGCCTCGAGGCCGACGTGGGCTACGAGATCGCCGAGCCGCTGGCCATCCCCCCGGTGTTCGAGCTGATCCGCGAACGTGCCAAGGTCGGCGACGCGGAGATGTGGGACGTGTTCAACATGGGCTGTGGCCTGTGCGTCGTCGTCCCCGACGGTGACGCCGCCAACGCCACGTCGCTGCTGCAGGGCCACTACCCGGACGCGCGGCAGACCGGCACCGTGACGGCCGACAGCGGCACCGTTCGGCGTGGTGCCGCGCCCGGCTAGCCTGGAGGGGTGCGACGGGCGCCCACACGCCCGGCCGATCGCGTGACAATGGACGGTCGGCGATGATCGGCACCGTCTTCTCCAGCCGCTACCAGGTCCTCTCCAAGCTCGGGGAGGGCGGCCACTCCACCGTCTACCGGGCGCGTGACGAGGTGCTCGAGCGCGAGGTGGCCATCAAGGTCATGCACGTCGACCTGTCCTCCGACGAGGCGGCCCGGGAGCGGTTCCGGCGCGAAGCCCGCAGCGTGGCCCGCCTCTCGCACCCCAACGTGGTCAACGTGATCGACGCTGGCCGCGACGACGACGGGTTCCCGTTCATCGTCTTCGAGTACGTCACGGGCCAGACCCTCAAGCACCGCGTGCGCCAGCGCGAACGGCTGCCCATCGCCGAAGCGGTCGCGTACGCCATCGAGATCGCCCTGGGCCTGGCCGCTGCCCACGATCACGGGCTGGTCCACCGAGACGTCAAGCCGCAGAACGTCCTCATCGACGACGAGGGGCGAGGCAAGATCACCGACTTCGGCATCGCTGTGTCGGGCGACACCGAAAGCATCACCGATCCGGGGCGCGTGCTGGGCACGACCGACTACGTATCCCCCGAACAGGCGATGGGACGCCCGGTCGACGGGCGCTCGGACCTGTACTCGCTGGGGATTGTGCTCTACGAGATGCTCGTCGGCGAGGTCCCCTTCCACGCCGACAACCCGGTGGGCGTGGCCATGAAACACGTCCGCGAGGCAGTCCCCGACGTGCAGCGCAAGCGCCCGGAGGTCTCGGCGGCCCTGGCCTCCGTCGTCGAGCGTGCCACGGCCAAGCACCCGGCCAACCGCTACCCCGATGCGCGCTCGATGCTCGGCGAGCTCGAGCAGGCGTTGGAGGTCGAAGCCGCGCGGGCCGGGACCACGGCGGGCGAGGCGACCGTGGTGCTCGATGCCGTGAAAGCCCAGCGCCCCATCGGCTCCCGGCGTTCCTGGGGCCTGGCGGGCCTGGCCGGGCTCGCGGGAACGGTGGGCGCGGCCTTGGCCATCGTGCTCGCGTCAGGGGACGACACCGAGCGCGAGCCGTTGTCGGCGCGGACCGCGGCGGACGAGAAGGCCCGGATCGCGCTCAGCGCGGGCGATGCCTCGGACTTCGATCCCGAGTGCGACGAACGCGAGCACTCCGAGCTGGTCGGGCTCGCCGTCGACGGCGACCCGAGACGGACGCTGTGGACGACCGAGACCTACAAGGTGCGGGACCTGGGGAAGCCCGGCGTCGGCCTGGCCATCGACCTGGGATCGCGGATGCAGGTCTCGGAACTGCGTATGCGGTCGGCCCGGGCCGGATGGGACTTCGAGGTGCGGGCGTCGGCCGAGGACTCTGCGCCGGACAGCATCGAGGACTGGCGGCTTCTCAAGACCGTGGCCAACGCCTCGACCGACGAGGAGGTGACGGTGCCGGCCACCGCGAGCGGGGACCGGCACTACCTCGTGTGGATCACCCGGCTGGCACCGACCGACACCGAGGATCGCTACGCCGTGGAGATCTCGGACGTCGGGCTCTTTCGCTGACCCTCCCCGCCGGGAGCGCGCAGTGGGAGGAACACCGACGTGAACACCGAGCGGCCCACCTCCACCAGCAGGTGGGGGTAGAAGGTCCCGGTCCGCGGCTGGACGCTGCCGTCGGGCCCGATGCGGGCGACGTTCTCCCACGACTCGGCCGAGAGCCCCAGATTCAACGGCTCGACGAGCTCCAGGCCCGACGGGCCGATGATGCGGCGCCGGAGCTCGCGCGGGGTGAACGCCTCGCGGAGAACCGACCGGCGGCGCAGGGTGGCGCCTGGACGGCGACGGCCGAGCGACGCCGCTCGCATGGCCACCTCGGCCGGCGCCCTGTCGCGAGGGTGGTGGCGCACGAGGCATTCGGTGACGATCCCGACGTGCCCGCCGGGCCGGACGACCCGGCCCATCTCCGACGCGACCCGCGCCACCTCGGCCGGACCGCCCATGTGCTCGATCGACGACAGGCTGAACACCACATCGAAGCTGTCGTCGGGGAAGTCGAGCTCACGGGCGTCCATCCATCGGACCTCGAGGCGTTCCTGGCGATAGGCGAAGGGAGCCCTCGACGCGGGATCGGTGAGCATTGCGGCGTCGGCCTCGCGGTCGGAGAACGAGCCGCTCCCGTAGATATCGGTGGCCACGACGGAGCCCAGCCGGTTGGCCAGCCAGAACACGATCCGTTCGTCGCCCGCCCCGACCGCCAAGGCCCGTGTGTGCTCGCCCAGGGCTCCGGCCTTCTCGAGGAACCGGGCGAGCATCGCGAACTCCCACACCTTGCGCTCCACGTGCGTCGCCGGGTCGCGCTCGGGAAGGATCTCGCGGAGCCAGCCCAGCAGCTCGGGGTCGCGGAAGTCGGGGGCGTCGCAGAGCTTCGCGAGGCCGATCCCGCCCATCAGTAGCTGTGCGCGGCCTCGGCGCGGCGCCGCTGGACCGCGAGCTCCAGCAGCCGGTCGCACAGCTGCGCGTACTCGACCCCGGCGGCGGCGAACAGCTTCGCGTAGACGCTGGTGGCGGTGAACCCGGGCAGGGTATTGATCTCGTTGACAAGGATCCGGTGCTCGGAGGTGACGAAGAAGTCACATCGGGCCAGCCCGGCGCAGTCCATCGCCCGGTAGACCTCCGCCGCCTGGGTCCGCACGACTTGGGCCACCTCGTCGGGCAGGTCGGCGGGGACATCGAGGCGCATCTGGCCCTCTTCGTACTTGGACTCGAAGTCGTACCAGTCGGCGTCGATGACGATCTCGCCCGGCGGGGAGACCTCCGGATCGTCGTTGCCGAGGACCGAGCACTCGATCTCCCGGCCCGGAGAGTGCTGTTCGACGATCACCCGCGGGTCGTGGTCGCGGGCGAGCTGGACCGCGTCGTCGAGGTCGGCCCGGTCATCGACGCGGCTGATGCCGACGCTCGAGCCCAGGCGCGAGGGCTTGACCCAGACAGGGAGGTCGAGCTCCGTCACCCGCTCGCGCCAGCCCGGCTCGCCGACCACCGCGAACCCGACCTGCTCCACCCCGTGGTGGGCGAGCAACCGCTTGCAGGTGATCTTGTCCATGCAGGCCGCCGAGGCCAGAACGCCCGAGCCGACGTAGGCGCTGCCCAGCGTCTCGAGCACCCCCTGGACGGTGCCGTCCTCGCCGAAGGGGCCGTGCAACGCGGGGAAGGCGACGTCAGCGCCGAGAAGGCCCGCGCCGGGGACCAGCTCGACGTCGTGTCCGTCGTGGGTCCACTGGCCCTCCTCGTCGATGACCACGTCAAGGGCCTCATGGCCTCCCTCGGCCAGGCCGGCCATCACCGCCTCGCCGGAGCGCAGCGACACGTCCCGTTCGCTCGACCGGCCGCCGCGCAGCACCGCGACCCTCACGGCCGGGCCCCCGGGGCAGCGCCTGCCGGTGGGTCGGGTGCCGGTTCCGGATCCTCGGGAGCGGGGCTCTCCGGCTCCGGCTCGGTGAACTCGCCAACGGTGATCACGACGGTCGATCCCTCCGGCACCTCGGTCCGCGCCCCGGGACTCTGGCCGAGCACGATGCCGTCGTCGCTGCGCTTGTCGACCTCGCGGGTCCGCACCTCGACCTTGAGCCCCTGCTCGGCGAGCAGCTCCCGGGCGGTCTGGCGGCTGCGGCCTTCCACGTCACGAACCCTGACCGGTGTCTGGCCGGTGGAGACGACGATCGAGACGGTGTCGCCCTTCTCGGCCCGGGTGCCCGCCGCAGGCGCCTGGGAGAGCACCTCGCCGGCCTCGGCCTCGTCGTCGCGCTCGGTCACCCGCGGAGTCAGGCCCAGGTCACGAATGGCCCCTTCGGCCTGGGCCCGGGTCCTGCCTACGAGGGTGGGCACCGCCACCGTGTCGGGGCCGGTGGAGACGAGCAGCGTGACGGTGGTGCCCTTGCGCCGATCGGAACCGGACGACGGGCGGGTGCCGACGGCGATGCCGTCCGCGAGCCCCTCGTCGGCCTGTCGCCGGATGCGGACCTCGAACCCGGCCCGTTCGATCCGGCGGCGGGCCGTGCGCTCGACGACACCCCGCGTCCCCGGAATCTCCGCCCGGCCGGGCCCTGCGCTGACGGTGAGGGTGACACGGCTGCCCTCCTTGGCCTGCTGGCCCCCGGCGGGGTCCTGCTCGAGGACGATGTCCCGGGGGGCGTCGCGCTCGACGGTCCGCAGGTCGACCTCGAAGCCACGGTCCTCGAGCTCGGTGGTGGCCGGTCCCACGGCCTGCCCGACCACTCGCGGGACGGCCACGTCGTTGCCGAACAGCGTCGTCAACGCGCCCACGGCCAGGGCGACGAGCAACAGGCCGAGCGCCACCCACGCCCACCGGCGCCGAGTCCGGGGGGGCGGACCGGCAACGGGCGCGAACGCCGCGGTGCTGCCGCCCACCGGCTCACCCCGGGCGGCAGCGGCGAGGGCGTCGGAGAACTCCCGTGCCGTTTGGAACCGCCGCTCCGGATCCTTGGCGAGCGCCCGGAGCACCACGGGGTCCAGCGCGGGTGGGACCGACGGCTCGATCTCGCTCGGGGGGACCGGCTCCTCGGACACCTGCTTGAGCGCAACGGCCACGGCGCTGTCGCCCTCGAACGGCAGCCTGCCGGTGAGGGCCTCGTAGAGGATCACGCCGACCGAGTAGACGTCCGACGGCTCCTCGGTGGGCTGGCCCTGGGCCTGTTCGGGAGAGAGATAGTGCGCGGTTCCCAGCACCGATCCGGTCTGGGTGATGTCCGAGGCGCCGGCCCGCGCGATGCCGAAGTCGGTGACCTGCGCGCGCCCCTCGGCGTCGACGATGACGTTCTGGGGCTTGAGATCACGGTGGATCACGCCGCGCCTGTGGGCGAAGGCGGCGCCCGCCAGGATCTGCTGCACGAGGCCCACGGCCCGCTCGACGGTCAGGGTCCCGTCGACGATGTGCTGCTTGAGCGTCGGGCCCTTCACGTACTCCATGGCGATGTAGTACGTGCCCTCGTGACCGCCCCGGTCGTAGACGCCGACGACGTTGGGGTGCTGCAGGCCGGCCGCGGCCGAGGCTTCGCGGCGGAACCGCTCGACGAAGTCCTCGTCGGCGGCGAAACGGCTGTGGAGGATCTTCAGCGCCACCGTCCGGTGCAGGACGGTGTCCTGGGCGCGGTACACGTCGGCCATGCCCCCTGACCCGATCCGCTCGGCGACCTTGTAGCGCCCGTCGATGAGGCTGTCGGCCTGGAGCCTCACTTCAGCAGCTCCTGCATGACCCGCTTGGCGATCGGCGCCGCGACCTCGCCACCGGTCCCGTCGGAGCGCTCGACCGTCGCGGCGATCGCCACGGTGGGCTTGTCGGACGGGGCGAAGGCGACGAACCAGGGCTGGTTGCGACCCCCGACCTCCGCGGTACCAGTCTTGCCCGCCACGTCGATGCCCTCCAGGGCGGCTGCGGTGCCCGATCCCTCCTTGACGACGTTGGTCATCATGTCGCGCAGCTGGCCCGCGGCCTTGGCGCTCATGACCCGGCGAAGCTTGTCGGGCTCCAGCTCATCCGAGCTGCGGCCGTCGGGGTCGCGGATCGTCTCGACGAGCTGCGGGCGCATCATCTGGCCGCCGTTGGCGACCGTGCCCACGACGAGGGCCATCTGCAGGGGGGTGACCAGCAGCCCTCCCTGCCCGATGCCGACACGCCCGATGTCAACCTTGCCCGCGTCGTCGAGCAGCTTGCCGCCCTCCCCGCGCACACCGCTGACGGCGAGCTGGTTGGCCGGGTACTCCAACGGCGGCTCGTCGTAGAAGCCGAACCGCTTCATGTACCGGAACATCGTGCTGTCCCCGAGCTGGACGGCGACCTGGGCCCACACGGTGTTGACCGAGTTCGTCAGGGCCGCGGTCAGATCGACGGGACCGAAGCTCTCGCCGCCGAAGTTCGCGAGCGGCACGCCCGAGATGTCCTGGGGCGAGCTGCCGTCGAGCGTGCTGGACGGATTGAACCGGCCGCTGTCGAGCGCAGCGGCCGCCGTGACGACCTTCATGGTCGACCCGGGCGGATACTGGGACTGCGTGGCCCGATTGACCACCGGCGCCCCGGAGGAGCTGTTGAGCTCCGATAGGCGCCTGGGGATGGCGTTCGGGTCATACGACGGGTTGCTGGCCATGACCCGGACGCGGCCCGTCTTCGGCTCGAGGGCGACCACGGCGCCGGGTCGGCCGCCCAGCGCCGACAGCGCCGTGCGCTGGGCGTCGACGTCGAGCGTTGTCTCCACGTCGTCGCCTTCGTTGCGGCGGCCGCGCAGCTGGTCGAGGATCGACAGGAACTCCGCCTTGTTCCCGGCCAGCGTGTCGTTGAAGGCGTCCTCGATCCCGGTCTGGCCCTCCTCGAGGTACGAGTAGCCGACCGGGTGGGCGAACAACTCGCCCTGCGGGTAGGAGCGCTCGAACACCCGCGACGCGCCCTTGCCGTCGCCGCGGTCGCGGGCGATAACGGCGCCGTCGCTCGTGAGGATTCGGCCGCGCTCGACCCGCAGGGACTCCAGCTGCGGGCGCTTGTTCGCCTCGTTGCCCTTGAGGTCGTCGGCGGCGAACACCGTCCAGTAGGACGTGAAGCCCACGAGCAGCGCGAACAGCACGATGACGAGCCCGAACAGCCGCGCGATCGGGGCATTCATGCGCCGATCCTCGCCTCGGGTCGGTCGCCCGACCGGGCACGGTGGGAGATCGCGAGCAGCAACCCGATGAGGGCCATGTTCGCCACGACCGAGCTTCCGCCGTAGCTGACGAACGGCAGCGTGACGCCGGTCAGCGGAATCACGCGGGTGACGCCGCCGATGATCACGAACGCCTGGAGGGCCAGGACGGCGGTGAGGCCAGCCGCCAGCAGCTTGGAGAAGCCATCGGGGGCCATCAGGGCGGTCTTGAACCCCCGCTGGGCGATGAGCAGGAAGGTCAGTACCACCGCGGTCGCCCCGAACAGCCCGGCTTCATCGACGATGACCGCGTAGATGAGGTCGGTCTGGGCTTCGGGGAGCAGGGTGTTGCCGTTGGGCAGGGCCAGCAGTGCCTGCCCAAACCCCTGGCCGAACAGGCCGCCGTCTGCCTGGGCAAAGATCGACTGCGCGATCTGGAAACCGGTCCCGTCCGCGTCGGCGAAGGGATCGAGCCAGATGTCGATGCGATCCGACACGTGGCCCACCGTCGAGGCGAAGAACCACGAGCCGGCGAGGAACATGAGGATGCCGATCACGACGAACGAGAACCGGTCGGTGGCGACGTAGAGCAGGGCCAAGAACGCGCCGAAGAACATCAGCGAGCTTCCGAGGTCCCGGATGAACACGAGCATGAACATCGCCGCGCCCCAGACCACCAGCAACGGGCCCAGGTGCTTGAGCGGGGGAAGGGTCAGCCCCAGAACCCGCCGGGCGCCGACGACCAGCACCTCGCGGCGATCGTGGAGGTAGCTGGCAAGGAAGATGACGACGCACAGCTTCGCCACCTCCGCGGGCTGGAAGGCGATCGGGCCGAGCTTCACGCCGAGGTAGGCACCGTTGACCTGGGACCCGATCACCGGGAACCGGGGCAACAGCAACAGCACGATCCCGGCCAGGGCGATCGTGTACCGGTACCGCTGCAGCACGGCGTAGTCGCGGAGGAACACCACCACGCCGACAAGGGCGACGAGCCCGAGCACGAACCAGTTGGCCTGGTCCCGGGCGAGGTCCGGATCGATCCGGTAGATGACCACCAGGCCGAAGGCCGCCAGGAGGGCGACGAGCGGAAACAGGTACGGATCGGCCAGGGGCAGGCGCATCCGCAGGAAGATGTGGACCCCCAGGCAGATCGCCAGGAAGTAGCCGCCCCACACGAGGCTGAGCGTGTCCAGCTCCGTCGTCCCCTCGGCGATGAAGACTGCCGCGAAGCCGGCGGCCACGAGCAGGGCCGCCGGGACCAGGGCCAGCAACTCGCGGTTGCGTGCGCTCACTGCACGCCCCCCTGCTGCGGGCCCTGGATGCCTTCGTCGCTCTCGATGTCGGCGATCAGGTCGAACGCATCGGCCCGCGAGCGCAGCTCGTGGTCGCGGACCACGGCCCGCCGGTCGCGGTCCAGCGACCCGGTCTGGAGCGGGCTCGCGTACTGGGGTTCGTAGAGCTCGACGCCGAGCGGCAGGTCGTACGGCAGGCCCCGGAAGACGGCGACGCGGCCTCCGTCGTCGGTCCCCAGGAAGTGGACCTGGCGGACGCCGACGACCGCTCCGGCCACCACCACGGCGAGGACGGCGAGCCCCAGGGCAACGCGCGCCAGCCGGCCGGGCCACCGCCGGCGGCGGGAAGATTCGGCCGCTGGCGGAGCAGACGGGGGCGGGGGCGGGGCCTTCGCGGCGCGAGGGCGCTCCTCGGGCTGGAAGGTCTCCGGGGGATCGGTGGCCGGACGCACAGGCCTGACCGCCGGGGGGCCGATGTCGCGTTCGGACTCCTCGAGAGCATCCCGTTCGCGGACCGCCTCGCGCACGGCGGCCGTGCTCATCGTGCCCGTCTCGGTCAAGGCGGTGTCACGTCCCGCCGGGTCGTCGTCGACCACCCGCGCCAGCAGGACCGTGATGTTGTCCCGGCCGCCCGCGGCGTTGGCGGCGTCGATCAACACCCCGACCGCCACGTCGAGATCGCCGTTTGCCGATTCGACCAGCTCGAGGATCTGGGCCTCGGCCAACATCGTCGTCAGCCCGTCGCTGCACAACAGCAGCAGGTCGCCGTGGCGTACGCCGACTGTCATGGTGTCCACCTCGACCTGGGCCTCCGGCCCGAGAGCCCGGGTGATGATCGATCGCTGGGGGTGGGTCTCCGCCTGTTCTTCGGTCAGCTTGCCCTGCCGGCGCAGCTCCTCCACCAGGGAGTGGTCTCGGGTGAGCCGTCGCAGCTCGCCGTCGCGCACCAAGTAGGCCCGGCTGTCGCCGACGTGGGCGATGGCTGCATCGTCGGTCCCGACGAGGACCGCGGTCAGGGTCGTGCCCATCCCGGCCCGGGAGGCGTCCGCGGCGGCATGGGCGTGGATCTGCTCGTTGGCCGCGCGCGCCTTCTCGGCGAGCTGCTGCTCCGGGGTCCCCTCGCCGCTCAGTTCGGCGTCGAACGTCTCCGCTGCCATCCGCGACGCGACCTCGCCCGCCTGGGCGCCCCCCATGCCGTCGGCCACCACGTACAGCGGGTTGCGCGCGAAGAACGAGTCCTCGTTGGCCTCGCGCTGGCGTCCCGGATGGGTCCGGAAGGCGTCGGCCTCGATCCTCAGCACGCCGCACACCCGCGCTGCTCGTTCACGCCACCCACCTCAGGCCTCGTACCGGAACTCGGTGTCGCCGATGCGGATCCGGTCGTCACGGGTCAGGCGCTGCTGGCCGGAAACCTGCTCGGCGTTGAGAAACGTCCCGTTGGTCGATCCCAGGTCCTCGACCCAGTAGGCGCCTTCGCGCGCGAGGACACGGGCGTGCATGTTCGAGGAGAAGTCGTCGCGCAGGGTCAGGTCGGCCGTATCGCCACGGCCGATGGTCACGCCACCGAAGAGGTCGATGCGATCGCCCTCGTCGAGGCCGGCGCCCTCGAGAACGACGAGGAAGGCCTCGGGCGGGGGCATGCCGCTGCCGGCGCCCGGGCTGGACACACCGGAGCCATCACTGCCCGGCCCGGCCCGGCGCAGGTCGCGCAGGGAGCTGCGAGCCACCCAGATCAGGGTCAGGTAGAGGACGGCGAGAAAGCCGAACTTCAGGATGACGGCGATGGGTTCGAGTTCCATGGGCGAAGGTGACCGATACAGGCGCGGGGGGGCCGGTCACTCCAGGGTGAAGGTGAACGACGAGGTCCCGAGGCTGACCTCGTCCCCGGAGGCCAGCGGGCCGCGGTCCACCCGGCGGCCGTTGATCTTGATGCCGTTGGTCGAATCGAGGTCTCCGACCTCCCACCGGCCGTCGCCGCTGCGGCGGACGAAGGCGTGGCGGCGGGAGACGTTGGGATCGTCGACGACACAGTCGCAGCCGCTGGAACGCCCGACGACGGCCTCGGATTCGTCGACGACGAACCGCTTTCCCGGGAACTGCAGCACCGCCGTCGTGGCCGGTTTGCGCGCCGGCGCCTTGCGTCCCGTGTCCTTGGGTAGGGCGGAGTAGATCCGGGTCTCGCCGGCCTCGCCCTGCGCCGCGGGCTCGGAGTCGCGCTCGGACTTGACCAGCCGGGCCTGGATCCCGAACTCCCCCGTACCGAGCCGTTCATCGCGGTCGAGCTTGACCCGGGGGCGGGTGAGCAGGTCGTAGGAGCTGCGGCGGGCGTGCTCGAGCAGGTAGGCCGAGAGTTCCTGGGCCAGCGCGCCCTCGTACGCCGTGAACCGCTCGTGGTCCTCGGCGGCCAGCCACACGGTGAACTCGTTGGGGACGTAGGTGCGCGACACGGACGCCGTCTTGTTCGCGTCCATCTCCTTGGCCAGCTTGCGGGCGATCTCGACCGGCTGGACCTCGGAGCGGAAGGCGCGACTGAACACCCCCTCGACGAGGTTCTCGATCTTCTCTTCGATTGAACGAAGGACGCTCATGGGACCGGGGCTGCTCCTACCGGTGGACAGCCGCACTCAATCGTACGCAGAACCATCGCCCGATCCTGCTTGGTGACCGACCAGGGCCGACGTGGGCAGGGCCCGGGCCCGCCGCCACAGCGCGGCCGGTACGAGCGCCGCAAGTGCCAGCGCGAGGACCGGGGCAGGCGGCAGGTCGGGCAATCCGAGCCCCGCGTCTGCCACCAGCCGGTGGCCCGCGATCAAGGCCGCGCCCCACACCAGGGCACCCAGCAGGTCGGGGACGGTCCCGCGGCCGCCGACCAGCCAGGGGACGGCGAGCGCCGCCGCAACCCAGACCATCGCGCCGAGGACGAGCACGCCGTTGGCCGATGGCTCGAGGGCGACCAGGGTGTCGAGGACCGACGTCTGCCACCCCTGCGGAGGGTCGGGAACCGCGCCGAACAGCAACCGCCGCCCGCTCAGCGGCTCGGCAACGACAAGACACACGAACCCGGCGGCGGCGAGGCCGGCGCGGTTCGTCGCGCGGGTGGCGAGACCGGCGATCGCGGGAAACAGCGGGGCCAAGCCCATCAGTCCCAAGGCCGGGGCGACGGGAACCAGGATCCATCCGCGCCCCGCCCGAGGGGCGAGGACCACGGTTGCCGTGGTTACCAGCGACAACGCGACGGCCAGGCCCGGCTCACCGGGGTCTGCGAGGGCCCAGCCCACGAGTCCGGCGATCGCTGCGAGCGTTGCCACCCCGGGAAGGACGGCCCACAGCGGGCCGGCGATGCAGGCGGCGGCCCACGCCAGGGCAGGGGGCTGTCCCCCGAGCGCCCCCAGGGCGGACACGGCAAGCAGGGAGACCGCGGTTGCGCCCAGGACGGCTCGCAACCCCGGATGGCGCTGGAGGATCATCGCCCGGGCCACACGCTCGGGAACGGGGACCGCCGAGAGAGCCTGCGCGTCGTCGAGGAGCGGCAGGCTGTCGCTGAAGGCGTCGCGCAACTCGACCGCCTCCGGCCGATGCTCGGGCTCGGCGGCCAGGGCGGCGTCGATGGCTGCGATCAGGCCGGCGGGCAGGTCGGGGCGCGCCTCGCCGAGCGACGCCACCGGCTTGCCGATCTTCCGCGCGGTCTCGGCGGCGGATCGACCCGCGAACGGATGGGCGCCAGCCCACAGCTCATAGGCGCTGAGCGCCAGGGAATAGACGTCGGCAGGTGGGCCCACCTCCGCGCCCTCGGCCTGCTCGGGGGCCATGTACGCGACCGTCCCGACCACGTCGCCCGGCGTCGTGACCTTCTGACGGTCGACCATGCGGGCGATGCCGAAGTCCATGAGCTTCGCCTCGGCACTCTCGAAGCTGATGGCGATGTTCTCGGGCTTGACGTCGCGGTGCACCACCCCCCGGGCGTGAGCGTGGTCGAGCGCCGCGGCCACGGTGGCACCCATCTCTGCCACATCACGATCGGCGAGCAGGGACTCATCGCGCAGCCGGCTCACCGTATGACCTTCGACGAGCTCGCTGACCAGAAACGTCCGGCCGCCCTGACGGGCCATCTCGTACAGGGTCACGATCCCGGGATGGCTCAGGCGAGCGGCTGCCCTGGCCTCGCGCACCGCCCGGGCCTGGCCGGCCCCTTCGAGGACCTTGACCGCGACGTCGCGCTCGAGCCGCTCGTCCCAGGCGCGCCAGACGGTGCCGAACCCGCCGGCGCCGAGGCGTTCGGTGATGGTGAACCGGTCGAGGATGCGTTCGCCAACCATGACCTTGTTGGCTTCGCGGTCCCCAAGGCGCCCCCTGCCGGGCGCAAGGAAGGCTGCATGCACCGGCCGGTGCAGGCGGTTCCGGGGGCGGCAGGGTCATACTCTTGCGTGCGACTGCTCGCAACCCGAGGGACCAGCGATGTCTTTCCTCGACGACGGGGATGATCAGAAGACCGGCCGCCAGACAGGAACCTCCCGGACCGCACGACGGTTCGGGGGCGCCAACACGTCCCCTCAGGAGCTGCGTCAGCGGCGCCTCATCGCGCTCGTGGGCGGGGTCCTGGTCCTGATCATCGCCGTGCTGGCCATCAAGGGCTGCCTGTCGAGCCAGCGCGAGGGCGCGCTCCGGGACTACGTCGGGGCGGTGAACCAGCTGACCACCGAGTCCAACCGCGTGTCGGAAGACCTGTTCAGCACGCTGGAGAATCCGGGCTCACGGACGGCGCTGGACTTCGAGGGTGACATCCGCCAGGCCCGCAGCACCGCGGCCGAGCAGGTAACCCGCGCCCAGGGCATCGACACGCCCGACGACATGGCCAATGCCCAAGAGGCCGTGATTCTCACCACCGAGTTGCGGCGCGACGCGCTCACCCAGATCGCCGATCTGGTCGGCACCGCGCTGGGCAACGAGGGGCGCCGCGAGGCCACCAGCGATATCGCCGACCGGATGCAGCTGCTGCTCGCCTCCGACGTGGTCTTCGCCGATGTGGCGACAACGCGCATCAACGCCGCCCTGCGCGACCAGGAGCTCCAGGGCGAGAAGGTCGCGGAGAGCGCGTTCCTGCCCGACGCGGACTGGCTGACCTTCGACCAGGTCTCCGAATCGCTGGGCAAGGTCCGCGGGGAGGACGGGGGCGACAAGGAGGACGGGGGCGACAAGGAGGCGACCCCCGGCGTCCACGGCCTCGGCCTGACCAAGGTGACGGGGCCAGGCAGCGTCGAGCTGACCGCCGGGACACCGGTGACGCTGCAGGGCGGCGACCGGCCCACCCTCGCCGTCGAGGTCCAAAACCAGGGCGAGTCGGCCGAGCAGGAGGTCGTCGTCACGGTCAACGTCACCGGGGGCGACAAGCCGATCAAGGTGGAGAAAACCGTCGACGAGATCCCCCAGGGGCAATCGGAGACCGTGAACATCCCCCTCGACCCGGCACCGACCACCGGCGAGGAGCTCGAGGTCGAGGTGACCGCCGAGCCGGTCCCGGGCGAGAAGGTCGAAGACAACAACACCCAGACCTACACGGTCACCTTCCAGTAGTTGCCGGGCCGGGCTCCGACCCGGCAACTATCCTTCGCTGCATGGGCGAATACACGACCGAGATCGCCGCGGGCGCCGCGGCGCTCGCACTCCTGGGGCTGCTCGTCATCGTCGTTCTCGCGTTCCGAGTCCGCCGCCTGCGCCGCGACCAGACCGCCGTACTGGGCAGCAGCGGCAGCGACGACCTGGTCACCTACGTGACCAAGCTCGAACGCCGCATCGACGAGCTCGCCGCGCTGCTGAGCTCCGGCTCCGAGCGCCTCGATGACCGGATGGGCACCGTCGAAGGCCGCCTCGACAGCGCCGTGGCCCACGTGGGTGTGGTGCACTACGACGCCTACAACGAGCTCAGCGGCCGCCAGTCATCGTCGGTCGCGTTCCTCGATGCCTCCGAGACAGGCGTCGTGCTGTCGTCGATCCTGCACCGCGACTCGGCGCGGCTGTACGCCAAGCCCGTGCGCCGGGGCACGCCGGACCTCGACCTCTCGCCCGAGGAACAGCAGGCCGTGCGTGAGGCGCTCACTCCCACGGCCGGGGCGCCCGACCCCTCGAAGTGAACGGCGCTCGGCGTCCCTCGGTCGCCTACCTGGGGCCGGCCGGAACGTTCAGCGAGGAGGCGCTGGCCCGCGCGGCCGGCAGCGATGCCTTCGACCCGGTGCCGCGCCCGACCGTCGCCGAGGCGGCGATGGCGGTCGCCCGGGGCGAGGCCGATCGGGCCTTCGTGCCCTTCGAGAACTCGATCGAGGGCACCGTGCGCGCAACCCTGGACGTGCTGGCGTTCCAGGCCGAACAGACGGCGATCGTCGGCGAGTTCGACCATCCGATCCGCCACTCCCTGATCGCGGCAGGGCGGCGCCCGATGTCAGAGATCACCGCCGTGCTGTCCCACCCCCAGGCCATCCCCCAGTGCATGCAGTTCCTGGCCCGCGAACTCCCGACCGCCGAGGTCCGACCGGTCTCGAGCACCGCCGAAGCCGTGCGCGAGGTCACCGCCAGCGACGAGCCGTGGGCCGCGCTGGGAACGTCGCGAGCCGCGGAGCTCTACGACGCCGTCGAGCTCCGCCAGAGCGTGGAGGACTTCGCCGACAACGTCACGCGGTTCGTCTGGCTGGCACCCGATTCGGTCGTCGCCGAGGCGCGGGACGGCGGATGGAAGACATCGCTGGTGATCTCCGAGCTCTCGGATCGCCCGGGTGCCCTCGTGGAGCTTCTCGACCAGTTCGCGGCCCGGTCGGTGAACCTGACACGAATCGAGTCCCGCCCCCAGCGTCAGGCGCTCGGGCGCTACCTGTTCTTCGTCGACCTCGAAGGAGCGCTGACCGACGCGGCCGTGGCCGAGGCCCTGGCAGGTGTCCGGGAACGCGCCGAGCGGGTGCGGGTGCTCGGCAGCTTCCCGGTCGTCCAACCGGGCATTCCCTAGGCCGGCCCCGCCGGAGTGGCGGGGCCGCTTGTCTACAATCGGCCGGTCATGGACACCCGGGTCTCGAGCGGTGTCGGTCGGAATGGGTCCACGGGGGCCCGGCTCGTCGCGCGGCATGCGCGCGGCCGGCGCAGATCAGCCGGCCGGGGCAAGGTCCTGGTCCTCAACGCGACCTACGAACCGATCAACGTCTGCACGGTCCGCCGCGCCGTGGTCCTTGTCCTCAAGGAGAAGGCCGAGGTGCTCGAGGGCGCCGGGCGGTTCCTGCACTCCGAGGTGCTGCGTCTCGAACAGCCCTCGGTCATCCGGCTTCGCGAGTACGCGCGGATCCCGCGTGACCCGCGCAGACGCAAGATCACCCGCCGGGCCGTGCTGGCCCGCGACCAGTGGGCGTGCCAGTACTGCGGCTCGGAGCGGGGTCCGCTGACCCTCGACCACGTGGTTCCCCGAAGCCGGGGCGGGGACTCCGGTTGGGACAACATCACGAGCGCCTGCGCTCCGTGCAACCGCACCAAGGGCGATCGGCTGCCGGCGGAGGCGCGCATGCATCCGCGGACGAAACCGGGACCGCCGGGGCCCCAGGTCTTCATCCAGATCGCCTGCCCCACGGTCCCCGACGTCTGGGGTCGCTACCTCGCTGCCTGGTCGCGGACCCCCGAGGTGGCGTGAGGCGCCTGCTCAGGCGTCTGGTTGCGCCTCGGCGGCGGGGGGTACTTCGCCGCCTTCTGGGTCCTCCGCGCTCGGGTCGTCTTCACCGGACCCGGCGGCCTCCACCTTGAGTTGCTCGTCGTCGACCTCGACGCCGGCCTCGTCGTCGCTCGTTTCGACGACGCGGGCCACGGCGCTGATCTCGTCTCCCTCGCGGAGGTTCATGAGCGTCACGCCCTGGGTCGCGCGGCCGAGCTGGGAGATGCCCTTGACCGAGGTCCTCTGCACCATCCCCTGCTGGGAGATGAACAACAGGTCCTGATGCTCGCGCACGATCAGCGCTCCGGCCAAGGCGCCCTTGGCCTCGGTGATCTTGATCGTCAAGACACCCTTGGTCCCGCGGTTCTTGACCGGGTACTCGGAGACGAGGGTGCGCTTCCCGAACCCGTTCTCGGTGAGCACGAGCAGCTCGGTGTCGTCGCGGGCGACATCCATGGCGAGGACGCGGTTCTTCTTCTGGCTGACGTTCATCCCGCGCACGCCGGAGGTGTCGCGGCCCATGCCGCGCACCTGGGACTCGTGGAACCGCGAGGCGTGGCCGGACTTGGAAACCATCAGCAGGTCGTCGTCACCGGAGGTCAGCCGGACCTCGACGAGCTCGTCGTCGTCACGGATGTTGATGGCGATGATGCCGTCGGCACGGATCGGCGTGTTGTAGGCCGGGAACTCGGTCTTCTTGACGAGCCCCGAGGCGGTGGCGAACGCGAGGTACTTGCCCTCGGTGAAGTCCCGCGTCGGGATGACGGTCATGACCTGCTCGTCGTTGTCGAGCGGTAGGAGGTTGACCAGGGCCCGGCCCTTGGACGTCCGTGACCCCTCGGGCAGCTCGTAGACCTTCAGCCGGTAGACCTTGCCCCGGTTGGTGAAGAACAGCAGGAAGTCGTGGGTCGAGCAGATGTGCAGGTGGGCGATGTAGTCCTCGTCCTTCATGTTCATCCCCATCACCCCGACACCGCCCCGGTGCTGCTGGCGGTAGGTCGTCAGCGGCAGCCGCTTGACGTACCCGGAGGCCGTGATCGAGATCACCATCTGCTGGTCGGCGATCATGTCCTCGATGTCCACTTCGCCCTCGGCGAAGGTGATCTCGGTCCGGCGCTCGTCTCCGTACTTGTCGGAGATCTCCTGGAGCTCCTCGCCGACGATGGCCATCACGCGCGCCTCGTCGCCGAGGATCGCGCGCAGCTCGGCGATCCGCTCGGTCAGCTCGCCGTGCTCCTCGCGGACCTTGCCGGACTCCAGTGCGGTGAGCCGCTGCAACCGCATGTCCAAGATGGCCTGGGCCTGCTCGCGGGAGAGCGTGAACTGGCTGATCAGGCCTTCGCGCGCGTCGTCGGGATCGGACGAGCCGCGGATCAGGGCGATGACCGCGTCGAGGTTGTCGAGCGCGATCAGCAGGCCTTCGAGGATGTGGGCCCGCGCCTCGGCCCGGCGCAGCTCGAACTGGGTCCTGCGGGTGATCATCTCCCGCTGGTGGCGGACGTAGTGCTCGATGAACTCGCGGAGCGGGAGCGTGCGGGGGACCCCGTCGACCAGGGCGACGGCGTTGACGCCGAAGCTCGTCTGCATGGGGGTGTGCTTGAACAGCTTGTTGATGACCGGCTGGGACTGCTCGCCGCGCTTGAGCTCGATGACCAGGCGCATCCCGTTGCGGTCTGACTCGTCGCGCAGGTCGGAGATCTCGGGGATCTTCTTGTCGCGGGCGAGGTCGGCGATCTTCTGGATCAGGCCACCCTCGCCGCCCTTTTTGACCATGTAGGGAAGCTCCGTGACGATCAGCGCTTCCTTGCCGGCGCGCAGCGGCTCGATGTGCAGGCGCGCGCGAACGCGGATCGAGCCGCGGCCCGAGGCGTACGCGTCGCGGATCCCCTCGCTTCCCATGATCACGCCGCCGCCCGGGAAGTCGGGGCCCTTGATGTGCTTCATCAGCCCCGCCACGTCGATCTCCGGGTTGCCGATGTAGGCGCGCACCCCGGCGATGACCTCACGGAGGTTGTGCGGCGGGATGTTCGTCGCCATGCCGACAGCGATGCCGGTCGCGCCGTTGACCAGCAGGTTCGGGAACCGGGCGGGAAGGACGACCGGCTCCTGGGCGCGCTCGTCGTAGTTGGGGACGAAGTCGACGGTGTCCGCGTCGATGTCGCGGAGCATCTCGGTGGCCTCGCGGGCCAGGCGCGCCTCGGTGTAGCGCATCGCGGCCGCGGGGTCGTCGTCGATGGACCCGAAGTTCCCCTGGCCGTCGACCAGCGGGAGTCGCATGGCGAAGTCCTGGGCCATCCGGACCAAGGTGTCGTAGATGGCCGAGTCGCCGTGGGGGTGGTACTTGCCCATCACCTCGCCGACGATGAAGGCGCACTTGCGGTACGGGCGGTTCGGCTGCAGGCCCAGGTCGTGCATCGCGTACAGGACCCGACGGTGGACCGGCTTGAGGCCGTCGCGCACGTCGGGCAGGGCCCGGCCGACGATCACGCTCATGGCGTAATCGAGGTAGGACGAGCGCATCTCGTCTTCGATGGACCGGTCCTCGATCCGCCCCGTCAAGGACTCGAGATCAGCCACGCTGGGCCCCCTTGCCTACCTGGATGTTGATGGTCGACCGGCCACGAGCGCCGCCCCTAGACATCGATGAACCTGGCTTCCTTGGCGTGGCGCTCGATGAAGGCCTTGCGCGCCTGGACGCTCTCGCCCATGAGGTCGCTGAACAGCTTTGCCGCCGAGGCCGCGTCGTCCATGGTCACCTGCTCGAGCGTGCGCGAGGCCGGGTCCATGGTCGTCTCACGCAGCTGCTCGGCGTTCATCTCCCCGAGGCCCTTGAACCGCTGGAGCTGCGCGCCTTCCTTGGCGAGGTCCAGCACGGCGTGGCGCATGGCCTCGAAGGACAGCGCCTCTTGGTCCTTGGTGCCGACGGCGACCGTGAACGGCGGCCGCCCGGCCTGGTGCAGGAGGTCCTGATGCAGTCGCACCAGCTCCTTGTAGGCCTGCGAGGAGAACAGTGACTCGTCGAGGTTGTGTGTCCGTGCGAGCCCGGTCTTGCGGTGGATCGCCTTGATGGAGACGACCCCCTCGGGTCCGTCGAGTAGTTCGGTGGCGAACGGTGCGTCTTCCGGAGCCGGGCGCAGCAACAGTTCGATCACCGCATCGAGGTGCGCGGCGCCGGCGTCGAGCACATGCGACTGCTCGAGAAACGCGACAGGCTCGTACCCGTGCTCGGCGCGCAGGGTGGACGCCCAGCCCTCGTAACCCTTGTAGGAGCGCATGAACCGCTGCCAGCGTGTGGCGGTGAGCTTGCGCTCCTCGCCCTCGGCGTCAGTGATCGTGAAGTTCTCGAGCTTGTCGCGCAGGAGGATCTCCTCGAGCTGGGACTCCTTCTCGATGTAGATCTCCTGGTTGCCCTGCTTGAGCTTGTAGAGCGGGGGCTTGGCGATGTAGATGTGACCGTTGTCGATCAGCGACGACATCTGGCGGAACAGGAAGGTCAGCACGAGCGTCCGGATATGGGCGCCATCGACATCGGCGTCGGTCATCAGGACGACCTTGTGGTAGCGCAGGTCCTCGAGGTTGAACTCGTCGTGGATGCCGGTGCCGATTGCGGTGATCAGCGCCTGGATCTCGGTGTTCGAGAGTACCTTGTCGATCCGGCTCTTCTCGACGTTGATGATCTTGCCACGCAGGGGGAGAACCGCCTGGGTGGCCCGCTCGCGACCCTGCTTGGCCGAGCCGCCGGCCGAGTCGCCCTCGACGATGAACAGCTCGGCGTCCCGCGGGTCCTTGACCGCACAGTCGGCGAGCTTGCCGGGAAGGGTGGAGTTCTCCAGGGCGGACTTGCGGCGTGTGAGGTCGCGCGCCTTGCGGGCCGCCTCGCGGGCGCGCGAGGCCGAGACGGCCTTGGTGATGATCTTGCGCGCTTCCGCCGGGTTCTCCTCGAGGAACTCGGCGAAGCGCCGGTTGACCGCCTCCTCGACCGCGCCCTTGACGCCGGGGTTGCCGAGCTTGGTCTTGGTCTGGCCTTCGAACTGCGGATCGGCCAGCTTCACGGAGATGACCGCGGTCAGGCCCTCGCGACAGTCCTCGCCGGAGAGGTTCGAGTCCTTCTCCTTGAGCAGGCCGTGCTCGCGGGCCCAGGCGTTGAGCGTGCGGGTAAGGGCGGCGCGGAAACCGGAGAGGTGGCTGCCGCCTTCGTGCGTGTTGATGTTGTTGGCGAAGGAGAACAGCGACTCCTGGTAGGTGCCGTTCCACTGCATCGCAACCTCGAGTTCGCCATCGTCACTTTCGGTGCTGAAGTAGACGGGATCGCGGTGCATGACCTCCTTGCTCTCGTTGAGGTGGCGGACGAAGTCCTCGATGCCGCCCTCGTAGCGGAAGTCGATCCGCTCGCTCTCGCCCCGCTCGTCCACGAGCGAAACCCGAAGACCGCGGGTGAGGAACGCCGTTTCGCGCAGCCGCTCGCGCAGCGTGTCGAAGTCGAAGTCGAGCTCGTCGAAGATCTCGGAGTCGGGCAGGAACGTGATCGTCGTTCCGGTCTCCTTGGTCTTTTCGCCCTTGGTAAACCCGGCCAGCGGCCGGCCGCGCTCGTAGTCCTGGGTCCACACCGCGCCGTCACGCCGGATCTCCAGGTGCAGCTGATCGGAGAGGGCGTTGACGACCGAGACGCCGACGCCGTGCAAGCCACCGGAGACCTTGTAGCCGTCGCCGTCGCCGAACTTCCCGCCCGCGTGCAGGACGGTCAGCACGACCTCTGCGGCCGGACGGCCTTCCTGCTCGTGCATGTCGACGGGGATGCCGCGTCCGTCGTCGGACACCGAGCAGCGACCGTCGGGGTGGAGCGTGACCACGACCTCGCTGCAGTGGCCGGCAAGTGCCTCGTCGACGGAGTTGTCGACGACCTCGTAGACGAGGTGGTGCAGCCCGCGCGGGCCGGTCGATCCGATGTACATGCCTGGCCGCTTGCGCACGGCCTCGAGGCCCTCCAGGACCGTGATGTCCTTGGCCTCGTAGCTCCCCTGCTGGGGGCTACCGCCTGACTCTCCGGTCTGGCCGGGATCTGCTGCCACGTGCTTCCTTCCGTCAGGGCTGTCGCGGCGAAAACGGGCGCCTGGTGCCGCGCGTTCACCTCGCGTGTCCTGGGCGTGCCAGGGTGCGATCGGTACCTGGTCAGGATACCAAGCCGACCCCCCGGACCCCCCGGTCAGTACGGGCGAATCCCGCATGTTCATGCGGAAAACGCGTCATAGGGTGCGGGGTGATCACTCTTCGACGACGAACCGCAGATCCGGCGGGGCGCTCTCGCCGATCGCCGTTCTCAAGGCGGCGAGCAGCTCCGTGCGCAGCCCATCGAGCTCGGCTGCCCACACGGCGGACTCGCAGGCCACCACGACGGTGCCGTCCGACTGCTCGCGCACGGGGCGCGCGAACCGGGCGATCTGCTCACCGCACGCCGCCGCCCAGTGGGCCTGCACGGCCGCGAGGGTCGTCCTCGGCGCCTGGTTTCCGAGCACCGCACGCATTGCCTCCGCGGCCCGCCGCGGGGCTCGCCGGCGAGGCACCTAGGCCGCCTCCTCGAAGGTGCGCACCGCTCCGCCGTCCACCGCGATGGCCGCGTGCACGTCCGCGTCGGGCACCATGGACCGCTCGGTCGTCGTCAGCACGCACTGCCCGTTGTCCGCCACCTCGCCGACGAGCAACCGCCGGCGATCGGGATCGAGCTCGCTCAACACATCGTCGAGCAACAGCACCGGTGGGGATCCCGCCGTCTCGGCAAGCAGGCGCCGTTCGGAAAGCAGGAGGGCGAGCAGGCCCATCCGCTGCTGGCCCTGCGAGCCGTAGGACCGCAGGGAGCGATCATCGAGGCGGAGATCGATCTCGTCACGGTGTGGTCCGAGCGTCGTGAAGCCGCGCGCTGCGTCACGCGGACGCCGGTTGCGGAGCTCGGCGGCCACCTGTTCGGCGGTCATCGAGCCCACCGAGCTCTGATGGCGAAGCGACAGCCGCGCCGGCAGGCCGAGCCGTTCCCCGAGCTCGCGCAACGGCTCGGACAGTGCCTCCACCGCCTCGGCGCGGGTGCCCGCCAAGTCGACCGCCGCTGCCGACAGCTCCTGCTCCCACACGTCCCACTCGCCGCCACCTCCGCCCGAGCGGGCAACCAGCGCGTTGCGCTGCGCGAGCGCCCGGCCGTAGCGGCTGCGCAGGTCGGCACGGGCCGGCCACCGGGCAGCCACGAACAGGTCGATGTGGCCGCGCCGGTGGCGGGGGCCACCCTTGACCAGCTCCAGGCGCTCGGGCAGAAAGACACTGAAGGCAGGCCGCTCGTCGAGGCCGGCGGCCGTGGGCCGGGTGGCTCCGTCGACCTGCAGCCGCTTGCCCTCGCCGCGCAGCACCGCCGCCGCGAACCGTCGGGGGCCGGCCTCGGTCTGCACGGCCACCTCGCTCCGGGCGCTCTCGGCGCCGAAGGCGATCAGCTCCCGGTCGGGGGCGCCGCGCGGAGATCGTCCCGTGAAGGCGAAGTACAACGCCTCGATGAGGTTGGTCTTTCCCGCCCCGTTCGGCCCGTGGACCACGGTGACGGCGTCGCCGAGCTGCGCGGCGAACGGATCGAGGTTGCGAAACCCCAGGGCCTGGAGCGAGACGACCCGGGGCCCGATGGCGGATGCGGGCACGGCGTCTCGGCCGACGGGGCAGTCGTCAGACGTTGAGGCGGATCGGCATCACGAGATACCGGTAGTCCTCGACCCCGACCCCCGACAACAGGCCCGGGCGCAAGGAGGAGATCAGCTGGAGGGCCAGCTCGTCGGCCTGGACCGATTCGATCCCCTCGCGGAGGAACTCCGGGTTGAACCCGATCTCCATCGGTTCGCCGGAGAACCCGACGGGCACCGACTCGCGGGCCTCGCCGATGTCGGGCGTCTCGGCCGACACGGTCAGCTCGCCTTCGCTCAGGGCGAGGCGCAGCGGCGCGTTCTTCTGGGCGAGAAGGCTGATGCGTCGCACGACCTCGACGAGCTCCTCGCGCGGCAACCGCAGCTCGTGCTCGTAGTTCTCGGGCAGCAGCTGCCGGTAGTTCGGGAATTGACCTTCGATCAGACGCGACGAGAGCAGACATCCGCCCGCCTCGAAAACGACCTGGTTGCCGAGCATCGAGACGCGCACCTCATCAGCGCCCTCCTGCCCGACCAGGCGGCTGAGCTCCCGGAGGGCGCGAGCGGGAATCGTGGCTTCGAGCGACCCCGCCGGCTCGGAATCGAGCTCGGTGGTCTTGACCGCCAGCCGGTAGCTGTCGGTTGCGACCATCGTCAGGCTCGTGCCCTCGGAGATCACGTGGATGCCGGTGAGGATGGGCCGGGCTTCATCACGTGAGGCAGCACGCGCCACACGATCGATGGTGTCGACGAACTCGGCGGCGGGGAGCAGGATCGGATCGGCGGCGGGATCGGGCAGCCGGGGGAAGTCGTCGGCAGAGAGCGTGCGAAGTCGGAACTGGGCCGAGCCGGCGGCGATCTCCAGCTCCCGTCCATCCGGCCCCGTCTCGAGCGTCACCTCTCCCGAGGGAAGAGCGCGAACGACATCGAGCAGGAGACGGCCTGGTACGAGGATCTGCTCGCCGTTGTCGACACGGGCCTCCAGGGGCACCCGCAGTGCGATCTCCATGTCGGTCGCCTTGAGGACCGCGCTGTCTCCGTCGGGCTCGATGACGATTCCGGCCAGGGCCTGGATGCCCGTCCGGGTCGAAAGCGCCCGGGCGGCGAGCTGCAACCGGCGGGAAAGTGTGTCGCTGTCAATGACGAGCTTCATCAATTGGAGATCTTCGAGTTGTCGTAAGGGGTGGGGAAAGGGTGGGAAACGCCCTCAACCGCCGTCAGTATCGGCGATCGGCCATGTGGAGGGAGCTGTGGGCAGATGACATTCTCGCACCGCGGGCGGTCGTGACGCCGACCGCGGGGCCGTCATCCACCGGCTTCCACACGGAGGTCGTCGATGAGCGAGGACGTCTCGGGGTCTTCCTGCCGGCGCGCCTCGACCTTGCGGATCGCACTGAGCACCGTGCTGTGGTCCCGGCCCCCGAAGGCGCCGCCGATGCCGGGGAGCGAGAGATCGGTGAGCTCGCGGGTGAGGTAGATGGCGATGTGGCGCGCGAGGGTGATGCGGGCGCTGCGCGCCCGCCCGCGCAGAGCCTCCGGGTCCACCTCCATTCGCCGTCCGGTCAGTTCGGTGATGCGGGTGACCAGCTCGTCGGTCGTATCGGCCGGTGGCTGCTCGGCCGGGACGATCTCCGCGGCGAGGTTTGCGTCAAGGTCGCGGCCGGTGAGCGAGGCGTAGGCGAGCAGGCGCGTGAGGGCGCCCTCCAGTCGGCGGAGGTTGTCGGTGACGCGGCCGGCGATGACAGCCTCGGTCTCTTTGTCGAGCGCGACCCCTCGTAGCTGACCGAGCTTGCGAAGGACCGTGGTGCGAGTGGTGAGGTCCGGGGCGCCGAGGGGAGCGATGAGGCCCCATTCGAACCGGTCTCGCAGGCGCTGGGCGAGGTCGGAGAGATCCTGGGGCGAGCGGTCGGCGGAGAGGATCAGCTGGCTGCCGGCCTCGTGGAGGGCGTTGAACGTATGGAAGAACTCTTCCTCGGTGCGGGGCTTGTTCTCGAGGAACTGGACATCGTCGATGAGCAGGACGTCGACGCCGCGCACGCGGTTTTTGAACCGGTCGGCGCCACCGCCGTGCAGTGCTCCGAGGAACTCGTTCGTGAACGCCTCGGCGGTCGTGTAATGGACCGAGACCGTGGGGGCGTGGGCCGCGAGGTACGAGGACACGGCGCCCATGAGGTGGGTCTTGCCGAGGCCGGGCGGTCCGTAGAGGAAGAGGGGGTTGTACGCCTGGCCGGGACGCTCGGCCACGGCGAGGGCGGCGGCGTGGGCGATCCGGTTGCCGTCGCCGATGACGAACGTGTCGAAGGTGTAGCTGGGGTTGAGGGTCAGCCCGGTGGGGTCGTCGGCCGGCCGGTCGTCGGGCGGCTGGTCGGAAGAGGTGAGGATGGCGATCTCGGTAAACCGACAGCCCACGGCCGCCATCGAGTGCTGGATCAGCTCGGCGTATCGACGCTCGACCCAGGCGCGGGTGGCGCTGGGGGCGGCGAGATACAGCAGCGATCCGCGGGATCCGACCGGGGCCATGGGCTCGAGCCAGTGGTGGTAGGTCGACCGCGGAACGCAGGTCTCGAGGTGGCCCTGGACGGCCTGCCAATCGGCATGCAGATCTGGCCGCACGGTGAGGCGCGTCCCCCTTCGACGGTTGGAGAGAAGTGCGCCGGCCAAGCCTGCCAGTGGCGGCGCGCGGCGAATATAGCAACGGAGATCCGAGCCGCCCGCGGGCGGCGTCGCCGAGGTCGGAAATCGCGGGAAAAGGCGATCCGCCGGTGATTCTCGACCGCCGCCCACACGGGCGCGATCCGCCGTATACTGGCCCGCTCGTGAAGCGGACCTACCAGCCCAAGAAGCGCAAGCGCGCACGTACCCACGGATTCCGGGGCCGGATGCGGACCCGGGGCGGCCGGGAAATCATTCGGCGCCGGCGCGCCAAGGGCCGCAAGCGCCTGACCCCCTAGTCGTGAGCGCAGCCGGCCCCGGAGGCAGTGGTCGCCGCCGGCGCCTGTCGCGTAGCGCCGAGTTCGAGCGCGTGTACCGCAAGGGACACGGGGAGGCCACCCGCCTGCTCGTTCTCTACGGCTTCCCGCGCGAGGGCGACGACGACGGCGACGATCCGCGGCTCGGGGTGTCGGTGAGCCGCAAGGTCGGCGGCGCGACGGATCGCAACAGGGTCAAGCGCGTGCTTCGTGAGGCCTTCTGGGAGCTGGCCGGCACGGTCCCTTCCGGCCACGACTACGTCATCGTTGCCCGTCCCGACATCAAGGCCGTCATCGAGCGCGCCGGGCTGTCCGGGGCCCGCGATGCCCTGGCGGAGGCGATTGACGCGGCCGGCGGGCGTTTCACGTGAAACGCGATAGGCGTGAAGGAACCGTCGAGGAGGTCGGTGCGGTCCGGAGGCCCTCGCCGCCGTTTCACGTGAAACGGGGTGTTCGCGCCGTCGTGCTTCTGCCGCTCCGCGTCTACCGCCGGGTCTCTCCTGCGCTTCCCCGCCGATGCCGGTACGAACCGACGTGTTCGGCGTACACCGAGGAGGCAATCGACGAGCTCGGTGTCGTGCGTGGGTCGATGCTCGGCGCTTGGCGGATCGTGCGGTGCAACCCGTTCAGCCGCGGCGGTCTCGACCCTGTCGCGAACAGGACGCTGTTCCGCGAGTCCCACCCTCCGGACAGCGACCACCGGGAGGCCGCAGCGTGATCGGCCCGCTCGCCATCGCCGGACCCCTCGACCCGCTCGCCCGTGCCGCGCTCGCGGTCATGGACTTCTGCCACGACCAACTCGGCTTCGGGTGGGGCCTTTCGATCGTCGCCGTGACCGTGGTGGTCCGGACGCTGATCCTGCCGTTGTCGATCAAGCAGATCCGCTCGATGCGGGCCATGCAGGCCCTGCAGCCGCAGCTCAAGGAGCTGCAGGAAAAGCACAAGGACGACAAGCAGCGTCTGCAGCAGGAGATGATCAGCTTCTACAAGGACAACAACGTCAACCCGTTCGCGTCCTGCCTGCCGCTGCTGCTGCAGTTCCCGGTTTTCATCGCCCTGTTCTACGCGCTGCGTAGCCCCGATTTCACCGAGCGGATCCAGGGTACGGTTCGAGCCGGCGGCACCGAGGGGTGGCTGTTCATCGACGCCCTGGACAAGATCGCGACCGGCGGCGAGCTCGTCGTCCTCATGGTGCTCTACACCGGCACCCAGCTGGCCTCGAGCCTCGTGATGCTCACCGCGGCGACCGACAAGACGCAACGCACGATCATGCTTGCGCTCCCGTTTGTCTTTTTGCCCTTCATCGTTCGCTTCCCCGCCGGGTTGATCGTCTACTGGATCACGACCAACACCTGGACCATCGGCCAGCAGGCGGTCGTGCGCAAGCTGGCGCCGCCGCCCGATATCCAGGAGAAGATCGAGGAGCGCAAGGCCGAGGCCAAGGCCCCGCCACCTCCCCCGCGCAAGAAGCGCAAGCAGCGCTCCGGCAAGCGCCGCTGACGGCCGCGCCCAGCCCCGACCCGACGCGTAGGATTGTGCCCGTGACCGACCCCGCCTCCAGCCCGGCCGAGTCCGCTCGACCCGACGAGCCGGCCGCGCGGGTTCGCGCCACCCTCGAGGAGCTCCTGGCACGCCTAGAGATCGAGGGCATCGTCGAGGTCCGTGAGGACGAGGAGCGGATCGAGGCGGAGATCTCCGGACCCGAACTCGGTCTGCTGATCGGCCGTCGTGGGCAGACGATCGACGCGATCCAGCTGCTGTGCTTCCAGATCGCCTTCCGGGGTCTGCGGGAGCGCAAGCACGTCTCGGTCGACGCGGCCGGGTACCGGGAGCGGCGCCGGGAGCAGCTCGAGCGCACGGCCGGAGCGGCCGCAAGCCGAGCGCGCGAGACCGGCCACGAGGTCGAGCTGGAGCCGATGACGGCGAGCGAACGCAAGGCCGTCCACCGGTTCCTCTCCGAGCAGACCGGGATCGAGACGTTCAGCCAAGGGGAAGACCCCCATCGTGTGCTCGTCGTCGCTCCGCTGATCGCCGGTTGACCTTCTCGGCCCGCCTGCTGGACGCCTCGGCGGTCGCGGCGATGACCGACGTGGTCGAGCTCTTGGAGCCGCGTCGCGCCCCGACCAGCGTCCGTGATCCGGCGAGGGCATGGGATGTCCACGTGGCGGACTCGCTGAGTGCCGTCGAGGCCGGACTCTTGGAGCCCGGTCCTGCGAGGATCGCCGATATCGGCGCCGGCGCCGGGTTCCCAGGGCTGGCGCTCGCGGCGGCGGTGCCCGCCGCCCACGTGGATCTCGTCGAATCGATCGCGCGCAAGTGCGCCTTCTGCGAGGAGGCGATCCGGGCGGCGAGCCTGTCCAACTGCGCGGTGCTCTGCGCCCGTGCCGAGGAGTTCGGCGCCGGCGCAGGGCGGGAGGCCTACGACGTGGTCACGGCCCGGGCGGTCGGTCCGCTGGCCGTGCTGGCCGAGCTCGCCTCCCCGCTCCTGCAGGCGGGCGGCACCCTCATTGCATGGAAGGGCACCCGCGACGCCGAAGACGAAACCCGCGCGGTCCGGGCCGCCGACCGGCTGGCCATGGCCCCCGAGGCGATCGTGCCCGTGACCCCCTTCGAGGGGTCACGCAACCGCCACCTCCACGTGCTGCGCAAGACCGGGCCGACCCCGGCGGATCTGCCCCGGCGCCCGGGCATGGCCGCCAAGCGGCCGTTCGGCCGCGAATGAATGTGCGCGCGAGTGCGCACGGGTGCGGTTCCGACCCGGGCCGCCTCTATCTTGGGTGGACGCGTTGCCTCCGTCGGTGCGCGCCTCCATGAGCCGCGTCTACGCCATCGCCAACCAGAAGGGTGGGGTCGGCAAGACCACCACCGCCGTCAACGTCTCGGCCTTCGCGGCCAAGGCGGGCGACCAGACCCTGCTCGTCGATCTCGACCCCCAGGGCAACGCCACCACCGCGCTCGGTGTCGCCCGCGACCTGCGCCCCTCGACCTACGACTGTCTCATCGGCTCGAGCACGGTGGCCGAGTCGGCCCGTCCGGCCGGGCCGGACAACCTGTGGCTGGTCCCCGCCGGCCGCGACCTCGCCGGGGCGACGGTCGAGCTGCCTCGGATGGAGGGCTCCGAGCACCGGTTGCGCGAGAGCCTGGGCCCCGTGCGCGAGCGCTTCGGGATCACGGTCCTCGACTGCCCGCCCTCGCTCGGGCCGATCACGGTCAATGCCCTGGTCGCCGCCGACACGGTGATCGTCCCTGTCCAGTCCGAGTTCCTCGCGCTCGACGGGCTCATCCAGTTCCTCGACACGGTGCGCCTGATCCAGCGCGAGCTCAATCCGCGCCTCACGGTCGATGGGCTGCTGCTGACCATGCACGACCACCGGACCCGCCTGGCCCGTGACGTCGAGCGCGAGCTGCGCGAGCACTTCCCCGGACTGGTCTTCGACACCGTCGTCCCACGGACCGTGCGGCTGGCAGAGGCACCGAGCTACGGCCGCCCGATCGGCCTTCACGCGCCCGACAGCCCGGGAGCCACGGCGTACGCCGCCCTGGCCCGAGAGGTGGTTGGCGGCCGTGGCTGATCGAGGCATCGGCCGAGGCCTGTCCGCGATCCTCCCCGACGCCGCTGATCGCGACGATCCCGAGCTGCGTGAGCTGCCGGTGGAGCTGGTCCGGCCCAACCCCAACCAGCCGCGCCGGCGCTTCGAGCCCGACGCCCTGGACCGGCTCGCCCGCTCCATCGACCAGGCCGGCCTGGTGCAGCCGATCGTGGTTACACCCCTGGCCGGGGGCACGTACGAGATAGTCGCCGGCGAGCGCCGCTGGCGAGCGGCCACCATGGCTGGGCTTGAACGGATCCCCGCTCTCGTCCGCGACCACGACGAGGGCGATCGGCTCGAGGCTGCCCTCGTCGAGAACATGGTCCGCGAGGACCTCAACCCGGTCGAGGAGGCACGGGCCTGCGCCACCCTTGTCGAGGATCTCGGCCTCACGCGCGAGCAGCTCGCCGATCGGGTCGGCCGCAGCCGGAGCGCGGTGTCGAACCTCATCCGCCTGCTGGAGCTCCCCGAGGAGGCGTTGGAGCAGCTGTCCGCTGGGGTGCTGACCGAGGGCCACGGCCGGGCCATCCTCGTCGCGTCCGGTCAGGCTCGGCGCATCGCTCTCTCCCGCCAGGCGGCCGAGGAGGGCTGGTCCGTGCGCGAGACCGAGCGCCGTGCCCGGGGCGAGGAGCCACGAGCACGACGGCGGCGCTCCCGCCCCCGACGCGAGCTGGCCGACCCCGACGCCGAGCAGTTGCGCCTCACGGTCGAAGACCGCCTGGGGTCGGTCGCCGGGACCGAGGTCCGGGTGCGTGTGTCGGACTCGGGCGCCGTTGCGGAGCTGCGGTGCGGGGACCTCACCGAGCTGGCTACGGCTGTCGCCCGTCTGACCTCCCCCCGGGGCGGACCGGCCGTGCGGTCAACCGACGCCTGACCGGCTCTCACCCCGGCCGCTACCATGCGCCGTCGCGGGCGATTAGCTCAGTCGGTTAGAGCGCCTCTCTGATAAGGAGGAGGTCCCTGGTTCGAGTCCAGGATCGCCCATCGGCTCCCGGGGCTGTCGGACCACTCGCCGCGGCCAGCACCTGTTCGGATCACCTGGCCTCGACGCACGGGCGAGGCCGGGCCGGGCCGAGCCTATAATCGCCGCACTGTGGAGGGCCATGCCTCCGCGCCGAGAAAAGGTCTCCCGTGCAGCAGATGCAGATCTACGGTGTCAGCTTCGACATGGTCGGCAAACAGCCGATCGTCTTGTTGAAGACGGTCGAGGGCAACAAGTTCCTGCCGATCTGGATCGGCCACCCCGAGGCGGCCGCGATCCTCATGAAGCTCCAGGGATCGTCGACGCCGCGGCCGATGACCCACGATCTGCTCGGCCAGGTGCTCGACGAACTCGACGCGTCCTGCGAGAAGGTCTCGGTCACCGAGCTGCGCGACAACACCTTCTACGCCTCGATCACGCTCTCGGTCAACGGAACGGAGGTCGAGATCGACTCCCGTCCGTCCGATGCGATCGCGCTCGCGGTCCGTGTCCAGGCCCCGATCTTCGCCCACGAAGACGTCATCGCCGAGTCCGGGATCGAGTTCGAGCAGGAGGTCGAGGACACCGAAGAGGTCGTTGAGAAGTTCAAGGACTTCCTCGACTCGGTGACCCCCGAGGACTTCGCCGGCGAGGACGCGGAGGACAACTAGCCCGAGAACGGCTTGGGGTTGTGGTTGGGGCGGGGCCGGGATCCGCCCTGAGCTGCGCCGGCGGACTTGTCAGATCGAATCCCGGCCCCGCCTCGCAGTCCCCGCGGAGCCAGCGGGCTGCCTGCGCGACGCGTCTGCGCGCGGTTCGCGCTGGCGATCAGCCCGGACCCGGGTACGGCTGTCCGGCCACGATCTGTCCGTGCAGTTCGGCGAGAAGCCGGCGCAGCTCCAGCGAGTCGTTCGCGACCTCGCCAGGCCAGCCGTAGGCTGTGGCTACGGCGCGGTCCAGCACTTCGTGGAGCCGGCGCAGCCCAGCGTGCGCTCCATCGTCGAGTCGGTTGTAAAGCGTGGTGAGTCCGATCTGCCGGTCGGCACAGATGCCCTGTCGCACCTCGATCAGCTCGGCCGAGATCCTCCCGATCTCAGCCCGAACGTCGGCGCCCGGCTGAAGCCAGGGAAAGGTCTCGAAGCAGCTGGTTGGGGCTGCCAGGTGAAGAGAAACCGTTTCCCTTGAGCGTTCGCCGCGATGAAGCGCGAGAGCGGGGCAACCGCGGCGCGGAGGCCGACTGCCTTCTCGCCGAACTGCCACCACCGCTCGCGGCGTGTCTTTCGTCGGTTGAGGTCTCGTTTCGGTTTGACTCGGACCCTTACGAGCTCCAGGGCCGCCGGGAAGTCTGCCGCCTCCTCGAGCGAGGCATCGCCGAAGTCGATCACGTACCTGCGCGGGCCTTGGTCGGGGCGATCGGCAATGTCCTCGCCGTCCAGGTACTGCCGGACAACCTGCGTGTAGTCCGCGTCCGTGCGGGCCAACATCGAGAGTGCCTCGGGTCGCTCGAGGGTAGAAGTCCCCAACAGGGATCGGCCCCTGAAAGCTTAGGCCCCGGTTCGCGTTCAAGCGCTCGTACTCCTCGACGGCGATCAGCGATTCGCGCAGCCGAGTGTTGATCCCTCGCACCATCTCTCCGTCGAGCCGATACTCAGCTGGCTGCTCGTTGGGTCCTTGGACCCAATTGACGATGCTGACCTCTACGACCGCATCGCCCGGCCACGGCTGGGTCGAGACCGCGTCGGTGATCACGCCGCCCTGCTCGACGACGTAGTTGAGGCTCGCGTCCCGCGCGCGGTTCTGGGCTATGGAGTTGGTCCCGACCAGGCCGGCTCGATCCCCGGGGCGCATCTGATCCGCGGCGAGGCGGAACCAGTAGACGCAGAGATCCTTGACGCCGCAGTCGAACGTCTGGCGTAGCCACTCGACCCGTTCGTCCCCGAGCTCGCGTCGCAGGTTCTGGGAGCCGTGGTAGGGAGGGTTGCCGACGATTGCGTTCGCCGCGGGCCACTCGACGGCCAAGGCGTCTGCTTGACGGATGCCCGATAGATCAGCGAGCGGAAGGGTCTGCTCGCTGAGGCCGAGCTCGTCGACGGCGAGCTTGTGGCCCATCCACAGGGTGACCCGGGCGAGCTGGACGGCGAAGGGGTCGATCTCGAGGCCCCGGATGTTGGTCAGGGGAAAGAACGCCGACAGCCCCGTCTGGGGGCTGTGTCCGCCCTTTGCCGTGAACTCGTCGACCCGCTCGGCCAGCCGCGCCTCGATACGGCGCAGCTCTCGGTAGGCGAGGTAGAGGAAATTTCCGGAGCCACAGGCCGGGTCGAGCACCACGAAGTCGAGCAGCTCGTTCTGCGCCTGGTGCGCCTCGGCCAGCGAGCCGAGGTTCTCGATGCGCTCACGCCAGGGCCGCATGATCGTCGGCTCGAGGATCTTGAGGATGTCCGCCTCGTGCGTGTAGTGGGCACCGAGCTCCCACTGCTTGTCATGACCCAGTGCGTTCTCGAGCAGCGAGCCGAAGATCGAGGGCTCGACCTTGTGCCAGTTCTCCTGCGCTGCCTCGCGCAGCAGCTCCAGCTCGGTGCGCTCGAGGTGCAGGCGGGCCGGTTGGCGGAACAAGCTGCCGTTGACGTAGGGCACCTTGGCGTACATCCCCTCGGCCGGCCGGTTCTGCGAGCTGTCGCCGAGCAGCTCGAACAGGCGCCCGAGGTCGTCGAGGCTCGATCGGTTGGGTTGGGTCAGCAACCCGTCGAGAACCTGGGTAAAGGCGTGGCCAGGGATCTGGCCCAGGTCCTCGGCGAACATGCACCACACGCACTGCAAGATGAAGTCGCGCCGCACGTCGGGGCCGCCTTCGCGTCGCTCGCCCAGGGAGCGGCTGAGCTGGGCGACCCGTTCGGTGGCCTCGCGGGTGACCGCCTGGTGGTCGCCGATGAACACCGGCTGGTCGCCGGCCAAGAAGCGCAGTGCGTCGCGGCGCTCGGGCAGTTCCTTGAGGTCGAATGACGCCCGCGGCTGCTGCGGAAACCTCCCGGGCTCCCAGATCTCGAACCGGTGGAAGGCGCACAGCACCACCCACTGCGGGGCCGGAACGCCGGCGGCCGGATCGGCGGCGTTCTCCCAGTACCCCAGGGCCTGCTTGCGGTGCTTGGAGAGCCGGCCGGCCTCGGCCGGCGCCTTCATCTCGAACAGGCACCGTCCGGGCCACAGGAGATCGACGAATCCGGCGCCGATGTTCTTCTCGAACTCGGCACCGACGGCTGCCCGGTCGGTGCCGTAGGCCGCGAACAGCTGCTCGAGAAACGGCTGGGCCTCGGCCTTCTCCGAACCGGAGTAGGCGTCCCACCGCGCAGCGAGCTGCGCGAGGTTCGAGCGGATCTGGTCGCCGGTGATCGCCACCGACGTCTAGACCGCGAGCGACTCCTGGTCGGCAGGGACGGCGTAGAACGTCGATTGCAACAGTCGCCGGTGCTCGTCGGCCATCGTCCGTTCCGTCGTCCGCATCGATTCGACGATGTGTGCCGGCGCCTGGTCGCGCTCCAGCTGCTGGACGGCCTTCCCGGCCCGCTCGCGTGCTTCGGAGACGTAGAGCAGGGTCCGCTCGACCTCGGATGCGTGTGCTTCGCTCACGGTGCCAATACTAGGGAGCAGGGTGGATGGTGTTCGCGGCCTTTCCGCATATACGGCGAACATCATTGTCACGACTAGCGAGCGGCCGGATCGAGCGCCAGCTCCAGCGCCCGGGCGACGAACCGGTCGAATCCCAGCCCCGCCGCCTCGGCGGCCCGGGGGAGCAGGCTCATCTCGGTGAGCCCCGGGATGGCGTTGGCCTCCAGCACCTGGGCGGGCTCACCGGCCGGGAGCATGATGTCCACGCGGGCGAACCCCGCGCATCCGAGGGCTCGGTACGCCGCCACCGCGGTATCGCGGACTTCCGCCTCGCGGCCGCCGAGCTCGGCCGGGCAGCGGAACTCGGTCCGGCCCGGGTCGTACCGGGACGCGAAGTCGTAGAAGTCCTCCTCTTGCGGGATCGCCTCGACGACCGGCAGCGGCTCGTCACCGACGACGCTCACGGCCAGCTCGCGCCCGGACACGTGTTGCTCGAGCAGGACCTTGTCGTCGTAGGAGAACGCCGCCACCAGGGCTTGGGGGACCTCGGCGGGAGAGGAGGCGAACTTCACCCCCAGGGCCGAACCCTGCCTGGCAGGCTTGACCACCAGCGGCATCCCCAGGCGTGCCTCGATCGCCCCCAGCGCGTCTCCGGCGCCCAGCCCCTCGAAGGCGGCCTCGGAGAACGACACCCAGTCGGGCGTGGCCACGCCGGCCTGGCGCAGGGCGTGCTTGGCCAGGACCTTGTCCATGCAGTTGATGCACGAGGCGACCCCGGGACCGGTGAAGGGGATCTCCAGGATCTCCAGCAGCTCCTGCACGGTCCCGTCCTCGCCGCCGCGGCCGTGCAACGCGACGAAGGCGGCGTCGGGGCGGTCATCGGCCAGCAGGCGCACGAGGTCGGGGCCGACGTCGATCTCGACCGGGTCGTGGCCGAGCCGGGCGAGGGCGTCGGCAACGCGTGCCCCGGAGCGCAGCGACACCAGACGTTCGAGCGACGGGCCGCCCTGGAGAACCGCGACCTTCACGACCGCCGACGCCGGCGGGCCAGCGGGAGGATCTCTCCCCCCGGGCCCGGCTCGGGCTCCGGCTCGCGAGGGGTGCCGGTCAGCGTCTCGTACAGGCGGACCTGCTCGGCGATCACCCGCCCGATACGCCGGACGCCCTCGCGGATCTCGTCGGCATCGGAGCCCGAGAAGTTCAGGCGCATGGAGCTGCGCCCACGCCCGTCCACGTAGGCGGCCGCGCCCGGCACGAAGGCCACGTTCTCACGCAGCGCGCGCGCGAGCAGGTCCGAGGTGTCGATGAACTCCGGCAGCGTGGCCCACACGAACATGCCGCCCTGGGGGTGGGCCCACCGGGTACCGCTCGGGAAGTGGCGTGACAGGGCGTCGAGCATCACGTCGCGCCGGGCGCGGTAGACCTCGATCACGTCATCGACGTAGTCGCGCCAGCGCTCGGACTTGAAGTACTCGCGGACCATGAACTGGGTGAGAGTCGAGGTGCACAGGTCGGTGCCCTGCTTGCCGAGGGCGAGCTTCTCGCGGATGGCGCCCGGGGCAACCAGCCACCCGAGCCGGATGCCCGGCGAGAGGATCTTCGACAGCGTTCCGAGGTAGATCACGTGGGCGCCGCCGTCGAGCGCGTAGAGGGGCGTCGGTTGCTCGCCCTCGTAGCGCAGCAGGCCGTAGGGGTTGTCCTCGAGGACGAGGATGCCGTGGCTGCGGGCCACCTCGACCAGTGCGCGCCGCCGGCCTTCGGAAAGCGTCACCCCGGCCGGGTTCTGGAACGTGGGGATCGAGTAGATGAGCTTGGGCACCCGTCCCTCGGCGGCCAGCCGCTCGATCGTCTCGACGAGCAGGTCGACCTGCATGCCCTCGTCGTCGGTGTCGACCTGGATGACCTCCGCCTGGTACGCGGAGAAGGTCGGGATGGCGCCCGGGTAGGTGGGGGCTTCGCAGAGGATCACGTCGCCGGGGTTGATCAGCGTCTTGGCCACGAGGTCCAGCCCCTGCTGGCCGCCCGTGGTGATCAGGATGTCGTCCGGGTCGACCCGCATCCCTTCGGCGGCCATGACCTCGGCGGCGCAGCGCTTGGTCTCCTCAAACCCGTCCGTCGGCCCGTACTGCAGGGCGGCGGCGACCGACTCGTGGGCGACGCGCGTCATCACCGAGGCGAACGTCTCCGGCGGGAAGGTCGAGGTGTCGGGCAGTCCGCCGGCCAGGGAGATGATCTCCGGCCGGGCGGTGATCGCCATCAGGTCGCGCATGGCCGACGAGCGCATCCCGCGCACGCGGTCGGCGAACAGGCGGGCGTAGCGGTCGACCTCGGAGCTCGAGCCCGACTGGCCGCCGCCCGGGAGCGGGGCGGGGACGGACGGCGGGGCGGGGCGCTTGGCGGGGTCGTCACCCACGCCTGTGGATTCGACGGCCCGGCTCGTGCCCCTGCGCTGCGACGGCGGGGCCATCGGCACAGTGTGACGGGATCGAAGACCTCCGCGGGCCCCGAGGCTCTAGCCTTCGGCGCGTTCATGGTGTTCATGGCCATCTCCCAGGCGCTCGGGCTCGGTGTCGCAACCGGGATCCGCACGTTCCTGCCGCCGCTGTTGATCGGGGGGCTCGCCCGCGCCGATGTCGGCGTCGATTTCGACGGGACCGACTGGGTGTTCCTGGAGTCCGTGTGGTTCCTCGGCATCCTGCTCGGGCTCAACGTGTCGGTGTTCGTGCGCGAGCGGTCACGCCCGGATCCCTCGTCTCCTCCCGCCGCGCTGCCCGAAGGGGTGGTCGGTGCCCTGCACGTGGTGCTCGGGGCGCTGTTCGGCGCCGCGTCGCTGGCCGAGCGCGGCGAGCCGGCCGGGGTCGGCCTGGTGGCCGGCGCAGCCGCGGGCGCCATCGCCTACGTGGTGATCCGTTCGGTGATCGCGGGCGCCCGGCGCCGGGCCGATGCCGAGGTCGCCGGGTTCATCGAGTTGACGGCCGCCGCCGTTGCGCTCGCGCTCGCGGCGCTCGTGGTGTTCGTCGAGCCCGTGGGAGGCGTGGCGCTGGTTGCCATCATCGTCCTGTGGATCTCCCGCCGCCGCAAGGCGGGTCGCAAGTACGAGGGCCTGCGGGTCCTGCGCGACTGACGTGCCGCGCAAGCTCGTTCTCTGCGTCATCGACTCGCTCAAGACCGAGATGCTCGAGCGCTGCGTCGCCGAGGGCACGGCGCCGACCCTGGCCGGGCTGCTCGAGCGCGGCACGCTCATACCCGACTGCGTCTCGGCGTTCCCGTCGGTCACGCCGGTCTGCTGCGCGTCGATCACCACGGGGACCGGCGTCGACCGCCACCACATCCCCGCGATGAACTGGTTCCACCGCGCCGAGGATCGCTACGTCGAGTACGGCTCCTCCCTGGCGGCCGTTCGCTCGGTCGGCTTTCTGCGCAGCATGGAAGACACGGTCTACAACATGAACATGGCCCACCTGAACCCCCGGGCCGAGACCGTGTTCGAGCGCCTCGAGGACGCCGGTGTCAGCACTGCGTGCACGCCGTTTCTCAGCTACCGGGGCCGCACCCGTCACGAGATGGGCCTCGAGGGCGTGATGGGCCGTGTGGTGCGGGCCGCCGACTTCCGCTGGGCGGTATGGGGCCCCACCGAGTTGTTCTACGGGGAGCTGTACGCGTCGCGGCGCGTCGACTGCGCCCCGACGCTTGGCCGCCCGACCGCCCGCGACCCCTACTCGGGGTGCGTGGGGGAGCACGTCGTGCGCAACGACCTCGTGGACTTCCTGCTGTTCTCGCTGCCCGACAACGACTACTACTCCCACCGCGACGGCCCGGTAGCCCAGCTCGACTCGATCCCCCGGGCGGACGAGCAGCTCGCCCGCCTCGTCTCGGCGGCCGGCGGAATCGATGCGTTCTGCGACGAGTACGCGGTAATCGTCATGGCCGACCACTCGCAGACGACGGTGCGCGAGGAGTTCGCCGTCATCGACCTGCTCGCCGGTCGCTGGCGGGTCCGGCACCCCGCCGGCGGTCCCGAGAGCGCCGAGCTGGCGGTGAGCCCGTCGTCGCGCGCCGCCTCGGTCTACGTCCTCGGGGAGGGACGCCGGCGCGAGCTCACCCACCGCCGGGTTCGCGAGACGCTCGCCGATCAGCGCGCCGTCGATGTCGTGACCTGGCTGGCCGACGGCCAGGGCCGCGCGACGGATCCACTCCAGCGGGGCGGACGGTCCGCCGAGGCGGTCGTGCGGACCGGCTTGGGCACCCTGCGCTTCCGCCCGGGCACCGGCCTGCGCGACCGCCGCGGCGGGCAGTGGGACCTCGAGGGCGACCCGGCCGTCCTCGCCGGGACCGTGACCGACGGCTGCTTTGCCAGCGACGAGTACCCGGACGCGCTGGGCCGCCTGTGGTCGGCGCTGACCGCACCGTCTTCGGGGGACATCCTGTGCTCGCTGGCCCGTGGGTACGAGGCGGTGGACTGGGGCGGCTCGACCCACGTCCCGGGCGGGAGCCACGGTTCCCTGCACGCAGGCGACTCCTTGTCCCCGCTGGTGTTCGTCGGGTGCGGGCCGCAGACCCCGTCGAGCGAGCCTGAGCAGTGGACGCTGCGCGACGTCGCGCCCGTGGTGCTCGACCATTTCGGTGTGCCCGCGCAGTCCGAGCAGCCCGGTGAGGTCCGTCGGGCTGGCACCCTGTAGGGGTGGGATCACAGGTCAAGGCATACGTCGTTCGCCGGGCCGGGCTCTGGGCGCTGGCCGCGCTTGTCGCTGTCGCCGCCGCCTCGGCCGTCGCCGCCCCCGGCGCGGATGCAAGCAGCCACCTCGGGCCGCTGATCAGCGCGGACCTGGACGCGCCCGACGGCTACCGCGTGTCCGAGGCCGAAGCCATCGAGGCGGCGGGCGAGGCATCGAAGGTCCACAAGCAGGCAGACGACAAGGGGGAGCTGAACCCGACGGCGCGACGCAAGGACAACGTCCGCTGGGAGGTCTTCTTCTACGCCGACGGCGACAAGGTCGCCGAGGTCGTCGTCGACGGCAAGACCGGGGATGTGCTCGAGCAGTGGGACGGCTACCAGGTCGCGTGGAAGATGGCGCGGGGCTACAACGGCGCCTTTGGGCGCCATGTCAACGCCCCCTGGGTGTGGCTGCCGCTGTGCGCGATCTTCTTCTTCGGCCTGCTCGACTGGCGGCACAAGCTGCGCATCGTGCATCTCGACCTGCTTGTCCTGTTGGGGTTCTCGATCTCGCACACCTTCTTCGACCTCGCCAAGGTCGACGCGTCGGTGCCCCTCGTCTACCCGGTGCTCGCCTACCTGCTGGCCCGGCTGTTGTGGATCGGGGTCCGGGGCCGCGGTCCGGCGTTGAGGCCGTCGATCTCGTGGCCTCCGATGGCGATCGCCACGGTGTTCTTGCTCGGGTTCCGGATCGTGCTCAACGTCCTGGACTCCAACGTGATCGACGTCGGCTACGCGGGCGTCATCGGGGCCGACCTCATCACCTCGGGCGACCAGCTCTACGGCAACTTCCCGTCCGACAACCACGCCGGCGACACCTACGGCCCGCTGGCCTACCTGCTGTACGTGCCCTTCGTCGAGACGCTCGGATGGAGTGGCCGCTGGGACGGCCTGCCGGCCGCACACGGCGCGGCGATCGCCTTCGACCTGCTCGTGGTGGCGGGCCTGCTGCTGCTCGGCCGCCGCTTGCGGCCCGGTTCGGCGGGCACCGCGCTCGGCGTGACCCTGGCCTTCGCCTGGACGGCCTTCCCGTACTCGGCGTTCGCCCTTGAGACCAACGCCAACGATTCGCTGGTCGCGGTGGCGATCGTCGCCGTGTTGCTGACGGCCGGTTCGGCCCCGGCACGTGGGGCGACCGCCGCCCTGGCCGCGGCCACGAAGTTCGCCCCCCTCGTCCTGCTGCCGCTGCTGGCCACCCACCGCGAGGACGCCGCCGCCCGGCCGTTCGGTGCCTGGGTACGGGCGCGGTGGAAGGGGACGCTGGCCTTTGCCCTGGCGGCCGCCGTGGTCTCCGCCGGGTTGTACGCCTGGCCTCTCATCGATCCGGGGCCGGCCACCCTGTGGGAACGCACCGTCGGCTTCCAGGCCGACCGCGGATCACCGTTCAGCATCTGGGGTCAGTGGCACTGGGAGGTCGGGCAACGGATCGCCCAGGGTCTGACAATCGCCCTCGCCCTGGGGCTGGCCGTGTGGCCCCGGGTCCGGAGCCGCTGGCAGCTCGCCGCGCTGATGGGGGCCCTGTTGGTCGCGGTGCAGATCACCCTCGACCACTGGTTCTACCTCTACATCGTGTGGTTCCTGCCCGCGGTGTTCGTCGCTCTGGCGGCCCCGCGGCGCTGCGGGCCGGAGCTTGACGGCGGCGAGGGACCGTCGGCGGTCCCGCAGGCGGAGCCGCACGCGCCGACGGCAGCGCTCCCTGTCAGTCCTCGGGAACGGGCCGGAGCACTTGTTCGATCGATGCGGCCAGGCCGTTTTCGGTCGTCTCGATCAGCACCGCGTTGATCCACACCTCGCCCTCTGCTCCCTCGTACCGGATCGGCAGCTGGGTGCGAAAGCGCTCAACCGCCTGGTCGGGGCGGACTCCGATCACGCTGTCGCGCACGCCCGTCATGCCGACGTCGGTGATGTGGGCCGTCCCCTGGGGCAGGACCCGCCCGTCGGCCGTGGGCACGTGGGTGTGGGTCCCGACGACCGCGGCCACCCGCCCATCGAGAAACCACCCGAGCGCGACCTTCTCGCTCGTGACCTCGGCGTGGAAGTCGATCATTGTCACGTCGGCCCGGCCCTCGAGGCGCGAGAGCATCGCGTCGGCTTCGAGGAACGGCGACCGGCCGATCTCGAGGTTGACCGACCCCATCAGGTTGCCGACGGCCAGCCGGCCCGCGTCGAGTTCGACGACGGTCTCGCCGCGGCCCGGATTCGACGCCGGGTAGTTGGCCGGTCGGATGATGCGCGGCTCGGAGTCGAGGTAGTCGAAGATATCCCGGTGCCGGTAGGTGTGGTTGCCCAGCGTGATCACGTCGACGCCGAGGTCGAACAGCTCCCGCGCGGTCCCCGGCGTCACCCCGACGCCGCCTGCGGTGTTCTCCCCGTTGACGACGAGGGCGTCGGCGGACAGCTCCGAGCGGAGCCCGGGCAGGGCCCGGGCCGAGGCCCGGCGGCCGGGTTTCCCCACCACGTCGCCGACGAACAGGATCCGCACGGAGGCCAGACTAGACGGCCCGCGGCCGCGTGTGCCGAACTGCACGATCGCCACCGCCACCGCCACCGCCACCGCCGGCGGCCGCGCGCCGCGGCCCGTTCGGCTCGCTAGCGTTGATCGCGATGGATCCCTCCTCGGTCTCCGCCCCTCCCGACCCGCCGGGACCGTCGGGTGAGCCGGTTCTCGCGGTCCGGGGACTCGGCCGCTCCTACGGCGCGCGCACGGCGCTCGCGGGGGTGGGCTTCGAGCTGGGTCACGGGGAGCGCCTGGCCATCGTCGGGCCCAACGGGGCGGGCAAGACGACGCTGTTGTCGATCCTCGCCGGCCTGCAGGAGCCCGACAGCGGAGAGATCGACCCCGACGCCCGCGAGGCCATCGGCTGGGTGCCTCAGCAGGCCGCTTTCTACCGGCGGCTGACCGTCGAGGAGAACCTTCGCCTGTTCGCCCGCCTCGAAGACGTGCCCGACGTGGACGCCGCCGTCGAGCAGATGCTGACCCAGACCGAGCTTGCCCCCCGGCGAGGCGACGTGGCCGCCACCCTGTCGGGAGGCAACCAGCAGCGGATCAACGTCGCGCTGGGACTGTTGCGCAACCCGCCGGTCCTGCTGCTCGACGAGCCATGCGCCGCGCTCGACTCGCGCCAGCGCGAGCGTCTGTGGGCGTTCGTCCGTGCCCGCTCGGCCGGTGGGACCGCGGTGTTGTTCACCACCCACGACCTCTACGAGGCTGAGCGCAACGGTCACCGGCTGCTCGTGCTGGCCGACGGCGAAGCCCTGTTCTGCGGCACGGCCGACGAGCTGCGCGAGCTCGCCTCCTCAGGCGGCGAGGACCGCGGTGATTTCGAGGCGGCGTTCGTCCGGTTCATGCACGCCCGGGGCCACTGATGCGTCGATCGGGGCGGGCCCTGCGGTTTCTCGTCGGCAAGGACCTGCGCCTACTTCGGCGCTCGCCGCTGCTCGTCGGCCTGCTCGTGGTCTACCCGCTCCTACTGGCGGTCCTCATCGGCTTCGCGGTCTCGAGGGCCCCGGACAAGCCGCGGGTGGCCTTCCTCAACGAGGTGCCCGAGTCCGACGAGCTGAACCTGGGCAACGGCAAGTTCGACCTGCTCGAGGCGCGCGACGAGTTGTTCCAGCGGCTCGAGGTCGTTCGTGTGAAGACCCGCGCGGAGGCTGTCGACAAGGTGCAGTCGGGCGAGGTGCTCGGCGCCCTGATCGTCCCCGCCGACATCATCGAGCGCCTGCGCGCCGGCCTGGCCTCCGGGGCCCTGAAGACGGCTCCCCAGGTAGAGGTGATCGTCAACCGCGAGAACCCGGTCAAGGCGCAGCTCGTCGACGATCGCATCGACGCCCTGCTGGCCGAGGCCAACCTGCGCCTCTCGCGCGAGTTCACGTCGGTCAGCCTCAGCTACCTCACGCTCCTGCTCGATGGCGGCGACTTCCGGTTCCTGGGCCAGGGGTTCGAGGTCCTCGGCCTGCGCAAGGCCGAGCAGGCGGTCACCGAAGCGCAGAAGGCGCTACCCGACGATGCGCCGGAGCGCGAGCAGCTCGCCGAGGTCGCGCGCTTTGCCCGCCTCGCCCAGGAGAACCTCGACCTGGCGGACGACCTGCTGGCCTCGATCGCCCAGCCGATCCAGGCCAGGCGGACGGCGCTGGATGGCGACGCCCCGGCCCTCGATACCTTCGCGATCGCTGTGGCGGCGACGGTGACGCTGATGTTCGTGACGATCCTGCTCGTGGCCGGGTCGCTGGCCCTGGAGCGGGAGGAGAACACGCTGGGCCGCCTGCGCCGAGGTCTCGCCTCGCCGCTCGTGCTGCTCACGGGCAAGCTGGTGCTCGGCGTGATCTGTGCCCTGGCGGTGACCCTGTTGCTCTTTGCCGGCCTCGGACCGTTCGTCGCGCTCGAATGGTCGCGGCTGCCCCTGTGGGTCGCGGCGATCGTGTTCGGCGCTGCCGGCTTCGCCGCGCTCGGTGCCGCCATCGGCGGGCTCACCCGAGACCTGCGCGCCGCCTCGCTGCTGGCCTTCATGGTCGCCATCCCGCTGGCCTTCCTTTCCCTGATCCCGTCGGGTGCGGTCGGCGAGACGACCCTCGACGTCCTCCGCGCGGTTACCGCGGCCTTCCCGTTCCGCCCGGCCTTCGACGCCATGCAGGCGGCGCTGGCCGCCGGCGGGGATTCGCTGCTGGGGCCCCTCGTCCATCTCGCGATCCTCACCGTCGCCTATACGGCGCTGGCCCGGCTCGGACTGCGGCGGCTCGCGTGAGCGGTGACGCCCCCATCACCGAGCGCGTCGTCCTGCGTGACGGCAGCGCGATCCTCGTACGGCCGATCGACCCCGGGGACAAGGAGGTGCTCAGCGAGGGGCTGCGCCGGATGTCCCCCGAGTCCCGCTACCGCCGGTTTTTCACCCGCACCGACGACTTCAACAGTGGCGAGCTGCGGTACCTGACCGAGGTCGACCACCACGACCACGAGGCGCTGCTCGCCGGCGACGAGAAGACCGGCGAGGGGATCGGTGCCGCCCGGTACGTCCGCTCGCCCACCAACCCGTCGCGGGCCGAGGTCGCCGTCTCGGTCGTCGACGACTGGCACGGCCGTGGCGTCGCCTCGGAGCTGCTGCGGCTGTTGACCGTGCGCGCCCGCCAAGAAGGGATCACCCACTTCACGGCAACGGTGCTGGCCACCAACCGCCCGGCGCTGGACCTGCTCTCGGGGGTCGGTGTCGTGCTTGACCTGTCGATCACCACGGGAACGGCCGAGATGCTGATCGAGCTGCCCGAGACCGACGATCCGGCGGCGCTGGGCGACCAGTTGCGCGGTTCGCTGCGAGCGGTCGCGGCGGGACGGTTGGAGGCCGAGCCGTGGCGAATGCTCAAGCGTCAACTCACCGAACACCTGGACTCGGTCCGCCGCAAGATCGATCCTCGCTCCTCGTAGCCGCCGGTGCTGCGGCTCGGCGGCCGTAGAATCGGCGGTATGTCCTACCCGACGACCCGCATGCGCCGGCTGCGCGCCAATCCGGCTCTTCGCGAGATGGTCCGCGAGGCCGAGCTGCGCCCCCGGCACCTCGTCGCCCCGATGTTCGTGACGGCGGGCTCAGCGGTCCGCGAGCCCGTGGAGTCGATGCCCGGCGTCGAACGGGTCTCGATCTCAGAAGCGATCGACGACGTCGGTGAGCTCCTCGGCGCCGGGGTCGGCGCGGTGATGCTGTTCGGGATCCCGGCCGCCAAGGACGACGTCGGCTCAGGGGCGTGGGACCCCGAGGGCGTCATCCAGCTCGCGGTGCGGGCGATCAAGGACGCGCACCCCGAGATGACGGTCATCACCGATGTCTGCCTGTGCGAGTACACCGACCACGGGCACTGCGGCATCGTCCGCGATGGCGAGGTCGTCAACGACCTGACGGTCGAGCTGCTGGCCAAGACGGCGCTCTCCCACGCCGAGGCCGGCGCCGACGCGGTCGCTCCCTCGGACATGATGGACGGGCGCGTCGGATCGATCCGGTACCAGCTCGACGAGGAAGGGCATTCGGGCGTTCCGATCATCGCCTACAGCGCCAAGTACGCCTCGGCCTTCTACGGCCCCTTCCGGGATGCGGCCGGCTCGACGCCGGCCTTCGGCGACCGACGCGGCTACCAGATGGACCCGGCCAATGCCGACGAGGCACTGCGTGAGGCTCGGCTCGACATCGAAGAGGGCGCCGACGTGCTCATGGTCAAGCCGGCCATCAGCTGCCTCGACGTGATCTGGCGGATCAAGACCGAGACCGGAATGCCGGTCGCTGCGTACCATGTGTCAGGCGAGTACTCGATGCTCAAGGCGGCCGAGGCCAAAGGATGGCTGGACGGCGACCGGGCGGCATTGGAGTCCCTGACTGCGATCCGGCGAGCGGGCGCGGACATCATCGTCACCTACTACGCGAAGGACGCTGCCCAGTGGCTGTCGTGAAATCTTCCGCAACGCCGACCGATAGCGGACGTCGCGCCCAGCCGAAGCTGCGCGAGCGCAAGCACGGCGCGGCCCGGCCGCTGGACGAGACCGACAAGCGCCTGCTCAACGTCCTGCAGTCGAGCTTCGCGCTGGTTCCCGAGCCGTTCGAGGGCATCGCCCGCGAGGCCGAGGTGCCGCTGGCCGAGGTGATGGAGCGCACCCAGAAGCTGGTGGACGATCGGATCATCCGCGAGATCACCCCGATCTTCGACACCCGCGCGCTTGGGTACTCGTCGATGCTCGTGGCCGCTCGGGTCGACGCAGAGTTCCCCCACCGGCCGGCCGAGATCGTCAACTCGCACCCCGGGGTCTCGCACAATTACCTGCGCAACCACGACTTCAACCTCTGGTTCACCATCGCCACGCCACCGGACTCCGAGCTCGGCCTCCAGGGGACCCTGGAGGTCCTCGAGCGGCTCACCGGCGCCGAGTCGGTCCGCCAGCTGCCGACCCTGACGCTCTTCAAGATCAACATGAACCTAGAGATGGAAAAGGGCACCGACGCGCTGGCCGCCCCGCAGCCCGAACCGGTGCCCGTCCGCGAGCTCGAGCCCGTCCCCTACGACGAGACCGACAAGGCCGTGATCCGTGCCCTCCAGGGCCCGATGGAGGTCACGGCCCGCCCGTACGACAGCGCCGCCGAGGCCGTCGGGATGACGACCGACGCCTTGCTTGCCCACCTCGAGGGCATGGTCGAGCGCAAGATCCTGCGCCGGGTCGCGGCGATCCTCAACCACCGGCGCGCCGGATTCTCCGCCAACGGCATGGGCGTGTGGAACGTCCCGGAGGGCAGGCGCGCCGAGGTCGGCTCGCAGATGGCGTCGGTCCGCGGCATCTCGCACTGCTACGAGCGACCCACCTACGAGGACTGGCCCTACTCGCTGTTCACGATGGCCCACGGTCGCTCCAAGGAGGAATGCGACGCGATCCTGCAGCGGATCGCTGACGACCACGGGCTGCACGGTGACGATCGCGCCGTCTTGTACTCGTCGACGGAGTACAAGAAGATCCGGCTGCGCTACTTCACCGACGACTACGCGCAGTGGGAGCACGAGCACGGCGGCGTTTGACGGCGCGGCCCGGGCGGCCCGGGCGCCTGGCAGGTGACGGAGGGGGAGAAGGTTCGGCCTGTCGGCCTTGAAGTGGTGTCCCCGACGATGGAGAGGCCGCGTGCGCGTATGTCGCCTGGAGACCGAACGCGGTGTCGTCTGTGCCCGGTGCGCGGTCGCCGACACGCCGCCGGCCCGCCTGCGCGGGCTGCTCGGCCGGCGGGCGCTGCGGCGCGGGACCGGCGTCTGGCTCCGCCCGGCTCGGTCGGTGCACACCTGGTTCATGCGCTTTGCCATCGACGTGGTGTTCCTCGACGCGGGTCTTCGAGTCGTGGGCATCTGCGCGAGCGTCGAACCGTGGAGGATGGCCGGACGGCGGGCCGCCACGAGCGTGCTGGAGCTGGCGGCCGGGGAGGCCGATCGCCGGGACCTGCGCGTGGGCGACACGGTCAGGGCCGAGCCGCTCTGCGGCGCTGATCTGTGATGCGCCCAAGACCGGGGAGCCCGGCGCGTGCGCTCCCCTAGGATCCGGGGGTGACCGAGTACCCCCACGCCGTCCATCGCGACGCGGACGCCGAGTCGTTCGCCCGATCGCAAGAGTTGTACCGAGCGGCTCTCGACCTGATGCCGGGGGGCGTCAACTCGCCGGTCAGGGCCCTGCGCCAGGTCGGTCGCGACCCGATCTTCTTCTCCCACGGGGAGGGCTGCGAGCTGGTCGACGTCGACGGGAACCGGTACCTCGACTACGTCTGCTCCTGGGGCCCGCTGATCTGGGGCCACGCCCACCCGCCCGTGGTGGAGGCGGTCCGTGATGCCGCGGGACGGGGCACGAGCTTCGGCGCGCCGAACGAGCACGAGGTGCTGCTGGCCGCCGAGATGGCCGACCGCGTCCCCTCCGTGGAGATGGTGCGCATGACGAGCTCCGGCACCGAGGCGGCCATGACCGCCGTCCGCCTCGGCCGGGCCGCGACGAGCCGGGAGACCGTCATCAAGTTCGCCGGGGCCTACCACGGGCACGTCGACGGGCTGCTCGTCGAGGCCGGGTCCGGCCTGGCCACGGCGGGCATCCCCGCCAGCCCCGGGGTCACCGAGGGCCAGGCGGCCGCCACGGTGGTCGTCCCGTGGAACGACCGCGAAGCGGTCGAACGGGCCCTGGCCGAGCACGAGGTCGCCGCGATTCTCGCCGAGCCCATCCCGGCCAACATGGGCGTCGTTCCCCCGGCCGGCGACTTCCTCGAGTTCCTCCGTGCCCAGGCCGACGCGTCGGGGGCGCTGCTGGTCTTCGACGAGGTGATCACCGGGTTCCGCGTCGCACGCGGCGGCGCCCAGGAGCTCTACGGTGTCCAGCCGGACCTCACGGTCCTGGGCAAGGTCGTCGGTGGCGGCCTTCCCGCCGCGGCACTCGGCGGCCCGCGGAAACTGCTCGAGCGCCTGGCGCCCGCCGGCCCCGTCTACCAGGCGGGCACGCTGTCGGGCAATCCCCTCGCGATGGTCGCGGGCCTGGCGACGCTGGAGGGTCTCGACGCCGAGGCCTACGAGCGCCTCGACGACGCCTCCGAGCAGCTGGCCGACGGGATCCTCGATCGGGCCCAGGTCTGGGGCGTCCCCCTGTCGACCGGGCGCGCGCCCGGCATGTTCACGCCGTTCTTCGGGTCCGAACCGGTTACGGATTTCGCCACCTCTGCCGCCGGCGACCACGGGGCCTACGCCCACTTCTGGCGCGGCATGCTCGATCGCGGGATCTACGGTCCCCCCTCGCCGTTCGAGGCCTGGTTCCCCTCGCTGGTCCACGACGGAGACGCAATTGACCGCACGATCGAAGCCGCCGGCGAGGTCTTCCGGGAGGTGGCCCAGTGAGCCTCGCCGCCCTTGACACCGTGGCGGAGTGGGCTGGCGAGGCTCCCCTGCTCGCCGCGGCCCGGACCACACCGAGCCCGACGGCCGCGCCCTTTGGCGACCTCGTCGCCGCGGGACCGCGAACGTCGTCCGAGAGCGCCGCGTACGCCGCGGCGCTCGAGTCGGTTCGCGAGGGCTACCTGTTGCACTTCGGGCCGGGTCGTGTCGTCGGGGCGGCGGACCCCGACCTCGCGCTGCTCGGTGGCGACTACCTCTACGCCCGGGGCCTGCAGGGCCTGACCGAGCTCGGGGACCTGGACGCGGTCGGCGAGCTGGCCGACCTCATCAGCCTCTGCGCCCAGGCCCACACGGCGGGCGCGTCGGTCGATGGCTCCTTGCCCCGGGCCCTGTGGACGGTGGCGTGCGCGGCGATCGCCGGGGGCGGCGGGGCCGACCACGAGGCCGCCAAGCGTGCGGCACGACAGGCTCCCGAGACCGCGCTCGGCCCGCTCCGGGCAGCCGCGCGGGCAACGGCGGAGCGCCACGGCTTCGCGGAGCAGATGGCGCAACTCGCCGAAGCGGTACCCTTCCCACGCTTTCCAGATGGCTGACCAGACGACTCCATCCGGCTCCTCTGGCGAAGAGGAATTCCGCAATCCCGACCTCCCGGGCTCCTACCCCGGTGAGACGGTCACGCGCCGGCGCCTGTTCGAGGGCGCCGTCCAGGCCGTGGGCGGGGTCGCCGTCGCCGGCATCGCCCTGCCGGTCGTCGGCTTCGCCGCGGCACCCGTGTTCAGCCAGCGCGACGAGAAGTGGGAGGCGGTCGGCGCCCCGGACCTGTTCGACAAGACCTCCTACCGCCAGGTCGTGATCACGCTCGTCGACGACATCGGCGAGGCGGGCAAGACGACCGTCTACGTCCGCGAGGCTGCGCCCGACACCTTCCCGATGGAAAAGGACACGAAGTACATCGCCATCACCACCCGCTGCGCCCACCTCGGCTGCCCGGTCCGCTACATCGAGGCCGCCGGCAACTTCATCTGCCCCTGCCACGGCGGCGTCTATGACTTCCAGGGCAAGGTCATCGGCGGCCCCCCGGTACGCCCGCTCGACCGCTTTCAGACGCGCCTGCGCAACGGTCAGGTCGAGATCGGCCCCCGCTACAGCGTCACCGCCCAGCTCGAGCCCGTCCGGACCCGCGACCCCGGCGAGTTCACGGGTGGCCCGGGCGGGATCTGGAACCTCCTGTACCCACCTCGACCATCCGTGCCTCCCGCGCCGTAACGTTCACATCCGATGCCCAACCTGATCCCACGACCCCTCCGTCGCCCCGGCAAGCCCGGGACCCACGGCACGTCCTCCTACCGGCCCACCGGCAACGGCGGCGGCAGCGGCCACGATCCGGCCCACGTCGCCAATGGCCGCAACGGCGAGGACGAGGGCCAGCTCACCCAGCTCGTCGAGCAGGGCAAGGAAGCGGGCATCGACGTCGTCGGCTGGGTCGACGAACGCACCGGGACCACCACGCTGCTCACCGGCATGTTGTACCGCAAGGTCCCGAAGGGCACCAACTGGTTCTACACCCTCGGATCGGCCTGCATGATCGCCTTCGCCATCCAGGCGATCACGGGGGTCTTCCTGGCGATGTACTACCGGCCCTCGGCGATCGAGGCCTGGGAGTCGATCCAGTTCGTGACCACCGAGGTGTTCGCCGGCCAGTTCGTACGCGGCATGCACAAGCACGGCGCCAGCGTGATGGTCGTCCTCGTCTTCTTGCACATGGCCCGCACCTTCTTCTTCGGGGCCTACAAGTACCCCCGCGAGCTCAACTGGATCATCGGCGTCGTGCTGTTGGTCCTGACCATGGTCATGAGCTTCACCGGCTACCTGCTGCCGTTCGACCAGCGGTCCTTCTGGGCGACGGTCGTGGGCGTGAACATCAACGGCACGGGCCCGATCGTCGGCCCTTACCTCTCCGACTTCCTGCGCGCCGGGCCCGAGTTCGGCGCCACGACGTTGTCGCGGTTCTACGCGATCCACATGCTGCTCGTCCCCGGCCTGCTCGTCGCCCTGATAGGCGCCCACCTGCACCTGGTCATGAAGCTCGGCACGACCGCCCCGCCGTGGCTGAAGGCCGAGCGGCCCAAGCGCCTGCGCCGCCGTGAGGTCGAGGGATCGCGGGAGGACGGGTCGTGAACAACGCCGAAAAGCAGGCATACCTGCAGGAGTACGAGCAGCTCAAGAAGCAGGGCAAGCCGTTCTTCCCGTACGCGGTGCTCAAGGACGCGGTGATGATGGTCGTCGTCGTCGCGGTGGTCATCGTCTTGACCCTCGTGCTCGGCGCCGAGCTCGGCCCCAAGGCCGACCCAACGACGACGACCTACGTGCCACGTCCGGACTGGTACTTCTTCTTCCTGTTCGAGGTTCTGCGCGTGCTCAAGCCGCCTGCGCTCGTGCCGCTGGCCACGATCGGCGTTCCGACCATCTGCATGGTCCTGCTGATCTTGCTGCCGTTCTTCGACCGTGGGCCGGAACGCAACCCGCTCAAGCGGCCGATCGCCACCACCGCGGCGATCATGACCATCGTCGCCATGGCCTACCTCACGGTGCTCGGCGCGACCGCGGGCTTCGACATCGAGCTCGACATCCCGGCCGACCAGCAGGCGGGCAAGGAAGTGGCCCAGCAGTCGGGCTGCGTCGCGTGCCACCACTTCGGAGACGCCGGAGGCGTCATCGGCCCCGACCTGACCGAGGTCGGCGACAAGCTGCCGCGCGCCGCGCTCGCGCGGACCCTGGTCAACCCGACGTCACCGATGCCGTCGTACGCCAAGCTCCAGCAGGAAGAGCCAGAGAAGTTCAACGACCTGCTGGACTTCCTCACGACGCTGAGGTAGCGACGGCGCCGGCCGCGGCCGCCCGTCGTTTCACCGGTAGGCGATGACGACCTCCGACAGCGCTCCCCCGGCGCCCGCGGTGCCTCTCCGTTCGCGCCCCGATCGTGCGGACACCGAGGTGTTCGACCGCCAGGTGCGGTCCATGTTCGACCGCATCGCCGGCGTGTACGACCTCATGAACTCGGTCATGACGGCCGGCCTGCACCACCGCTGGCGGGAACGCGCGGCGGACTGGGCCCAGGTGGGTCCTGGCGACGACGCCCTCGACGCATGCTGCGGGACCGGCGACCTGACGCTCGAGCTGGCCCGCCGGGTTGGAGCCGGCGGGGCTGTGGTCGGCAGCGATTTCTCCGAGCCGATGTTGGATCTCGCCCGGACCAAGGCGCGGGATCGGGGCGTCGCCCAGGCCCGGTTCGAGTGGGCCGATGCCCTCGATCTTCCGTACGCGGACGAGTCCTTCGACGCGGTGACCGTGGGGTTCGGTGTGCGCAACCTGGCGGACCTCCAAGCCGGGGCCCACGAGCTCACGCGGGTCCTGCGCCCGGGCGGGCGCCTGGTGATTCTCGAGATCACCCAGCCCCGGAGACCGCCGTTGTCGACCTTCTACTCGGCGTGGTTCGACCGGCTCGTCCCCGTGCTGGGGACGCTGGCCGGTGACCGGGACGCCTACAGCTACCTCCCCGACTCGGTACGCAACTTCCCGCCGCCCGAGGGGCTGGCCGAGGTGATGGACCGGGCGGGCCTGCGTCCTGTGCGCTTCGCCGTCCTGGCCGGAGGGATCATCACCCTGCACCGCGGGGTCAAGGCGTCGTGACCCAGGCCGTGCCCGGGGCAGGGCCACGCGACGACCGGGCGCCGTCAGCGGTGTCCGAGGTGATGGACCGGGCTGAGGCCTGGCTGCCGCAAGGGCTTCGCGCCGTCGAGGAGCGCCTGCGCGACGCGGCGTCGGGCTACGGCGCCGTGCTCGAAGCCGAGGCGGGCGCCACCTTGGAGGCCGGAGGCAAACGGCTGCGGCCCACCCTCGTGCTGGTGTGCGCCGGGCCGTCCGCAGGCGAGGCCGCGATCCGCGCGGCCACCGCGGTCGAGCTGATGCACATGGCCACCCTCGTCCACGACGACGTGGTCGACGCCGCTCCCCTGCGTCGCGGCCGGCCCACCGTCGTCGCCCGGTCCGGCCGGGCGGCCGCGGTCGCCACCGGGGACCTGTTGTTCTCCCAGGCGCTCGCCGGGCTGGCGGAGGGGGGCCGGCGGGAGGAGGTCGATGCCCTGACCGGAGCGTCGGTCGCGCTCGCGCTCGGCGAGCTGACCCAGCGGGCCGACGCCTGGCGCTCGGATGTCACCGTCGAGCGCTACGAGCGGCGCTGTCAGCTGAAGACCGGCGCGCTGTTCGCGTCGGCCACCCGGCTGGGCGCCCTCGCCGCCGGCGGCGCAGGAGCGGACGAAGTCGCGGCGTTCGGCTCGGACATCGGCGTCGCCTTCCAGCTTCTCGATGACGTGCTCGATGTGATCGGACCTCCCGAGCGCACCGGCAAGGCGATCGGTACCGACCTGCTCGATGGGACGGCGACCCTTCCGTTGATCCTGGCTGCCCGTCAGGACCCCGAGCTCGCCGCGCTCGACATGCGCACGCTGGATCAGCGGGCGGCAGAAGCGGTCTGCCGGCGGATCGCCGCCACCGGAGCGCTGGAGGAGACGCGGGCCAGGGCGATGGCGCTGGTCGCCTCGGCCAAGGATCAGCTCGAGGAGGCGGGCCTGCCGGCCGAGCGCCGCGAGCTGCTCGAGCTCGTGGCCGACGGCACGGTCGAGCGCTACAGCTAAGCGCCCTAGAAGTCTTCGGGAAGGACCACGTCGTGGCGCAGGGCGGCGCAGAACCGCTCCACGTCCTCGACCATGTTGGCCCGCATGAGGCGGCGCAGGTCGTCGACCATGGCCTCGGTCCCGGCGTCGAGCGCCGCGTCGAAGGCCTCGATGGCCTCGTGGCTGTAGGTGCCGCCGCCCTCCCAGTCGCAGCCGGGGCACCGCAGCGAGACCGTCCACTTTCGGGCGTCGGCCTCCTCCCAGGCGAGCGGCTGGACGAGGTCGCAGCCGCAGCTCGGGCACACCTGCAGGCCGCCGGAGGGGAGCTCCGTCCCGGCTTCCTGATCGAAGTACACAACCTCGATCGTCTTGCCGCTGGGCAATGTGACCTTCTTGGTGTGGTGCTCGGCCATCGCACCGGCTGTATCGGGCGCTGGTGCGGTGCCCTCAACCGCTTGCAGGCCCGACATCGGCGTTTCGTCTAGTGGGGGCCCTGACGACTAGACTTCCCGGCCCATGGTCCTCAGCGATCGCACGATCAAGCAGGAGATCGCCGACGGTCGTCTGTCGTTCGATCCGTACGACGAGACGCTGGTCCAGCCGTCGTCGGTCGACGTGCGGGTCGACGGGCAGTTCCGGGTGTTCAACAACTCCCGGTACCCGTTCATCGACGTGCGTCGCCCGATGGAGGGTCTGACCGAGCTGGTCGAGCCCGCCGAGGGCGAGCCGTTCATCCTGCACCCCGGGGAGTTCGTCCTGGGCCAGACCCTCGAGCGCGTCAAGCTCCCCGATGACCTTGTGGCCCGGCTGGAGGGCAAGAGCAGCCTCGGGCGGCTGGGACTGCTGATCCATTCGACCGCGGGGTTCGTCGACGCCGGGTTCGAAGGCAACCTCACCCTGGAGCTGTCCAACGTCGCCAACCTGCCGATCACCCTGTACCAGGGGATGCCGATCGGCCAGATCTCGTTCATGCGGATGGACGGGCCAGTGGAGCGCCCCTACGGAACCGCCTCCGCGGGAAGCAAGTATCAGGGCCAGGACGAGCCCACCGCGAGCCGCTACTACCTCAACTTCGCGGACTCGACCGACTGACCAGCCCGAGCCCGGCGACTCGGCTCGGCTACCATTGTTCCCATGCCCAACGTCGGCCCTCTCGAACTCGTCATTGTCCTGATCATCGCGCTGATCGTCTTCGGCCCCAAGCGGCTCCCGGAGATGGGTCGGTCGCTCGGCCGCGGGATCCGTGAGTTCAAGGGCTCGCTGTCGAGCAGCGCGGACGACGACGAGGAGGACGCACCCCGTATCTCGTCCTCCCGCGAGGACGATCCGGCGATTCCGGAGCGCCAGGCCCCGGTGGCCGGCCCCACCCCTGTGGCCTGCGCCACCTCGGCCACCGGGGCCACCCCTGCCTCCCCGGTCGGCGAAGGCCAGGCCCTGGACGGCGAAGTCGTCGACCAGCGCCCGACCGCTTCCTAGATAGGGCGACCCCGCGCCGATGGCCCGCGCCGCGCGGGCGGTCTCTCACGAAGACCGCCTGACCCTCGTCGAGCACCTGGATGAGCTGCGCACGCGGCTGATCCTGAGCCTGGGCGCTTTCATCGCGCTCGCGATCGTCGGGTTCATCTTCAACGGCCAGCTGCTGGAGATCGCGAACCTGCCACTCGAGCGGGCGGGCCAGGACTTCACCCCCACGACCTTCAGCCCGACCGAGCCGCTGGTCACGACGCTGACGGTTGTCGCCTACGGCGCTTTCATCGCGGCCAGCCCGTTCATCCTCTACCAGCTCTACTCCTTCATCCTGCCCGCGTTCTCAGACGAGGAACGCACGGTCGTCGTGCCCCTGCTGTTCATCGTCCCGTTTCTGTTCATCACCGGTGTCGTGTTCGGCTACTTCATCGTCACGCCGGCCGCGGTTGGGTTCCTGCTGAACTTCAACGAGGAGGACTTCCAGATCCTCATCCGGGCCCGCGAGTACTACAACTTCTTCGGGCTGACGCTGTTCGCGCTGGGGATCTTGTTCCAGATGCCGTTGTTCTTGTTGGCGCTCGTGCGCCTGCGGATCGTCACGGTCGAGCAGCTTGCGGGCAATCGGCGAATCGCTCTCCTGGTCATCGCCGTGGTGTCGATGCTGTTGCCGGGCGGCGACCCCATCACGATGCTCATCATCATGGTCCCCCTCTTGGGGCTGTACGAGATAAGTATCCTTCTGTGTCGCGCCTTCGGGCGGCCGGTCGAGGGGTGGGAGCCCGAGACGGACCCACTGGACGACCCCGGGGACTGATCCGATGCTCTTCGACCTCCGCGGAAAGCGCAAGCGCCTGGTCCAGGCCATCTACCTCGGGCTCGCGATCCTGATGGGCGCGGGCCTCGTCCTGTTCGGGATCGGCGGCGAGGTCTCCGGCGGGCTGCTCGATGGCCTCGGCCTCGGTGGCGGGTCGGGCAGCGGCCAGCCGGGAAGCGGCCAGTTCGAGCAGCGTGCGGCCGACCTCGAGGAGCAGGCCGAGACCAGCGACGATCCGAACGTGCTCAAGGAACTCGCCCGCACCCGCTATCTGGCCGGCAACGCCGCGGCCGAGCAGACCAGCCAGCCGGGCCAGGGCGGCCAGCAGGCCGAGATCCCCGAGTACGGCCAGGCGTCCCGCCAGCAGTTCGACAAGGCCACCGCGGCCTGGGAGCAGTACCTCGACGCGACCGACAAGCCCGATTCCAACGTGGCCACGCTGATCACCAACGCATACGCCATTCTCAACGATCCCCAGGGCGCTGCCGAAGCCCAAGCGCTGGTGGCCGAAGCCCGTCCCGCCCCGGCCACCCTGTTCGAGCTCGCCCGCTACCAGTACTTCGCGGGTGACACCAAGGAAGCCGACAAGGCGGCCGCCAAGGCGGTGGAGATGGCGCCCAAGGCCGACCGCAAGGCGCTCAAGGAGCAGATCTCGGAGATCAAGAAGGCGGCCAAGCAGTACGCGGAGGCCCAGCAGGCCGGGCAGGACCAGGGCGGCGGCCAGAGCAACCCGTTCTCCAACCCCCTCGGCGGGAGCCCCGGCCAGCCGGGTGGCGGGCTGGAAACCCCCTAGAGCCCGCTGCGCACGCGAGCCGCTAGCCTTCTCGCCCGTTCGAGGGCCGTTAGCTCAATTGGTAGAGCAGGGGACTCTTAATCCCAAGGTTGAAGGTTCGATTCCTTCACGGCCCATCGAGTGTCGCCCGCCCGCCGGCCATCCTCGCCGCCCCTCAGGACCCCCGCCGCCGAGGAGGTGTCTCGGCGCACCGTGAGCGTGCCGGCCGCGGGCATCCTCGCGGCGCTCGCGGCGACCGTTGCGCTGCTCCTCGCCGGGCTCGGCCTGGCCGCGCTGTTTCCCGATGGGTCGCTGATCGGCGCGGTCGGGGCGTCCGGGGGGCTCGGCGC
>JBPCPM010000023.1:0-11908 GCA_050999155.1 Solirubrobacterales bacterium
CGGTTGCCTTCCTGGCGAGCTTGCCTCCGCATTGCGGCTGCCCACCTCCCGTACCGGCTTTCCCGTCTGGCATCCGGGCGACCGCGTGCGGGTCTGGCTCGACGGGCCGGTGAACGTGATGAAGCCGCTCGCCGGCCCGGACCGCGGCTCGTAGACAACCCGGGTCGACGGCGGGCGGGCCGGGGACCACGCGCGATCGATGCGCTCGCCGCGGCGCGGGGCCGCGGCGAGCCTTGGCTGCGGCGTCAGCTTCCGGCGGCCACCGTGGTGTGCTCGAGCTTGGTCTCGGCGCCGGCCTCATCTGCCCGGTCGGCCTCGCGCATCGCGTCTTGGCCGATCTCCACGCCGGCGGCGAGCTGCTCGCGGTACTCGCGGTACTCGGTGGCCTGCATCCGTGAGATGACCAGGCGCTGGACCTGGGCCGTGCCCTCGAACAGCTGGTAGATCTTGGCGTCGCGCATCCACTTCTCCAGCGGACACTCGGTGGTCTGCGCGTACGGCCCGACGAGGTCCATCAGGGCGGGGACGGCCCACATGGTCACGTCGCCGGCCTTGAGCTTGGCCATCGAGCCCTGCCCGCCGCCCATCGGCACGCCGGCGCGCCCCATCCAGGCGCCGCGCTGGACGAGCAGCCGGGCCGCCTCCATCTCGGTGGCGACGTCGGCGAGGACCTGCTGGATCCGCTGGCGCTGCATCATCGGCAAGCCGGAGGTCGAAAAGCCGCCCTCCTCGATGATCTCGGCCGCGGTGTAGCCGTCGGCGGTGCGGCCGTCGAGGTAGGCCAGCGTCCACTCGTAGGCGGCCTGCCCGATGCCCAGGGCGCCGGCGCCGACCAGAGGCCGGGTGATCTCGAAGGTCGCCAGCGCGTTGGACTTACCGGCGCTCTCGCCGGAGCGGGCCCGTTCGAGCTTGCGCTCGAGCTTGTCCATCCCGCCGAGCAGGTTGTCGAGAGGAATGCGGCAGTCCTCGAAGATCAGCTCCGTGGTCCGAGAGGCGCGGATCCCGAGCTTGGTCTCCTTCTTGCCCTCCGAGAACCCGGGAGCGTCGGAGGGGACGACGAACGAGACCTGGGCCCGGTGGCCGAGCTCGGGGTCGACGGTGGCGACGACGATGTTCACATCGGCGATGCCGCCGTTGGTGATGAACACCTTGGTGCCGTTGAGCACCCATTCGTCGCCGTCGCGGCGGGCGGTCGTGCGCAGCCCCTTGACGTCCGATCCGGCCTGGGGCTCGGTCACGGCGTAGGCGCCGAGGCGCAGGTCGTCGCCGGTGCCGAACATCTTCGGCATCCACTCGCCGATCTGCTCGGGGGTGCCCGAGGCGGCCAGGCCGGCGGCGGCCAGCGCGCTGCCGGAGATGGCCAGGGCGGTGCCCGCGCAGCCGTAGTGCATCTCCTCGCCGTAGATGACGCCGAGCTGCCCGTCCTCGTCGGTGGCCAGGCGCTGCAGGTAGTCCAGGCCCTCGAGGTTCTGGCGACGGGCCTCGCGGATCACCTCCCACGGGGTGCTCTCGTCGGCGTCGTGCGCCGGAGCGGCGGGCCGGATGACCTCGTCAGCGAAACGACGGCACACCTTCTTGAACTCGAGCTGCTCGTCCGTGTAGCGGAAGTCCATGGTCTCTCCTTCTCGTGGGCCGCAGCGCCCCGATTGACTGGTCAGTCAACTTCAATGGTAGGCGACCGGACCGGCGGTGGGAAGTCCGCGAACCGGCAAGCCCGGGCGAGGCGTGCTCTAACGTTCTGCCCAGCGTGCGCCAGCTTTCGACCAGCCCCGGGCGGATGCTCACCTGCCTGCTCGCGTTCTGCGCCCTGTCGGTGCTCGCCGCGTGCGGCTCATCCACGCCCGAGGAACGCGCCGAGAAGGCCCCCTCCCCCGCCCCGCCTGTCGTCGACACCGGCAGCGGCGGCGAGGACGAGCAGGCGGCCGAGAAGCTCGGCTTCCCCGCGTTTGCCACCAAGAACACGACCCGTGTGGGCGGCCGGGACGCCATCGCCGACGCAGCCGGGGTCGCCCTCGCGGTCCACCCCTCTGCCGGCGGTGTGCAAGGACCGCGCCAGATCGTGCTCGTCGACAGCAAGCGCTGGCAGGCCGCGCTGGCCGCCTCGGTGTTCGTCGCCGATCCGGTGGGCGCGCCGGTGCTGATGACCGACGGCGACGACGTGCCCGATGCCACCGACGACGCGATCAAGGCGCTGGCCCCCCGGGGCGGCGGCAAGGGCGGCCGCGCCCAGGCGCTGACCATCGGCTCGGTCTCGGCCCCCAAGGGCCTGCGGACCCGCCAGATCCGCGGCGACGGCCCGGCGGCCCAGGCGGCGGCGATCGACAAGCTGCAGTCCGAGCTCGCCGGCAAGACGGGGACCCGGATCATGGTCGTCTCCCAGGACTCGGCCGCCTACGCGATGCCCGCCGCTGCCTGGGCGGCACGCAGCGGCCACACGATCCTGTTCACGAAGAAGAACTCGGTGCCCAAGCCCACGCTCGACGCCATCGCGCGGCGCAAGAAGGCGCGGCTGTACGTCCTGGGCCCGACGGCCGCGGTATCCAAGAAGGTCGAAGACCAGCTCAAGCAAGCCAACGGCGTCTCGAAGGTCAAGCGCATCGGCGGGCGCAACCCGGTGGCCTCGGCGATCGCCTTCGCCCGCTACCAGGAGTCCGGCTTCGGCTGGGGCATCGTCGACCCGGGCCACGGCTTCGTGATCGCCAACGTCTCGCGGCCCGCGGACGCCGCGGCGTCCGCGCCGCTGGCCGCCAGCGGCAAGTTCGGCCCGCTGCTGGTGACCGACGCGGCCGCCCGCCTGCCCGCCGAGCTGCAGGACTACCTGCTCGACGTACGACCGGGCTACGAGACCGACCCGACTCGCGCCGTCTACAACCACGTGTGGATACTCGGCGATGTCCGGTCGATCGGGATCGGCGTCCAGGCCCAGATCGACGAGCTGGCCGAGGTGACCAAGGTGGAGGAGGGCAAGGGGCCCGAGCCGGCCGAGGAGCCCGAGCCCGAGGCACGGGCCGGCCGGGACCGCACCACGACCAGCAAAGACTCCGACGACCCGGGTGGCAACGTCCCGCGCGACGAGGACCTCCTCGACGAGCTCGAGGACGCGCTGCGCCGCAGCCCCAACCGCTGAGGCCCGAGCGGCTCGGCGTGGGGCGGGCGCCGGGGAGCGCGCAGTCGCGGCCTGACCACCCGCCGCTAGACGACGCCGGTACGATCGGTCCATGAGCGAGTGGGAACGACCTGACCGGCTGGCCCAGGGCTACGAGCCGACGGCCGACGACATCCGCGAGCTGGTCGGACCTGTCACGCCCCACTTCGCGCTGCAGGTCCGCGAGCGCGTCCGGCGGATCATCGCTCCGCTCCCCGAGGGTCACCCCGCCCGCGTCGAGGGCGAGCAGCAGCTGGCCCGGTTGGCGGAGCTGTCGGACAACAGCGGCGAGCCGCGCGGCGACGGGCCGCTGTCGGGCGCCGGGATCGACACGGGCGAGCACTGAGCCGATGGGCGCCGAGCACACGGCGCCGCACTCCGAGCAGCTGCGTTCGCTGCTCACGCCCGCGGCACGGTCGGTGCTGGACCGCGCGCTGGCCGCCGATCCGCACCCGCCGTTCTGGTCGCTGACCGATCCGGGGCGCACCGACCGCGGCTTCACCCAGCGGATGATGCACCGCCCGGCGCTGGCCGGCGTGTACGAGCGCTGGTGGCGGCCGCTGTGGACCCAGGCGTTCACCGGCGTCAACCCGCACGGGCTGTCGTCGGAGATCGACCGGGCCCGCCAGCAGCTGCACCTGGAGCCCGGCTCGACGGTGCTCGACGTCGGCTGCGGTCCGGCGACGTTCACCCGCGTGCTGGCCACCGAGGTCGGCCACGACGGGCTCGCCGTCGGACTCGACCCGTCCGTGGCCATGCTCGAGCAGGGAGCGCGGCAGGTGGCCAACGGCCCGGAGCTGCCGCTGGTGCTGGTCCGGGGCCGCGCCGAGTCGCTGCCGTTTGCCGACGACAGCTTCGACGCCGTCTGCTGCTTCGGGACCCTGTATCTGATGGACGAGCCGGAACAGGCCCTCGACGAGATGACCCGCGTGATCAGGCCGGGCGGCCGCCTGGCGCTCATGGCCTCCGCGCGGCGGGCCATCCCCCACCCCATCGTCGCGCCGCTGCGCACGGTTACCGGGATCCGCCTGTTCGACGGCGACGAGCTCGAGTCGGGTCTGGCCGACCGGGGGATCGACATCGAGGGCCGTCAGGTCGACGGGCTCGTCCAGGAGCTGTGGGGCGAGCTGGCCGAACGCTAGGCGGGCGGCGGGCGGCGCCGGGTTGCCCGACCGGGGGCCGGTGACGTAGGCTGGCCACCAGGGAGCGGAGGGGGAGATGAGTCGGGAGTGTTCGCCGCCGCAGTGGCGGTCTTGGGAGTGGTAGTGGCCGCCGTTGTGATCTTCGGCGCCGGGCCGATCGACGGCGCGTCGGGCGATCAGCCCACCATGCCCGTGACCCCGAGCGTGGAGACGATCGAGGGGACCGAGCGCGAGGGGGTACGCGAGTTCCGCCTTACCGCATCGGAATTCGAGCAGCAGATCGCGAACTTCCCGGTCAAGCGGGTGACGGTCGGGCCCGAGAAGGACCGCGAGTCCTCGTCGCACCAGGCCAAGTAGGCCGCCCGGCGCCGACTACGCCGCCCAGGGCAGCGAACTCTGTCAGGCTCAGCGGGTGCCCGAACCCGTGGCAGAACCGATCACCGCCGAGGGACTGGTGGCGCTGCGCGAGGAGATCGCAGAGCTCGAGGGTCCCGCGCGGCGCGCCATGGCCGAGCGGATCAAGGCGGCGCGGGAGCTCGGCGATCTCAAGGAGAACGCCGACTACCACATTGCCAAGGAAGATCAGGCGCACCTGGAGACCAAGATCAAGCGGCTCAACGATCGGCTGCGCCGAGCCAAGGTCGTCGACGTCGAGGGGTCCGGCAGCGGCGGCGGCGACACGTTCGCCTTCGGCCGCTCGGCCGAGGTCCTCGACGAGTCGACGGGCAAGACCCGGACGCTGTCGATCGTCGGCACCGCCGAGGCCGACATGGCGGCAGGCAAGCTCTCGGTGGAGTCGCCCGTCGGCCAGGGGCTGCTCAACTGTGCGGTCGGCGAACAGGTGAAGGTCACAACCCCCGGTGGCCAGCGCACCTACGTCGTGAAGCGCCTGGTCGGCTGAGCCGGTCGGCCTCCGCCGCCGCGTCGCTGGCCCGCGGCGGGGCCCGCACACACGAGGCCCGTCTCGTAGGCGAGCACGACGGCCTGGACGCGGTCGCGGACGTCGAGCTTGGCCAGCACGTGGCGCACGTGCGTCTTGACGGTGGCCACGGAAATCACCAGACGCTCGGCGATCTCGTGGTTCGACAGCCCCCGGCCGACCAGCTCGAGGATCTCTCGCTCGCGGGCGCTCAGCGGCTCCAAGACCGGCGATCCGGCCGCGTCCGGCGGCGGCGCGTCGACGAAGTGCGCGATCAGCCGCTCCAGGACCGCTCCGGCCAGCAGCGACTCGCCGGCGGCCACCGTGCGGACTGCGTCCACCAGGCGCACCCGGTCGACGTCCTTGAGCAAGAACCCGCTGGCCCCCGCGCACAGGGCGTCGTAGACGTACTGGTCCAGGTCGAAGGTCGTGAGCATGAGGACCCGCGTCGGCAGGCCGGCGGCGGTGATGCGCCGCGTCGCCTCGATGCCGTCGGTGCCCGGCATCCGGACGTCCATGAGCACGACATCGGGCCGGTGACGGTGGGCCAGGTCGATTGCCTGCGAGCCGTCGGCGGCCTCCGCGACGACCTCGATACCCGCCAGCTCGAGGATCAGCCGGAAGCCGGTGCGCACCAGCTCCTGGTCGTCGGCGATCAGGACCCGGGTCATGTCGGGGTCAGCGGCAGCCGGGCGCGCACGACGAAACACCCGTCGCGCGGGCCGGCGGCGAGCTCGCCGTCGAGCAGGCGAACCCGCTCGCGCATGCCGACCAGGCCGTGGCCCGGACGCCGGTCGGCGGTCGCTCCGCCTCCCGGACCCATCGGGTTTGCCACCTCGAGGGACAGCGAACTGCGCTCCCAGGCCAGGCGCAAGGTCACCGGCTGGCCGGGAGCGTGGCGGCGGGCGTTGGTCAGGGCCTCCTGGGCGATGCGGTAGAGCCCGAGATCGGCGGTCGGCCCCAGAGGCATCGGGTCGCCTTCGACGGTTGCGTCGATCTCGACGCCCGCTTGCTCGGCGCGACGAACGAGCTCCGGCAGCTGGAACAGACCGGGCTGGGGCTCGCGCTCAGCAGCGCCATCTCGGAGCAAGCCGAGCATCCGGCGCATCTCGTCGAGCGTCTCGGTGGCCGAGCCGCGGATGTCCAGCAGGGGCTGGCGGGCCCGATCCGGATCGACGGCAAGCGCCGCCTCCGCCGCGTCGGCCTGGATCGCCATTGCGCTGACCCCGTGGGCCACGACGTCGTGGAGCTCTCGGGCGATCCGCGCGCGCTCCTCGGCCACGGCCGCCTGGGCCCCGCGCTCGCGCTCGCGCTCCAGGTGGACGGCGAGCTCACGCATCTGGTCGGCCTGCGCGCGCTGACGCCGCACCAGCCGGCCGGCCACCGCGGGACCCAGGATCAGCAGCTCTGTGGCCAGGTACTCGTAGAACGGCACCTGGTGGATCGCGTTCGAGGCGACGCCGAGCGCGGTGCCTGCGACGAGCACGGCGACCAGGGCGCGCGCATCGTTGCTGTATGCCGCCGCCGAGTAGTAGAGGACGAACAGCATCACGTACCCGAGCAGCAGGAACCCGTCGGTGTCGACCAGCCACGCCAGGCTGCCGGCAGGGGCCGCGAGGGCGGGATACGTGCGGCGCCAGGCGATCGGCGCGGCGCTTGCCACGGCGATCAGCGCACCGACCGGCCGTGCCGCGATCGGGGCGACGAGCACCTGGACGAGCGAGACGGCCAGCAGCGCCACCGCCAGCGCCGCGTCGGCAATCCGCGGGTCGGCGCGCAGGCGGGCGAGGCCGAAAATGCGGGCACCGGAGTCGGCCACGACGGTCAACGCTAGCCCACTCGGAACCGTGCGTCGTCAGCCCACGGGCTGAGCCGGATTCCGCCCTCGGGTCGAAGACAGCCGGATGCGCGCCGCCTAGCGTCGCGGGCAACCGTTCGTTCGACCAAGGAGTCCCTGGTGCATGTCCTTCGTTGCCTGCCGCTGCTGCTCCTCGCCACCCTGGGCGTGGTGACATTCGACCTCGTCGGGCTCGTCGTCGCGCTGGCCACCGGCCGGGACCCGTTCACCGGGGAGGGCACTCCGATCAGCGCGCCGCTGCCGTTCGTGGGCGTGCAGCTCCTGGTAACGGCCGCGGCGCTGATCGCCCCCTGGTCCCGGGTGCGCGCGTTCGCGGCCGGGGCGATCGTGCTCCTCGGCGCCCTGAGCGTGGGCGCGGGGTTCACCGACGGTTCCTACGCGGCCGATCTGACGGTGGCCGAGCGCGCGATCCAGGTGGGGCTCATCGGCTTCACCGTCGCCTGGGCCCTGGCCGGCGCGCGCGGGGTGGCGAGCACCCTGCGCGGCGGATCGGTGGCCCGCTGGACGCCCGGGCTCGCCGACCGCGCCGACGGCTGAGCATCACCTGCTCGCACCGCGGTCGCGGTCAGGCGGGGCGCAACCAGTGGGCGGGCACGAAGGCCGGGAGCTCGTGGTCGAAGCCGGGGAACACCCGGAGTGCCAGCTGCGCGGCCGCCGTGTCTTCGACCAGCGCCCGCAGGTCGGCGAACCCGAGCATGACCCGCACCGAGGTGCCGATCTGGAAGTCCGCGGCGTTGACCTCTTCGCCGCCGAGCGTGCCGGCGTCGATGAGCGACCCGACGTGGCGCATGAGCTCGGGCACGCGCTGGATGTCGGCACGGACCGTCTCGGTGTCTGCGCCGACCATGCGGGCAAAGATCAGGGCCTGCGGCAGCAGCGCGGGGCCCAGAAGCGGGTCCCCGGGGATTCCGGCCGCCTCGCGTAGAAACCAGCGACGCACGCCGTTGTCGTGACTCATGCCCCAGCGGATGAGCCGCCGTGGTACCGGTTGCAGGACCTCCTCCCCCCAGCGTTCGGCCTCGGCCACCGCCTCCCGGGCGGCGGAATCGGCAGGGAACAGCGGGCGGTCGGGCTTGATCTCCTCCAGCGCGGCGGCGATCTCGCGGGAGCCCTGGATCCGCCGCCCGCCGATCTTCAGCGCAGGCACGGTGCCGCCGGTGAACCCCCGCGCCCGGAGGACCACCGGGTGCACCCCGGCGAGGATCTCCGTCGTCTCGAAGTCGATGCCCTTGTGCTCGAGCATGAGCCGCGCGGCGTGCGCGGGATGCGAGAGGGCGATCGTGTACAGGCGCGCGGGCAAGCGTGCAGCTTACGGCGGCAAGCGTGCAGCTTACGGCGGCAACCGCTCAGAGGTCGACGGTGTCGATGCCCGCGTGCCTTGCGGCACCGCGGGCGAGCGCACGGTCGGCGGTCGCCAAGGGCAGACCGAGCGCGCCGGCGAGCGCGACGAACAGCGCATCGGCGGCCGAGAACTTGTCGCGCAACGCCCACGCTCGCCCACGGAGTGTCAGGGCCGGGTACAGATCGAGCGGGAGGTCTCCCAGGTCGTCCACGGCTGCGGCCGCGCGCCGCTCCGGCAGCGCGCCTCGAAGCACCGCCCGGCGCAGCACCGCCAGGGTCTCGAACACGACCACGTCGGGCGCCGCACATGGCGTCGCCTCGAGCAGCTCCTGGACCCGCCGGGCGCTGTCGTGGCCCAACAGGTAGTCGACCACCACCGATGTGTCGAGGACGGTCACTCGCCCTGATCGCGCAGGCGCCGCACGGCGTCGGCGCTGCCCTCCCCCAGCTCCGCCGGCCCCCGCAGCTCGATCCGCGCGCTGAGCTCACCGGGCGTGGGCCGGGCCGCAAGCTGCGCCAGCGTCTCGCGGAGGTAGGCGGAGAGGGGCATGCCGGCCTCGGCCGCTCGGGCTTTGAGGGTCCGGTGCACATCGTCGGGAACGTCGCGGATCTGCATCAAGACAGTCATACGCTACAGCTACAAAGCATACGGTCTGCATACGTCCTGTCAAGAGGCGCGCACACCTCCGGGTAGGTTCAGGGTCCGTTCAGGGTCATCACCAATGGTCACGGGCGGCCCGCCCATCGATGCTGCGTCCATGAGCACTTCCGAGCCACATACCACGTCCACCGCCCACCCGCCACGCCGCCTCGTGCGGCCGGCCGACCGGATGATTGCCGGCGTCGGCAGCGGCCTGGCCGACTACCTCGGCGTCGATGCCGTCGTCGTGCGGATCGTCCTTGCCGCCCTGGTGTTCGCCGGCGGCGCCGGGCTGCTGATCTACGCACTGGCGTGGATCATCGTGCCACCGGCCGACGGGCTCTCGCTGGTCGAGGGCTTCGCCCAGGGCGAGCGGGTGGGCCCGCGCCGCGTCGCCGCCGGGGTGCTGCTCGCGGTCGCGGCGCTGGTCGCGCTCGGCGAGGCCGACGCCTTCAACGGCGGCGTGTGGCTGGTGGCGATCGTCGCCGGCGCGGCGATCCTCATCGCGTCGCGATCCCGGGAGCAGATGACTGCACACGGAGCATCCGGCGGCCAGACGTCGGCGACGTCGGCGCTGACCGGCGAGGCCGCCGACGACACCGCAACGGCGGAGACCCGCCAGATGGACGCCGACGCCGCCGCGGCCACCGGCCCCCGCGTCCGCCAGCCAAGCCTGCTGCCCTACGCCTTGGGCACCGTGCTGCTGGCCGGCGGATCGCTGGCCGCGATGGACACGATCGCCGGGATCGACATCCCGTGGGGCCTGGTCGCGGGCCTCGGAGCCGCGGCGCTGGGAGCGGCGGCCCTCGTCACCGCCCGCTCGCGCCGGGTCGCCGGGACGCTCGCGCTCGGGCTCGTGCTCGGGTTCGCCGGCTTCGTGTTGCAGATCGCCGATGTCGACGTCTCCGGTGGGATCGGCGAGCGGTCCTACGTCCCCCGCGCCGCCGACCTGCGCGACAGCTACGAGCTGGGCGTCGGGGAGCTCGAGCTCGACCTCACCCGGGCCGACCTGACCGCCCGCCAGACCACCGTCGACCTCCGCCAGGGAATCGGCGAGATGCGCGTGATCGTGCCCGACGACGTCGAGGTCTCGGTCCGCGGCGAGGTCGGCGCCGGCAACCTCGTCCTGTTCGGCCGCGAGACCGACGGCATCGACCTCGACGAGGCGACCACCGTGCCCGCCCTCCAAGGCGCCGGCGCGAAGCGGTCGCTGCAGATCGACGCCCAGGTCGACTTCGGCGAGCTGCGAGTCGAGCGGGCACGCTGACCAGCGCCTACCATCGCCCGATGGACTCGATCGGGCAGCTCCGCGGGGCACGCGGCCGACTGGTGCGCCCCGCGGAGGGGCGGATCGCCACCGGGGTGTGCGTGGCGATCGGCCGCGCCAGCGGGCTCGACCCGACCGTGGTCCGGCTGCTGTTCGCCCTGCTGGCCTTCGCGGGCGGCGCCGGGATCGTGGCCTACGCCATCGCGTGGCTCGTGCTGCCTGCCGAGCCGGGCGCGGCGACCGCGGTCCGTTCCCGCGGAGCGCTGGTCGAGGCGGCGGCGGTCGGCCTCGTCACCATGGCCTCGCTGCTGAGCCTGCGCTCGCTGGGGCTGACGGTCCCCGATCCGATCCTGTGGCCCGGCGTGCTGATCGCCGCAGGGCTGGCCGTGGCCTGGCGCCGCGACGACAGCGACGTCGAGGTCGGTGCCGACGCGGGTGCCGTTGCCTCGTGGCGGCGCGGCCGCACGCTGCCGCTGCGGATCGCCGTCGGGGGAACGCTGGTGGTCGCGGGCATCGTCGTCTTCGCCAGCGCGTTCGGCCAGGCGCGCGAGGGCCTGGCCGGCGCGCTGACCCTCGGGCTGGGGATCGGCCTGCTGACCGCCCCGTGGCTGGTGCGCCTGGCCCGCGAGCGCGACGCCGAGCGGTTGGCCCGCATCCGCGGCGAGGAGCGCGCCGAGGTCGCCGCCCGGGTCCACGACTCGGTCCTGCAGACCCTCGCCCTGATCCAGCGCGACGCCGATGACCCGCGCGCCGTGACGCTGGCGCGCCGCCAAGAGCGCGAGCTGCGCAGCTGGCTGTACGGCGACGCCGAGGCCCAGGACGGGCGGCTTGTCGCCGCCGTGGAGCGCGCGGCGTCGGAGGTCGAAGAGGCGCACGGGATCCGCGTCGAGGTCGCCCACGCCGGCGACAGCGAGCTCGACGGCCGCGGAGGGACCCTGGTCCTGGCGGCCCGCGAGGCGATGGTCAACGCGGCGCGGCACGCCGGGGTGCAGGAGGTCGCCGTCTTCGTCGAGGCCGACGCCGACGGCGTCTCGCTGTTCGTCCGCGACCGGGGCGGCGGATTCGACCGCGGCGCGGTGGACGCCGAGCGCCGCGGGATCGCCGAGTCGATCGAGGCGCGGATGGCCCGGGCCGGCGGCAGCGCCGCGGTCCTGTCGGAGCCCGGGCAGGGGACCGAGGTCGAGCTGCGCTTGCCGGGGACCTCGTGAACAGCGGCCGCCCGATCCGCCGCGTCGTCCTGGTCGACGACCACGAACTGTTTCGCTCCGGCGTGCGCGGGGCGCTGGACGTCAGCGTGCAGGTGGTCGGCGAGGCGGCGAGCGTCGAGGAGGCGATCGGCGTGGTCCGCGACTGTGACCCCGACGTCGTGCTTTTGGACGTGCACTTGCCCGACGGCGGCGGCCACGCCGTGATCGGGGCGCTGGCCGATGACCGTCCCGGGGTGCGCTACCTGGCGCTGTCGGTCTCCGACGCGGTCGAGGACGTGCTGCGCACGATCCGCGCCGGCGCCCGCGGCTACGTGACGAAGTCGATCTCCGGCCCGGATCTCGTCGACGCGATCCACCGGGTGGCCGACGGTGACGCGGTCTTCGGCCC
>JBPCPM010000170.1:0-9187 GCA_050999155.1 Solirubrobacterales bacterium
CCGCCTGCCCCGCCCGCCGCCGGCCCCCCGGCCGGCGCTCCGGGCCAGGCGCCTCCGCCCGCCCCGGCGCAGACAGCCCCGCAAGCACCTCCCCCCGCGCAACCCGCGCCGCAGGCTCCCAAACCGCCTGCGCCTCCTCCGGGCGCCCCGCCCGGCGCCCCGCCCGGCCGCTGAACCGATACTTCAGTTTGTGAAGCGTCCGCTAGACTCGGACGTGGCGTCACCCGTGCCGCCCCAGAACCATGAGCGACTCTCCCCGCTGCCCGGTCGGCTGTACCGCCGAGGTCCTCTCGGGCAAGTGGACGATCCTCGTCCTGCGTGACCTCTCCGAGGGCTGTTGCCGGTTCTGCGAACTCGAGCGGTCGCTGAAGGGCATCAGCCCCCGCACGCTGTCGCTGCGCCTGCGCGCCTTGGAGGAGCGGGGTCTCGTGCAGCGCACCACCTTCCCCGAGGTTCCGCCCCGCGTCGAGTACACGCTCACCGAGAAAGGTCGCGACCTCGTGCCGCTGATCCGCCAGATGCGCGCCTACGGCAACCAGTGGCTCGTCGACGACGCCGAGGGTGCACCGAAGGCCAGGCAGGGCGCCGGCGCCTGAAGGCGGCCGGCCGATCCTGCAAGCGTTCGTGCAACCGCAGGAGCATCCCGCGCCGGGGAGAAGTCGGGGTGCGTGCGCGACCTCGTTCTCCGCGAGTCCCTCGGCCAGTTTGCCGAGGAGGCCTCCTACTTTCTGACCCGGCTCGTCGAGCACGGCGCCGAGGTCCCCTACGAGGTCGTCGAGGAAGGGGCGGGGGCCCTGCCGCTTTACGAGTACCGGCCGCTGGTCGACACGTTCCTGCGCCGTCACATCGTCGGGGTCCGCGGACTCGACGGCTTCGGGCCTCTCTGCGCCGCGGTCGAGGCCTCCGGCGTGGCTGGCGGCTACCTCGAGTACCTGGGCCACCCGGTCCCTCCGGCGGCCAAGGACCGCCGCGAGGCCCTGATCGTCACCTTCCTCGGCCGCGTCTGGCGCCACACCGCCGACTTCAACCTCGAGCCCGACCGGGTGCAGACCGCCCTCGAAGAGCTCGAGCGCTCCTACGAGCGTCCAGACGCCGGGGTGGAGGTGGTGTGCCCGATCGTCGGCCTGCGCACCGACGAGCCGCGGATCGAGGTCGGGGACATCGTCCTGCTGCACGCCCACGCCGCCGACGGACCCTCCGAGGCCCGCAGGCCGGAGGGACTCGGCCGCTCGTCCTGGGAACCCCAGGTCATGGCCTGGGTCCGCTGCTCCGACGCGGCCGAGGGCCCGCCCGCGACCGTTGCGCTCGCCCAGCTGCGCCACCTCGTCAGCCTCCTGCGCCTGTTCGCCCCGGGTGGGGTGGCGCTCGGCCCGCACGCCTGGACCCGCCGGCCCGGCGGCAGCTGGCAGCGCGTCGCAACCGGGTCGGGCGCCGTGCGCCCGGGCGGCTACACGCTCGCCGACTCCGATCTCGAGGAGCTCGTCGGCCTGGCCCACGCGCTCAGCGCCCGGCCGCTTCGCCGCGGCGCCCTGGCCTGGGCCATCTCGCGCTTTGAATCCGGCTGCGAGCGGATCTCTCCGCTCGACGGCCTCAGCGACCAGCTTCTCGCCCTGCGCGGGCTGCTCGACGGTGGCGGGCCGGCCGGTGTCGGCAAGTCCCTGCGCGTCGCCGCGTTGTGCGCCGAGCCGGCCGACCGGATGGACGTCAAGGCCCTGGTGGACGGGGCCGACACGCTGGAACACGGCCTCATGCTGGCGCGGGTCGAACCCGACGACGATGCCATCGCGCTCGCGCTGCGCATCGAGGAGCTCACCCGGGCGATCGTCCGCGATGCGGCGACCGGGCATCTCGGCTCCGACCTGCGCGCGACCGCGGACGAGATCCTGCTCGCCGACGGCTTCACGACCGGGCAGCCAAACGTCGAGCTCTCCGAGCCCCAACCCGCCGGCGACGTCGAGCTGCCGTGGTCTGCTCCCGCCGCCGAGGAGCTCGAGCAGCTGACGGCCGAGCCCCCTGCGTCGATTGCCGACGACGCCAACGATCCGATGGTCCGCCTTGCCCGCCTGCTGCCCTCGCCCCCGGCCGGTTCCGCCGGTGTCGAGGACGACTGGTTCGAGTCCGACGACGAGACCCTTGACTTCCCGGCCGCGGCCGGCGAGCGCGACCACGCCGGTCCGCCGGCCGAGCGTCGCGGCCGGCACCTGTTCCCCGTGCCCGACACGACAGACTGGTCGGTGGGCGAACCGCCCGAAGAGCTGGCCCACACCGAGGCCCCCGCCTTCGAGGGCATCGACCGGTCACGCGAGTCCGGCGCCGGTCCGGCGGCTCCCGATCCCGGGCACAGGCATGTCGTTGCCGAGCCGCCCTCCGAGCCAGCGTGGGGTGCCGAGCCGCCGCGCGCGCACAGTGATCCCCTTTCCCGCCCGTCGCGTCCCGCGCCCCCGCCGATGCCGGGTCAGCAGCGCCTCGACGAGTTCGGCGACGACGCGAGCCTGTACTCCGCGCCGGTCTAGGTCCGGCCGGTCAGGCCGTGAAGCCCTGGGCCACCAGGGCCAACCGCTCGTCGCCTGAGGCAAACAGATAGCGATTGATGTCCGCCAGGCCGGCGAGGTCGTGGACGTCGCGCTCGAGGAACGGGATCTGGATGAGCCCGGTCTGCGGGCCCATCTCGGTGCGCAGACGGACCACGTTGTCGGCATCGCGGTGCACCAGCACCTCGTAGTCGGTCAGGGCCTCCTGGGCCCGGTCCGACAGCGCGCCCGTCAGCCCCGACGCTCCGGGCTCGCCGCCGAGGGCGTAGTGGACCTTGTTGACGACCACGCCGCCGAACGGCAGGTCGGACTTGTCGAGTTGCCGGTGGAAGTGCATGGCCTCCTCGATCGGCTCCCCCTGGGGGCCGCAGATGATCAAGAAGGTCGTCTGTTCGTCGCCGAGCAGGGCGCTCACGTGCTTTGCCCGCTTGCGAAACCCGTCGACCATGCCGCCGAAGGCCTGGAAGAACTCCGCCATGTCCTCCAGCAGCTCCACCCCGGTGACCCGCTTGAGCAGCGAGAACACCATCGAGGTCCCCTGCCCGAAGACGCGTCCGGCCAGCCCGGCGGGTCGGAGGAACACCTGTAGCGACCGGCCCTCGACGAACCGTGTCATCCGGCCCGGGGCGTCCAGGAAGTCCAGGGCGTTGCGGCTCGGCGGGGTGTCGAGCACCAGCACGTCGTAGTCGCCGGACTGATGCAACTCGTAGAGCTTCTCCATGGCCATGTACTCCTGCGAACCGGCCAGCGCGTTGGAGATCTGCAGGTAGATCCGGTTCGTCAGGATCCTGTCGCGGCTCTCGACGTCGGGCGCGTGGCGCGCAACGAGATCGTCGAAGGTCCGCTTGGGGTCCAGCATCATGGCCCACAGCTCGCCGCCGCCCTCCAGCTCCAGGCCCTGGTTGGCCAGCAGCTCCGGGCTGACCTGGCGGGCCTCGTTGCCCAGTTCCTCCATGCCCAGCGAGTCGGCCAGGCGCTTGGCCGGATCGATGGTCAGGACCGCGACCTTCTTGCCACGCGCGGCAAGGCCGAGGGCGAGGGCGGCCGACGTCGTCGTCTTGCCGACGCCGCCCGAGCCGGCGCAGATGCAGACGCGCCGATTGTCGATCAGGTCGAGGACGGTGGGCATAGAACTCTCAGGTCAGGCGAGTTCGGCGGACAGCCGCTGCAACGCGGTGATGCCCAACTCGCGTTGGAAGATGAACGGCAACGTGTGGACCGGGGCGTGGGCCCGGTGGCGGAGGCGGTCGAGCTGCTCGGTCTGGGTCTCACGTCGCCGGTGCTCGAACACGCCGGCCCGGACGGCCGCGGGCGCGTCGTCGGTGGCCAGGGCCTTCTCCAGCTTCGTGCCCTCGGCGGCGCTGAAGCGTTCGGGATACAGCCCATTGAGGTAGACCCGGTCGACGGCGATCCCGACGTCGCTGGTCAACTCGCGCTCGAGCATGCCCGTCTCGTTGACCGGCATCTCCTCGGGGAGCGACACCAACACGGCACCGGTGTGGGCGTGGTCGGTGAGCATGCCGTGCATCTGCATGCCCTGGCTGGCGATCGGACCCACCCGGGCGATGTCGGCAAAAGTCTTGGGGGCCTTGAGCAGGCCCACCCCGTGACCGGTGGCCGGAGCGTCGACGATCACCAGGTCGTACGGCCGGGCGCGCTTGACCTTGCGATCGAGCTGGGCGAGCTCCCACACCTTGCCCATGGTCACCATCTCGCGGAGGCCGGGCGTCGCGTCGGCGAGGTAGGTGAAGACCTTGCTGCGAAACAGCACGTCGCGCGCGGCCTTGACGCGGATCTGCAGCAGCACGTACTCGCGCAGGGCCTCCTCGGGGTCGATGGAAAACGCCCAGAGGTTGTCGTCGATCTCCGTCTCGGAGAACCCGATGTCGGCCCGGCCGAACACGCGCGACGCACGTTCCTGCGACGAGACCTCGCACACGAGGGTCCGCTTGCCGCCGCGAGCGGCCGCCATGCCGAGGGCCAGCGAGACCGTCGACTTGCCGACGCCGCCCTTGCCGCTGACGACCAACAGTCGCTTGTCCAGGAAATCCATGGCCGGGCATTCTCCCGCACCGGGGCGGCGGCAGCCTGCGCGGGTGCGCTCGTGCGCCGGAAGGAAAGCGGTGCCGCCAAGCGAATACGGCGCCAAGCATGGGTCTTCTCAACCGCTTCTCCTCAACTGATCAGTCGACCGGACGGACCGACCCCGACGAGTCGGCGGAGCGCCCCTCCGCCGAGCCGTCGGCGCCGGAAGCCGGACCGGCCTCGGTCGAGGAGCCCGCTACGGACCCGTCCACCGGGCCTGCGGTGCGGCGTATGAACACAGAGAAGGCCGTCGACGCGCAGCCGACCCAACGCGAGAGGACGCCAGCGACCATGAGCACCACCCACGACACCAACCCGGCGCCCCCGGTCAGCGGGGCCCCCGCAACCGAGACGCGCCTGAGCGTCGAGGAGGCCATGGCCCCCAACCCGGGCGAGCTGCGGATCACCCGCACAGCCGACGGGCAGCCCGCTGACTCACCGCCGGTCGGCGAGGCACAGGTCATTGCGCTGGCCAACCAGAAGGGCGGGGTGGCCAAAACGACGACGACCCTGAATCTCGGGGCGGCCTTCCAGGAATCCGGCTACCGGGTGCTCTGCGTCGACATGGACCCCCAAGGCAACCTGACGATGAGCCAGGGCTTGGATCCCGACCACATCGACAAGAGCCTGTTCGACGTCCTCGTACACCGGATGCCGATCCGCGAGGTGATCCACGAGCAGGAGATCGACATCGCCGTCGGCTCGATCGACCTGGCCGGCGCCGAGATCGCCATGAGCACCCAGATCGGGCGCGAACGCGCGCTGGAAAAGGCGCTCTCCGAGGTCTCCGGCGACTACGACTACGTGTTCATCGACACCCCGCCGAGCCTCGGGCTGCTGACCATCAACGCGCTTACCGCCGCTGACAAGGTCATCGTTCCCGTGCAGTGCGAGTACCTGTCGATGCGGGGCCTCGTCCAGCTGCAGAACACGCTGACCATGATTCGCGAGAACCTCAACCCGGACGTCGTGATCGAGGGGATCCTCCCCACGATGATGGATACGCGTACGGTGCACGCCAGGGAGGCGATCGAGATCCTCGAGGAGAACTTCGGGGACCTGGTGTTCAAGTCCCGGATCAAGAAGACCATCAAATTCGCCGAGGCGCCGGTGAAGGGAAGCTCCGTACTCAAGTACGATCCCGACGGTCGCGCCGCACGCTACTACCGGCAGCTCGCCAAGGAGGTCATGGGGGATGGCACACGGTAAGCGAGCCAGCATGCGAGAGGGTCCGCTCTCTCAGCTGTTCCAGGACACCCGAGACGGCGTGCCCGGCGCCGACGCGCCGGCCGAGCCGGCCGCCGACCAGCCGGCGCCCCCGGAGGTCCGGATCACCGACCGCCGCGGCCCCGGCGCCGGCCGCGGGCCGCTGACCACCGCCGGGGAGATGGACAGCGACGCCCGCCGCAAGCCGGCCGAGCGCCTGCGCGACGTGTTCGCCGACAACGCCCTGGATCGGCCCCTGTACGGTCGCGACCAGCCGGTCGTCTCCTCGACCGAGCCGCGCGTGGCCACACCCGTGCTGCGCGTCGTGGGTGTCGGCGGGGCCGGCGTCAACGCCGTCAACCGCATGGTCGCCGCCGGGATCACCGGCGTCGAGTTCCTCGCGGTGAACACCGACCTGCAGTCGCTGCAACAGAGCGCGGCCGATGTGACAGTCCACATCGGCTCCGAGCTGACCCGTGGCCTCGGCGCGGGCGCCCGTCCCGAGCTGGGGCGTGAGGCGGCGATGGAGGGCTACGACAAGATCAAGGGCCTGCTCAAGGGCTCGGACATGTTGTTCATCCCCCCGGGAGCGGGCGGGGGCACCGGGACGGGCGCCGGCCCGGTCATCGCCCGCATCGGGCGGGAGCTCGGCGCGCTGACCGTCGGCATCGTTACCAAGCCGTTCGGCTTCGAAGGCACCCGGCGCAAGGGCCAGGCCGACCAGGGCATCGAGACGCTCGAAGGTGAGGTCGACACCCTGATCACCATCCCCAACGACCGGCTGCTCAGCGTGCTCGACAAGCAGACCTCGATGGTCGACGCCTTCCGCGTGGCCGACGACGTCCTGCGCCAGGGCGTGCAAGGCATCTCCGACCTGATCACCCTTCCGGGGCTGATCAACCTCGACTTCGCCGACGTGCGGACCACCATGAGCGAGGCGGGTCCTGCCCTGCTGGGCATCGGCATGGCCACCGGTGAGAGCCGGGCGCTCGAGGCCGCCCAGCGCGCGGTGTCTTCGCCGCTGCTGGAGACGTCGGTCCAGGGAGCCCGTTCGATCCTGCTGTCGATCACCGGCGGTGGCGACCTGTCGCTGATGGAGGTCTCCGATGCGGCCCGAGCCGTCCAGGAGGCCGCCCACCCGGACGCCGAGATCATCTTCGGCGCCACCGTCGACGATCAGCTGGGCGACCAGTGCTGGGTCACCGTCGTCGCCACCCGGTTCGCCGAGAACGGGGCCAGGAGTGCACGCCGGGCACCGGTGCAGACTGCCGCCCCGGCGCGCGACGAGCGCGCTGCTCCCGCCCGGGAACCGCGCGAATCGCGGGAGCCGAGGCCGTCTTCGCCGCGCGGCCCGGACTTCGGCGACCTCGACATTCCCGAGTTCATTCCGCGCCGCTGAGCGCCGCGGGCCGCGCGCCGGAGCGTCGCGCCATCGCCGACCGTTCCCGGGGGGTGGTCGCCGCCGGGCATCCGCAGACCGCCGAGGTCGGAGCGGCCGTGCTGCGCGAGGGCGGCAACGCGGCCGACGCCGCGATCGCCGCCGTGTGCGCATCGTTCGTGGCCGAGAGCCCGCTCACGGGCTTCGGCGCCGGCGGGTTCATGCTCGTCCACCGAGACGGGGAGAGCTCGCTGCTTGACTTCTTCGTCGAGACGCCCGGCCGCGACAGCGATGGCGTTCGTGCCGAGCTGATCCCGGTCGACATCCTCTTCGACGGCACGATCCAGACCTTCAACACCGGCGCCGCCTCGTGCGGCGTCCCGGGCACCCCGGCCGGCCTCGCCGAGGCCATCACCACGTTCGGGACGCTCGATTTAGCCGAGGTCGTGGCGCCGGCGGCGCGCATGGCCCGCGAGGGCGTGGCGGTCACCCCGGGCCAGGCCTACCTGCACGAGGTCCTGGAGCCGATCCTCACCGCGACGCCCGAGGCGCAGGAGCTCTACGCGCCCCACGGGCGGCTGCTCCGTGCCGGCGACCGGTTCCGGTGGATCGAGCTGGCCGACACGCTCGCGCGCTACGGCGCCGAGGGGTCCGGGCTGTTCGCCGACGGGGACGTGGGCCGGGCGCTGAGCGCGTGGGTCCTGCAGCGAGGCGGAGAGGTGGGCGTGGCCGACCTGCAGGCCTACCGGCCGATCGCCCGCGACCCGGTACGCGCCCGGTTCGCCGGACGTGAGATCCTCACGAACGCGCCGCCGTCGTCGGGCGGGATCCTCATCGCGTTCGCGCTTGAGCTGCTGGAGCGCGTGGGCGGACACGGGATCGCCGAGCTGGTGGGCGTGATGGAAGAGGCGAACGCCAGCCGCCACGACGAGTTCCACCGCAGCCTCTACGACCCCGCATTCGCTCGCTGGTACCTGGAGAGCGGACGCCTCGACGCGGCGGCCGACCGGGTTCGCGCCAGGCTCCGCACCGGGGCGCCGCCGCTGGCCCGGTCGGCCGGTCCGGGCGACCAGCTCGGCTCCACCACGCACATCGCGGTTGTCGACGCTGACGGGATGGCGGTCAGCGTCACCTGTTCCAACGGGTCAGGCTCGGCGGTCGTCGTGCCCGGCACGGGCGTGCACATGAACAACATGCTCGGCGAGGAGGACCTCAGTCCGCATGGCTTCCACACGCTGCCGGCCGGGGTCCGGATGACATCGATGATGGCTCCGACGTTGATCCTGCGCGACGGGGCGGTCGAGGCGGCGCTGGGCAGCGCGGGATCCAACCGACTGCGCTCGGCCATCGTGCAGACCGCCTGCCACATGGTCATCGACGGGCTCTCGCCCCAGCAGGCCATCGACGCCGGACGGGTGCACACCGAGGCAGGCGTGGTGCACGCCGAGCCGGGGGTCGACCCCAGCGGTCTGGCCGCAGTCGAGGCCAGGGGGTTCGAGATCAACCGATGGCAGCGGCGGAACCTGTTCTTCGGCGGCGCGCAGGCGGTCCGCCGCAAGGCCGACGGGTCGAAGCTGCAGGGTGGGGGAGACCCCCGGCGCGGCGGGGCTGCCGAGACGGCCTGACGGCACGTCTCCTGTTCCGGTGCCTACCGGCAGCGGATCACGAACCGGTAGGCCCCCGGCCGCTCGTCGGTGGCCACGAGCTCATGGTCGCCCTCGGTGCACAGCGCGCGGAGGTCGATGGGCGACTCGGGATCGGTGGCGTGGACGACCAGCGTCTGGCCCGGCTGCATCCGCTCGAGCGCGAGCTTGGCGCGCAGGAACGGCAACGGGCACCGTAGCCCGCGGGCGTCGACCTCGATGTCGGCCGCCGGACCGCGGTCCGGCGCGCCGGCGGGGCCCCCGCTCCCGGGTGTTCGCGCAGGGGGGCAGTCTGGGTGGGCCGGGCGTGGAACTTGGCAAACCTTGACACACCCCCGACAAGC
>JBPCPM010000052.1:0-55903 GCA_050999155.1 Solirubrobacterales bacterium
TACGGTCCGCCTCGATCAGGGTGACCTCCGGGCCGCGGTTGAGCATCTCGCGCGCGAGGTTCCAGCCGACCCTTCCCGCGCCGGCGATGATCACATACATGGCCTCGCTCACGCCGGGGACTCTCCGCTGACGGCCGCGTAGTCGCGGATGGTGTCGCCCAGCATGTCGATCGCCACCTGGGTGGGACAGATCGTTTCCATCCCCTGGGTCGCGTACCACTGCGCCCGCAGGGGGTCGAGGATGCGCGCCACCACCTTGGGGACCTCGAACCGCTTCGAGACGATCTGGGCGACGACGATGTTGGTGTTGTCGCCGTTCGTCGCGGCCACGAAGACGTCGGCCCGTTCGATGCCCGCCTCGCGCATTGCGTCGTCCTCGAGCGCGGTTCCGACGGTGAACGTGCCTCCCGCATCCTCCCAGCCGGTGTCGAGGCCGACCTCCAGGCGCGCGAGCGCGTCGGGGTCCTCGTCGAGGCACGACACCTGGTGCCCGGCGACCAGCAGCTCCCGCGCCACCGACGACCCCACCCTCCCGGCTCCGGCGATGACGACGAACACGCGCGGATCCTACTCGCCACCGGCGTGGGCGACATCGGCCACGCCGGCCGCCGGGGCGGCAGTCAGCAGCACCCGGGCCCGCGCCCGTCCCAGCACGTGCTCGGTGACGCGCCCGACCTCGGGAGGGCGTGCTCCGCCCGATCCGCCGATCGTGGCGCCGCCCCGGATGTGGGTGGGCGGTTCGGCGCCCATGACGATGACCTCCGCCCCGCCCAGCTCTGCTTCCCGCACGATGGCCGATCCCGTCTCGCGGGCGACGACAAGGCGGGTTGTCACCTCGACGCCCTCGTACTCGCCGGCCACCTCGCCGGCGCGCCGCAAGGCGGCCAGGGCCCGGGCCTCGCGTTCGGGGTCCAGGGGCGCATCGAGCGCGAGGCGCAACGGCACCTCCAGGACATGGACGATGTGCAGGGTCGCGGGGTGGTCGGAGTCGCCGCCGGTCGCGGCCAGCCGGCCGGCGGTCGCGACGATGTCGTCGTCCAGCGGGGTCTGGAAGATCGGGACGAGGATCCGGCGGTAGGCAGAGGGTGGGTCCTCGTGGACCAGGTAGCGCAACGCCACCCGCAGACGCTGGCCCAGCGACCCGACGGCCCGGTCGCGCCGGGAGGGTTGCGAGGACCCCGTGCCCGGGTGGGCGAACGCGTTCACCCGAGGCCTCTCACCGCGAGGAACAGCCGTACGCCTCCGACGAGGATGAAAAGGATCCCGACCACCAAGCCGGTCGACAGCAACCCGGCGCCGAGGGTGAGGCTGCGGATGACGATGACCAGGCCGCCGAGCGTGACAACCGCGGCCACGAACCCGGTGACCCGCCGGTACATCTCGTCGGTGGCCGAGCGCGGTGGCGGCTCCACCGGCGGGTTCGCCGGCTCTGACTCGGAGTGCGCGGGGTCGCGTTCGTGGTGACCGCGCCGCATTCCCCGGCCCGGTCGTCCAGCCCCATATGGCGGGCGCCCCTCGCTCACCGGACGGCCTCGGCGGCGCTGCCGGAGGCGCCTTCGACGTCGGGGACCTTGCTCGCGGTGGGATCGGCGACCACGAGGACACGGCAGGGGCGCTCGGCCAGCGCGGTCCGGACCATCGCGCCGTACAAGGGGACGCCCCGGCCCCGGCGGCTTACCGGGAGCACGATGGCCTCGGCCTCGATCTCCCGGGCCAGCGCCACCAGCCGCCGGCCGGCCTCGCCCGCTCGGACGCGCTGGACACTGCCGGTGACCCGGGTGCCTCCCAGCAGCTTGGCCCTGGCGATCAGGGCCCGCGCCTCGCGTTCGGGGCCCCGGAGCTGGGCGTCGATGGCCAGATCGTTGGGCACGGTGATGAAGATCGCGACGTGCATGCCGTGGCGCCGGCCGCCGGCCAGGCCGACGGCGGTCTTGACCAGCTCGGGGGTGAATGACGATGCGTGGGCGGCGACGACCACGCTCTCGTACTCGACCTCCTCCACGTCCAGCGGTTCGGGGGTGAGCACCTTGACCGTCCCGGTCACCGGGAGCTCCTGGCTGCGCCGGTACAGGAGATACAACGCGACGCCGGCCACCATCCACCCTGTCCCGAAGGCCAGCGTCTCGAGGTTCAGCGCGATCACCACGACCCAGGCGGCGGCGGTGGCGAGGCCGCCGATCACCGCCGAGAGCGGGATCTCCACTCCACCCACCCGGACGTTGGCTCGCGGCTTCCACGGCCGGGGGGTGTCGGGCTGGGTCTTTCGCAACCGCAGGACGGCCACGTGGGCGATCGTGAACGACAGCATCGCGCCGAACGAATACATGGTGGCGAGCAGCTCGGCCTGCCCGGGGAGCAGGGTCAGCGCCGCGATGATCGAGAAGACGATGATTGCCACGTGCGGCGTGCGGTACGTCGGGTGGATCTGGCGCATCCGCTCCGGGAGCTGGCGGTACTGGCCCATGGAGTACGTGAGCCGGGAGAGGCCGATGAGGCCCGCGTTGGTCGCGATCACCAGGATCACCGCAGCAAGAATTCCGACGTAGATACGCAGGATGTCGGTGGGACCGTCGGAGAGCCCCAGGTTCTCGACCACGCCGAGCACCGGATCGTCGGCGTAGCGCGTGGCGAGCTCGGTGGTGTACCGCCCGCCCTCCCGGACCACGGGCATGGCCGACAGGGCGACGATCGGCAGCAACGCGTACAGCCCCAGCACGGCGGCGACGACCATGCGGACGCCGGCCGGGATCGCCCGGTCGGCGTCGCGGGTCTCCTCGGCCATGTTGGAGATCGTCTCGATCCCGGTGTAGGCGATCATGCCGAGCGCGATCCCGAGCGCGAAGTTCGACCAGGTCGGGGCCACCCCCAGCTCGACGTTGGACACGAGGATGTCGGGGCTGAGCACGAGGACGGCGCCGATGGCGACCAGCAGCAGCTGGGTGGCGAGATCCCCGACGGCAAGCACGAGATTGAGCTTGGCCGACTCCTGGGTGCCGCGGATGTTGAGCAGCGCGAGCAGGCCGATGAGCACGATTCCCGCGATCACGTCGCCCGGCGCGCTCTCGAGCGGCCCCCAGAACACGGCGAGGTAGTGGGGAACGAAGAACGCCGAGATCGCGACGGTGATGATGTAGTTGAGCATCTGGGCCCACCCCGCGACGAAGCTGGCAAGCTCGTTGAAGGCGTGGCGGGCGAAACTCGCCGAACCGCCGGCTTCCGGGTACATCACCGTCGCCTCGGTGTAGGTGGCGGCGGTGCAGACGAAGATGAACCCGGCGATCAGGAAGGCGACGGGCGTCAGGCCCAGCGCCACCACGGCGACCACTCCGAGCGCGTAGTAGATCGACGATCCGACGTTCCCGTAGGCCGTGGAGAACAGGGCGCTGCGCCCGTGGACGCGGGGCAGGGATTGATCGCGGGGGATGCGCCGGGCCACGGTGCTGGGATCGCTTGTCCAAGGCGGTCCTCGTCCCCGGCTTCCGGCGCCGGACCGTCATCACGAGAGTACTCGCATCACCCACGCCAGCGGATCGCGAGGACCAGCCGCACCATCCCGACCAGGACGAACAGCAGTCCGACGAGAAACCCCGTCGACAGCAGATTCCCTCCGATCACGAGGCTTCGCACCACGATCACGAGTCCGCCGACGGTCACCCAGGCCGCCGCGAAGCCGATGACCCGGCGGTACAGCTCGTCGTTGGCCGACGGGACCCGTCGCGCCGGATCGGCTCCGGGCTCGGGGACTGGGACCGGGGGCGCGGTATGAGCAGGATCCCGCTCGTCGTGACCCCGGCGCGCCGTCCGGCCACGGCGCCCGGCGCCGAACGGAGGACGTCCGCCGGTCATGGTCGGGGGGCCACCTTGGGTGGAGAGGTGGGTACGTCCACCGGCGTCCGCTTCCGGCGAGCGCCTACCGGGCAACGCGCCGCAGGCCAGCCTGTCAGCTGCCGGGGGTCCAGAGCCCGCCGGGCCGCTGGCCGCTCTCGGGCCGGGCCGGGCCGGGCCCCGGTGCCGCCGGACCCGCACCGGCGCCGGGTGCGGCGCCCGCGTCGGCGCCGTCGCCTGAGTGCTGGACGTAGAGCATCTGCAGCTCCGACAGGGCGCTGGTCAGCGCCTCGCGGTGCTTGTCGGGAAGTAGCTCGGTGGCCCGCCGGCACAGCTCGATGCCCAGCTGGGCCTGCTCGAGGTCGCGCTCGTCGTCCTTGACAATGCGCCGGGCGGCGAGGTTGAGGATGCCGGCGAGGCTCTGCAGGACGAAATCGTCCATCGACACGCGGGCCATCTCCTCCTCCAGGCGCTGGCGCATCTCCTCCTCTTCGGGGGAGAGCTGGGGCTGGGCGGCGGGGTCTGATCCTCCTGAGGCTTCCATCGTTCGAGGGTACCGGTGGGCGGCCGGCCAGGGTGTCAGCTCGCGGCCACGCCCGCTCGGGCGCCGTAGGTCGCGGCGGTCTGATCGAGCGACTGCCGCCAGACGGCCGCGATGTCGCTGCCGTCGCCGAGGGCGCGACGGGCTCGCTGGGCCGGGTTGGCGTCGGGGAGCCCGACGTCGAGCCCGAGCTGCGACCGGACCGGCGCCGTCCATTCGAGCAGCTGGTCGAGGGCGGCTCGCGCCTCGATCTCCGCACCGGCGGCGAAGTCGATGAGCCGCCCGTCCATCCCGTAGCGGATCGCGCGCCACAGGTTCTCCTCGATCTCGCGGTCCTGGAGGGGTGCTCTGAGGCGACCGTCGTCGTGGTCGACGGCGATCTGGGCGACGGTCGCGACGATCAGCGACGCGAGGGCGAACGACTCCTCCCCGCTGGGCTGGGCGTCGCAGATCCTCACCTCGACCGTGCCGAAGCGGTGGTGCGGGCGCACGCTCCACCACAGCTGCGTGGCCTCGCGAATCGAGTCGGTGCGCGCCAGGAGCCCGACGAACCGGGCGTAGGTGGAGAAATCCCCAAAGGCATCGGGAACACCGCACCGCGGGAAGCTGCGCGTGAAGGTCTGGGTACGGACCGAGTGCAGGCCGGTGTCGCGACCGTCGAGGAAGGGCGAGCTCGCCGACACGGCCAGCAGCAACGGCAGCCGCTCGCGCAGGGCATCGCAGACGGCAATCGCGCGGTCGGCCCCGCGCACGCCGACGTGGACGTGCAGGCCGAAGGTGTTGTTGCGCCAGGCGACATAGCGCAGGCCTTCCTCGACCCGGCGGTAGTGCGGCGTGGCGATGATCGGCTGGTCGAGGTAGGACGCCCAGGGGTGGGTGCCCATCGCTCCCAGCCGGACGCCGTGCGCGGCGGCCAGGGCGAACAGACGCCGGCGGTGGTCGGCCTGCGAGTCCGCAGCCTCGGCGAAGTCCTCCCCCCGGGCCGAGCGGATCTCGATCTCGGAGCTGATCAGCTCTCCCGCCACCGCCTGCGAGAGCGCCGGATCATCGGCGGCGGCCTCGCGGAGCTCCTCGAAGCGCGGAACGAGGTCGAGGGTGTCGGGATCGACGAGGGCGAACTCCTCCTCTATGCCGACGGTGAAGTCGGTCGACGTCGCGAACGCGGCCTCCACGGCCTCGAGGTCCAGCCCCACCTCGATGTCGCCGGCGCCGGGGGCGTCCATCAGCTGAGAAAGAAGTACAGGGCGTACAGCAGGTCCACGGCCGGGCTCGACGTGTGCACGGCGACGTCCGGCGGCACCTGCAGCAGGCGCTCGGAGTAGTTGAAGATGATCTTTGCGCCGGCCTCGACGAGCACGTCCGCCGCGTCCTGGCTGCCTTCCGGGGGCACGGCGATGACCCCGACCAGCACGGCTTCGTCGGTCACGACGGCCGGGAGCTCGCCGATGGCGCGGACCGTGAGGCCACCCACCTGGCGGCCGATCGCATCGGTGTCGACGTCGAACAGCGCGACGACGCGGAACCCGTGGTCCGCGAAGATCTCGGAGCTGGCGATCGCCTGGCCGAGCTTGCCTGCCCCGATCAGCACGATGTTCGATGGGCCCGCTGCGCGAAGGATCTTGCGGATCTCCTCGATGAGCGAGTCGACGTTGTAGCCGACGCCCCGCTTGCCGAACTTCCCGAAGCCCGACAGGTCACGCCGGATCTGGGTCGAGTTGACGTGGGTGTAGGTGGCGAGCTCCTTGGAGGCGATCGTCTCCTGGCCCATCTTGCGCGCCTGCGTGAGGACCTGCAGGTACCGCGACATCCGTACCGCGACCCCGAGGGGCAGCTGCTCGCCGAAGGTCACGCTCGACTCGGCGCGCTCGCCCTCCGCCCGTTCTCCGGCCGCCGGAGGGGCGCCCGTCGCCCCGTGGTCGCTCATCCCCGGAGCTTACCGAGGCGTTCGCGCACGGCATCGGCGTCGGGGACGAGCTCGTAGACGATCTCGCCCTCGAGTTCGAGGACCGGGATCCGTTCGAGGTAGCGGCGCGCCGCCTGTTCGTCGGTGTCGACATCGACCTCACGCAGGACGAACGAGCAGCCTCCGTCATCGAGCTGGCGCAGCTGCCCGCGGGCCTCCACGCACAGGCTGCAGCCGTCGCGCCCGTACAGCGTCAACCGGGGTGGGCTCACGCGGCTCTCCGGTCGGCGAACGCGTCGAGGTCGAGGTAGGCCGGATAGGCGATCGGCTCGCAGAACCGTGCGGCGGACCCGATCATCGCGGCGTTGTCGGTGCACAGCGCGGCGGGCGGCAGCGTGAGCGGCACCCCGCGCCGTTCACACAGCTCGCCCGCCCGGCGTCGCAGCTCGGAGTTGGCCGCGACCCCGCCGCCCAGCGCCACCGCGGGCCACGGGTGGGCGTCGAGGGCCTGCCCGAGCTTGGCCAGCAGGGCGTCGACGATGGCCCGCTGGTAGGAGGCGCAGAGGTCGGCCAGGTGGTCCTCGACCGTGTCACCGAGATCACGCACCCGGTAGACGAGCGCGGTCTTGAGGCCGCTGAAGCTGAAATCGAGCGACGGGTGGTCGCGCATGGCCAGCGGGAAATCGAAAGCCCCGGGGTCCCCGTCGGCGGCCCGGCGGTCGATTGCCACACCGCCGGGGTAGCCCAGGCCGAGAAGCCTCGCCCCCTTGTCGAACGCCTCACCGGCGGCGTCGTCGCGCGTGCTCCCGAGGACCTCGCACCCGCCGCGGCCGGCATCCCAGCCGCCGGGCCCGTGGACGCCGGCGAGCAACGTGTGCCCGCCGCTGACGATCAGGCACAGAAAGGGCGGGTCGATGGCGTGGGGTTCGAGCAGGTTGGCGGCCACGTGGCCGTGCAGGTGGTCGACGCAGATCAGCGGGGCCCGGACGCTTGCCGCCAGCGCCTTGGCGGTGCTCACGCCGATCAACAGCGCCCCGATCAGGCCGGGGCCGCGGGTCACGGCGATCGCATCGCAGTCGGCCAGCGTGGTGCCGGCATCGGCGAGGGCTCGAGCCACCACCGCGTTGACGAGCTGCAGGTGCCGTCGGGAGGCGACCTCGGGCACGACGCCGCCGAACGGGTCGTGCAGCTCATCCTGGGAGGAGATGACGTTGGAGCGAACCTGCCCGCCCTGCACCACGGCGGCGCAGGTGTCGTCGCACGAGGTCTCCAGGGCGAGGACCGTCAGCGGCGGCCCAGCCACATGATCACGGCGTCCTCGCCGTTGTCGTGGTAGTAGCGATGGCGCACGCCGTCCTCCCGGAAGCCCATCGCCCGGTACATCTCCAGCGCCTGGCGGTTCGAGCGCCGGACCTCGAGCGTGTACCGCCCCGGCTCGCCAGGGCGATCCGCGGTCTCGGCGATCATCCGCTGCATCAGCTCCGAGCCGATGCCGCGCCGGCGCGCGGGCGGGTCGACGGCGACGTTCATCACGTGCCAGACGTCTTCGTACCGCGAGCAGACCAGGTAGCCGGCCAGCCGGTCGTCCTCGGTGGCGGCCAGGCAGACGCTCGAGGGCTTGGAGAGCTCGAGGACGAACATGGCCAGCGACCACGGGGCGGGGAACGAGCGGCGCTCCACCGCGATGACCTGCGGGAGGTCGCTGAAGCTCAGCCGCCGGATCTCGATCTCCGGGCTGACGCGGGAATCCCTGCGGGGCGTGGCGGCCATGCGGCTGATTCTAGTGCGATCGGCCCGCGGATCCGGGCCGCGCGGCCGCACGGGCCTTCCAGCGGACCGCGTCGGGTTCGCGCAGGTACCGGGGCTCGACCACCTCGAGCGGGCTGGGGACTCCGGCCGCCCCGAGCCGGCACACGGCCGCGCCGGCGAGGCGGTGCGCCCGGTCTCCGGCAGGCGGAACCTCGGCGCCCGCCACCTCGAGCACCTCGCGGGCCAGCAGTGCGCCATCGCCGACGGCGAGGACCGGGCCGGGGAGTGCGCCGATCGCATCGCCGACGCGATCGACCGGGCAGGCCTGCGGACCGCTCACCGGGCTCCCGTCGGCTGCCACGGCGGCGAAGAACACCTCCGAGCGACGGGCGTCGGCCAGGGCAATGCGGGTTCCTTCACGGGTGGCCGGCACGCCGGCGACGAGGGCCTCGAGGCTGCCGACGGCGACCAGGGGCACGTCTCGGCCCTGGGCCAGGGCCCGAGCGGTGGTGATCCCGATGCGCACGCCGGTGAACGAGCCGGGGCCGATGCCGACCGCGATCCGGTCGACCTGCGCCCACCCCCCCAGCGCCTGCGCTGCGCGCTCGATCTCGACGAGCAGGGCCTCGGCGTGCCGGGGCCGGCCACCGGCAGAAGCCCCGATCGCCGCCTCCCAACGCACCTCGTCGTCGTCGGTCGCCCCGACCACGGTGAGCGGTGTCGAGGTGTCGAGACCGAGCGTGCGCATGCGGCCATTCTGACCATCGGCGCCCGCGTGGCGCAGGCGCCCTCGGCTCGCCGGGCGGCGCGGGTAGGGTCCCCGTGGATGCCCTACTACGAGGAGGACGAGTGATGAGCGAGGTCGCCGTGACGCCGAGCACCGAACCGCGGTGGCGCCGGGGCCTGTCGAGGTGGGCCGTCGTGCTGCTGCTGGCCGCCTTCGGCACCGGGCTGGCCGCCTGCGGGGAAGACGACGCCGAGAACGCCGCCGACGATGTCCAGAAGGAAGGCGAGAAGGCGATCGACGAGGCGGGGGACGCCATCGAAGAGGGCGTCGACGAGGCCGAGAAGGCGGTCGAGTAGCCCGCCTCAGCGCAGGGTGATCTCGCGCGTGTCGGCCCCGCCGTATCGAATCTCGACGCGGAGGCCGACACGTTCACGTTCGAGCTCGCCACCTGCGACATCGGGCCACTCGACGAACGCGATCGCGTCCGGGGTCAGGTAGTCGTCGAGCAGCGCCGGGTCCTCGCCGTCCAGCCCACCGAGGCGGTAGAGGTCCAGGTGGCTGATGGGCGTCGGTCCCGCGTACCGGTTGCCGATGGTGAACGTGGGGCTGTGGACCCGGTCGGTGACGCCGAGGGCCCGGCACGCGCCGCGGATCAGCGTGGTCTTGCCCGCTCCGAGGTCCCCCGCGACCAACACCACGTCGCCGGGGCGCAACCGGGCGGCCAGCTCGGCTCCGACCTCCTCGGTCTGCTCTGCCGACGCGGTTGTCGTGGCTCGCCGGCTCAGAACAGGTCGAGCTGGTCGTCGGACGGCAGGGGCTCGTTGCCCGCCGGGCCGGCTGGGCCGGCTGTCGGGACGGCCCTGTCGTCGGCGGGCCCAGCCGCCCCACGGGCGTGCGTGGCGCTCCTGGCCTCTGGGGGCTCCGCGACAGGGGCCTCCCCTTCGGGATCGAGAGCCTGCTCTCGCGAGAGGTCGGCGAGCTGGCGGAAGTCCTCGCGCAGCACGTTGACGTGCTGCGGGTTGCGCAGGGCCGCCGCCGGGTGAAAGACGGGCAGCACGAACACGGGCCGGCCCCCCAGGCGGTGGACCTGCGGAGTCCCGCGGACCCGCGTGATTCCGGTCGGGTTGCCGGTGAGCAGTTTCGTAGCGAAGTTGCCCAGCGTCGCGATGACACGGGGGGCGACGAGCTCGACCTGCCGCTCCAGGTAGGGCCGGCAGGTCTCGATCTCCAGCGACTCCGGATCTCGGTTGCCCGGAGGCCGGCAGTTGTGGACCACGCCGCCAGCGGTTACGAAGTTGTGGGTCCCCTCGACATCGATGCAGAAGAACGTCGTGTCGCTGCGGGGAGTCGCGGTGATGTCTTCGACGTCGAGATCGTCGAAGAACACCTCAGGCACGCCCGGGGCGAGCGCTCCCGGGTCGAACGCTGTCTGGCTCTCGACCTCCGGGTCGAGCTTGTACCGCATGCTCGGCGGGACGAATGGCGCGATCCGCTCACAAAGGCGCCGGGTCGTAGCGACATCGAAGTAGAGACGACTACGTGACGCCTTGGCGGGCAAGCCCAGGCGGGCCAACCCGCGGAGGAGCACCTGACGGTCCGAGTCCTCGAACCCGTTCGTCGCGATCTCGGCGAGAGGGTTCCTCCCGCCCTCTCGGATCCGCGTGTAGCCGTCATCCATGAACCAGAAAGCGAGCATGCGCTCGTTCAGTTCGCGCTCCATCCAGATCGGGACGTTCTTTCGGTCGCCGTAGAACTCTTGGCGCAAGACGCCAAGAGACCGATGGGCCAACGTACGGACCTGTACGACGCCGTACAGCGGCGCGCCACCAGCCGCCGCCGCAACCTGGTGGTGGGAAATCCTGGGGAAAAGCTCCGACAGGAGTCCGGCCTTGAAGCGGGCGTACTCCTCTTGGCGCTCGGAGTGCCCGAAACTCAGGTACGCGGAGCTGCGGTTGAGAGATCCATCGCCAAGCAGGGTCCCAAGGACGACGTCACGCGCAACAGCGCTCATCCCCTGACCTGTGGCGATCCGGTCGCTGGGGAGTAGTTCATCAACGCGGACGAATCCTCGTTGCGTCAGCACCGGATGGTCACCTGTGAGCTCGATGCCTACCTTCGATGCCCCAGCGCGCTTGGCCGATCGGTAACGGAGCCGGAAAACCGACCGGTCTCCGACAGGCGTCGCGTGCCAGCCGATGACCCGGCGGCGAACAAGCTGTCCTGCCGCGTCGACGGACATCACGTCTCCGTCGTATCGGGACCGAACGAGGCGTCCAATCCGTTCCCAGGATCCATCGCCGAGCTGCACGGGCGCCCGATACCTGAGGCACTTCAAGACGTTCGCAACGAACACCGCATCGCGACTGAGCCCGACGTCGGCCAGCAGCCGATCGAGCAACCCGCCGGCCCGCCCGACGAACGGCAGGCCGCGGCGGTCCTCCTCGGCGCCCGGCGCCTCGCCCACGAACATCACGTCGGCGTTGGCGTCACCGGCCCCGAAGACCACCTGATCCCGGGTTTCGGCGAGCGGGCACAGCGTGCAGCCGGACGCCTCGTGGTAGAGGTCCACCAGCCGCTCTCGACGCTGCGCGGCGTCGGGCAGCGCCGCCGTCACGCGGGCTTCTTCCCCTTGCCGCCCTTCTTCTTCTTCGAGACGATCGGCGGCAGATCGCCGTTGCGCCGCTTTTTCGCGGTGTCGGCCAGGCGCTCGGTGCGGGCGGCTTCGCGCTCGATGCGCATCGAGTGGTCGGAACGGACTTTCGCGCCGCGACGACCGAGACGGGCGGCCGGGGACACCGACGACATCAGCCGTCGCACCTCCACCGACCCGCATTCCGGGCACGGCAGCGACCCATCCCGAGCGACGAGCTCCTCAAAACGGTGCTCGCAGGCCCGGCACTCGAACTCGTAGATCGGCATCGCCCAATCGTAGAGGCACCGAGCTGCGCCTATACTTCAGGGCAGGCCGCGACCCCACACGGGGCGTGGACCCCCAACCCGACAGACCGGCTTCGCTCGTCTGGTATCTCGCATGCGAGAACTGGAACGGCACTTTCCCGACGCATCCGACCTTCTCGCGCCCCTGTGCCTCGTGGGGCGCGGCCGCATGGGCTCGAGCCTGGCGCGCGCCGCCGAAACCGCGGGGCTGCAGGTGGTCACTGCCGGCCGCGGCGAGGTCGTCTCGCGCGCCGCAAACTGCCGGGTGGCGCTGTTGTGCGTGCCCGACCGGGCGATCGGCGAAGCCTGCCGGGAGCTCGCGTCCGCCGACCCGGTGCCCGCGGCCGTGGGTCACGTCAGCGGCGCCGGCAGCCTGTCGTTGCTTGACGCGGCCACCGCCCGCGGCGCCGAGACCTTTTCCGTGCACCCACTCCAGACCGTGCCCGACGGCCACGCCTCGGTGGCCGGGGCAGCCTGCGCGATCGCGGGGTCGTCCGAGAGCGCCCGGCGCCTCGCCGAGAGCCTCGCCCGGACCCTGGGGATGCGCCCGTTCACCGTGCCCGAGGAGCACCGCGGCGCCTACCACGCGGCTGCGGCCACGGCCTCGAACCTCCTGCTCGCCCTCGAGGAGTCGGCCGCCGAGCTGCTGAAGGCCGCCGGAGTCGACGAGGATCCTCGCGCGCTGCTCGGGCCGCTCGTGCTGCGCAGCGCGGAGAACTGGATCGCCCGCGGGCCGGACGCCCTGACCGGGCCCATCGCCCGCGGCGACCAGCCCACCGTCGACGCGCACCGTGCGGCGATCGCCAAGCTCGCCCCGCACCTGCAGCCCCTGTACGACGTCCTCGCCGACCGGGCCCGCGAGATTGCCTCGCGTACCGGAACCGCTCCGCTCCCCGATGTCCCGGTGGCCGCCCGATGAAGGTCGTGCGGACCCCCGAGCAGGTACGTGAGGCCGTGGGGGCAGCTCGGGCCGAGGGCTTGTCGATCGGGCTCGTGCCCACGATGGGCGCCTTCCACCGCGGCCACCTTGAGCTGATGGCCGCCGCGGGCCGCGCCTGCGACACCGTCGTCGTCAGCCTGTTCGTCAACCCCACCCAGTTCGGCGCCGGCGAGGACCTCGACGGCTACCCGCGGGCCTTTGAGCGCGATCGGGCCCTGGCCGAGGAGGCAGGCGCCGACGTGCTGTATGCCCCGGAGCCCGGGACCGTGTACCCGCCGGGGTTCTGCACCTGGGTCGAGGTCCACGGGCTGACCGACGTGTTGTGCGGCGACCCGGCCCACCGCGGCGCCGAGCACTTCCGCGGCGTTACCACGGTCGTGACCAAGCTGCTGAACACTGTCGCACCGGATCGGGCCTTCTTCGGGCAGAAGGACGCCCAGCAGGCGTTGGTCCTGCGGCGCATGGTTCGCGACCTCGACATCCCCACGGCAGTGGACCTGCTGCCCACGGTGCGCGAACCCGACGGCCTCGCGATGAGCTCGCGCAACGCCTACCTCTCCGACGCCGACCGCGATCAGGCGCTCGCCCTCTCGCGTGGCCTGCGGGCCGCCGAGCAGCGGGCACACAACGGCGAGACGGACACCGCGCAGCTGGTGCGGGCCGCCGAGACCGAGCTGGCCCCGCTCGAGGTGGAGTACCTCGAAGCGCGCGACGCCGAAGACCTGAGCCCCGCCTCCACCCTCAACGGCCGGCCCGTGCTGCTCGCGGTCGCCGCCCGCGTGGGCCCGGCGCGGCTCATCGACAACGTAATCATCCCCCCAAACGGAGGAGTCCAATGAAGCGCACGATGCTCAAGTCGAAGATCCATCGCGCGACTGTTACCGACAGCAACCTGCACTACGTGGGCTCGATAACGCTCGATCCCGAGCTCATGGAAGCGGCCGACATCCTTCCCCACGAGCACGTCCACGTGCTCGACATCGACAACGGCGCCCGCTTCGAGACCTACGCCATCGAGGGCGAGCGAGGCCACCGGACCTGCCAGATCAACGGCGCCGCGGCCCGCCTCGTGCACCCGGGCGACAAGGTCATCGTCCTCACGTACGCCGCGTACACCGAGGCCGAGCTCACCTACTACGAGCCACGCGTCGTCCACGTCGACGACGCCAACGACCCGGTCGTCGTCGACACGCATCCGGAGGTCCTGCTCGCCGGGTCCGACGCGACAGCCCGGCCCGAGGACATGGAGAGCAGCGTCCGATGAGCGCCCATCCCACCGAACCCCTGGTCCCCACGGCCGAACGCCGCCCGGTCAGCCTGCCCGAGCTGCAGGAGGCCAAGCGTGACGGCCGTCCGATCGTCATGGTCACTGCCTACGACCATCCCTCAGCCCAGGTGGTACAGGAGGCCGGGGTCGACATCGTGCTCGTCGGCGACTCGGCGGCCATGACGGTGCTCGGGCACGACTCGACGGTGCCGGTCACGGTCGCGGAGATGCTGATGCTGACCGCCGCCGTGCGCCGCGGGCTGCGGACGCCGCTGCTGGTCGGCGATCTGCCGTTCGGCTCCTACGAGGCCTCCAGCGCGCTGGCCGTCGAGACCGCGCAGCGGTTCGTCAAGGAAGCCGGGTGCGATGCCGTGAAGATCGAAGGCGGCGGAGCCTCGGTGGATCGGGCGCGCGCGATCGTCCGTGCCGGGATCCCGGTGATGGGCCATGTCGGCCTGACCCCGCAGACCGCGACCGCGCTCGGAGGGTTCCGCGCCCAGGGACGGACAGCCCACCGTGCGCTGGAGGTCGCCCGCGATGCCCTGTCGCTGCAGGCCGCCGGATGCTTTTCCATCGTGTTCGAGGCCATCCCCCACGAGGTCTCGGCGGAGATCGTCCCCCGCCTGTCGGTTCCGGTGATCGGGATCGGGGCCGGGTCGGGCACCGACGGCCAGGTCCTCGTGTTCCACGACCTGCTGGGCATCTACGGCGGCCACTCGCCCCGGTTTGCCAAGCGCTTCGCGGACATCCGCGAACAGATGGTGCGTGGCGTCGGGGCGTACGTGACCGAGGTGCGCGAGGGAACGTTCCCCGCAGCCGAGCACACGTACAGCATCGATCCCGCCGAGCTGCAGGGCCTGCGCGCCCGGCTCGACGGCGAGGAGCTGACCGGGAGTCCCTGGGACTGGTAGCCGGGGTGGGTCCGCCGTTCAGTCGTCGTCTACGTCGGGCAGCTCGGCCCGGAACCCACCCTCGCCGTCGGTGAGCACGATCCGGACCTGGCGCGTGCGGGCCCCTCGGCGCTCGGCGCAGTTGAAGCTCGTCCCGCGCTCGGCGCTGACCTCGCTCGGGCATGAGACGCTGTCCGGCGGGATCTCGGCGTTCTCGGCAAGCTGGCGCTCGAGCTCGGTCTCGAGCGCGGCCACGTCGAGGCTCGACTCGCCGCAGCCGACCACCACGATCGACAACAACGCCAAGAGCAGCGGTTTCTTGCCGGCGCGAGGCATCTGCCAACGCTAGCACCGCGTCCTCGAGTCGCCCGGTGCTGGGATACCGTCTCGTCTGATCAGGGGCCGGTGGGCCCCGACGCCGGGCCCTGGGGTCCGGTGAGGCCCGGGGGGCCCGGGCCGTCGCCGGGCTCCGCGCGTTGGACGTCGACGGCCTGCTCGTCGCCTTTGAAGTCGATCTCGCGGATCACCTTGGCCGGAGCGCCCGCCGCGATCGTCCTGGGTGGCAGGTCGTTGGTGACGACCGAGTTCGCCCCGACCACGCACCGGTCCCCCACGGTCACGCCGCTGGTGATGACGCAGTTGACCCCGAACCAGCAGTTGGAGCCGATCGACACGGGGCCCTTGCACGTGAACCCCTGCCACGTGATCGGGGTTTCGGGATCGTCGAATCGGTGGGCGGCGTCCCCGACGAAGCACCCGTTCGCGAACATCGTGTGGTCGCCGACGCGGATCTCGTTCTGGGCCGCGAGCATCGTGTTGCGGTTCAGAAAGCACCCGTCGCCGATGTGGATCTCGGCGGTCGGGCTCAAGGTCAGCCAGCACCCGGGTTCGAGCAGCGTGTGCTGACCGATCGTCAGCCTGCCCTCGTCCAGCGCCTCGAGGACCTCGCCTTCGATCGGCCATCGTACGAAAGCCTCCGAGCGCATCATGTGCAGGGAGATCCGCAGGCGGCGGACGACCTTGCGGTTGCGCTCGTACCACTGGCGTTTCTGCCACCACAACCGGGTCTGGCTGGCGCTCGGGAGCACGTGGGCACGCTATCGGGTCACCGGCAGGGCTCGCGCGAACTCCCCGAAGCGCTGCCCCAACAGCCGTCCACTTCTCCGGGGGGTGGCGGCGTTCCGCCGCCCCGCTGCCGATGGCTAGGAGACGGCCGAACGCCGCCCGAACCGCGACAAGGACCTCTTTGACGATGCCTCCAGCTCTCCTCGACAGCACCTGCCTGGCAGCACTCCCGCTGCGCACCCGGCTCACCGGCGCCGTCGGCGTCCTTGCGCTCGGTGTCGCCACCCTCGGCGCGGCCGACGCCCAGGCCTTCCAGCAGCCCCGGGAGGTCCAGCTCTACAGCCACGACTACCGCAACGCTTCGGTCCCCGGCAATGGCCCCTCGCGCGGCGCCGTGATGTCCCAGGACCGCCGCCTGAACCGCGTGATCGCCTTCGAGTCCGACGCCTCGAACCTCGTCTCCGGCGATACCAACGGCTCAACGGACGTCTTTTTCACCACGCGCTCGGGCAGCTACGGCTCGCGCGGTAGCCGCTACCAGCCCGGCAGCGTCCAGCTGGCCTCGCGAGGCCGCGGGGGCCAGCCGGCCAACGGCCGGTCGTGGGGCGCTGCCGTCGGCGGCGTAGGCGCCCGCGCTCCCAAGTGCGTGGCCTTCGTCTCGGAGGCCTCGAACCTCGTGCGCGGCGACACCAACAAGCGTGCCGACGCCTTCGTCTACTGGATCTCGAGCCGCAAGATCCAGCGTGTGAGCACCGACTCTCGCAACCGCCAGGCCCGGGGCTCGAGTACCAGCATCACGGTCGACGGCGACTGCACCAAGGTCGCCTTCACCTCCGACGCGGACAACCTCGCCCTGACACGCGGCGGCAGGTCGGAGTGGCGCCAGGCACGGTCCCGCACCCCCAAGCGGGGCACGACGCAGGTCTACATGAAGTTCATCCGCCCCACGGCGAAGACCGAGCGGGAGTTCAAGAACCTGACGATGGTGATCTCCCGTCGCGGATCGCATCCGGGCAACCGCAACAGCAGCCAGCCGCACATGGTCGCCATGTGGGGTCGGACCGTCGTCTACTCGTCGGACGCGTCCAACCTCGTCAGGTCCGACAGCAACGGCTCCTCGGACGTCTTCGCTTTCGAGTGGGCGCCGAAGTGGTCCCGCGGCCAGCGCAACCTCCTGCACAAGACGAAGGCCGTCTCGGGAACGTCCAGCTCCCGGACCGCCAACGGCGCCTCGCAGAACCCCGAGATCGCGCCGTTCGCCGGCTCGGTCGTCTACGAGACGACCGCCTCCGACCTCGTCGGCAACGGCAGCGAGCCCAAGGCTGTGCGCACCGACCTGCGGACCTACCGCGACTACCACGTGGGTGCCCGCCGTACAGGTGGCACGCGCGCTCCGTCGGTCACCGGTCAGTCCAAGTGGGTGTTCTACGAAGCCAAGGGCGCAGGTGGCCTGCCGGAGACGTGGCTGTGGTTCGAGAACCGCCAGGATCGCTCACAGCAGATCGGCGTCCCGGCGGCCAACCCCACCACCTCCACGCACGGCAACTACCTGACGGTCGAGAGCCCGGTCCGGCCGCAGTACGTCAAGAACGGCTCGAGGACCAACGGGCTGGCCAGCGGGCTGACCGGCACGAGCCTTTCCCAGCCCGGCCAGCTCTGGCTGATCTGGACCGACGAGCAGTAGGGGCGGCCGGGACCGTCACGGGGCTACGGCCCGTAGCCCGTGGGTCCGGGCCGCGTCCGCGAGCCTCCGGTCGTAGGTGACGAGCTCGTCGAGCTCGTCGGCCAGCTCGAGCGCGGTGGCCAGATGGATGGCGTCGAGGGAGCGGACGTCCGCCGGCTCGAGCCGGGCAGCGGCGGCCACAACGTCGCTGTCGATCTCCCGGAGATCAACAGCAGCCAAGACCGCCTCGGTCCGGGCCGGCGCCGCCGGCCCGAGGGCTGAACGCCCAACGGCCCGGCTCACTTCGATGACGCTGAGGGCCGAGGTGACCGCTTCGCCTGCGGGATCGGCCAGATGCTCACGCAGCTGGTCGCTCTCCGGCTCGGCGACGACAAGCTTCACCAGCGCCGAACTGTCGACGTATCGGATCACGACCGGTCAGGAGCGATCGTCGCGGTCCTCGGCCAGCACGTCGGAGAGAGCCCGTTCCAGCTTCAGGGTGGGGTCAGGCGGAGCGAGCTCATCGATGCGGGTGCGCGCCCGGCGCAACTTGCCGGAGGCCAGTAGCCGCTCACGCGGTCCCACGTCCGTGGGCAACGGACCAAGAACGGCAACCGGCCGGCCGTGCTCGGTGACCTCCAGCGCCTCCCCATCCTTCACGCGTCGGAGGTGGACGCTGAGGTTCTGGCGCAGCTCGCGTATCCCGACCTGATCCACGTAGCACATGGTAGCACATTAGCCGGCGGCAACCTCGACGCGGCCGGCCGCCACGACGTCAAGGTTGACCTGGGGCCGCTGTGTCCGTGGCGCCGGCGGCTATTTAGGACCCATGTAGATCAAGAAGATCTGCCTTGGCGCCTCGAGCTCCGCGGGCGTGATGCCTTGCCCGGCCCGCAGCCGGGTGTAGGGGTCACGCGGACTCTCGACGAGGACGTAGTTGCCGTGGGTGGAAGTGGTCGGACTCGCTGCCGGGACCCCGATCTGTCGGGGACGTTGCGGGCGATTCTCGTACCACAGCCAGGTTTCTGGGACGCCAGCCTCCGAGACTGCCTCAAAGAACACCCACGAGGCAGAGCCGGTGATCGTCGGCGACCCGGTCGGACCGCTTGGCCATTTGCCCACGTGCTTGTGGCGGGGCTTGCTGCGCATTTCGGTACGAAGCGCCTTCTGCTGCGAACCGCCCCCAGCCAGGTTTGACGCTGTCGACTGATAGGTCACCGTCTCGGCAAACGGAGCGATCTGGGGGGCAGTGGACGCACCGTTGCCGATGGTGCCTCCCGAGATCCTCGAGACGGCCTTGACGGACCACGACAACGTGGGGGTACCGCCAACCCACCTCGGCTTCCAACGGAACAAGAAGACGTCGGGAGCCTTGTTCTTGTCGCCTCTGACGAGGTTGCTCGAGGTTGTCGCGAACGCGACGCTCCGGCCACCTGTCATCGCCGACACGCTGACACCCACGCTACGCCCGTTGCCCGGACGCGTTCCCTTCCGGGAGATGACCATGGTCAGACCTCGAAACGCACGTTCGGAACCCATCGCCGGCTTGATGAAGTGCAGGTAGGTCTGCCGTGTCCGGCGGCGCGGAGTGCGGGACGTTGCTTTCGACCAAGCGCGCTTGCCACCATTGCTCAGCGCGAGATTGCGAGCGCTGGAAGTGAAGGCCACCTTGGTGCAGTCACCATCGACGCTGACATCGAAGGTGCTACCTCGCGCCTGTCGGCCGCGAGAATCCACCGAGACCCGCTGGATCCTCTTCGTGGCAAACCAATAGACGAAGGCATCAGCGGTGCCGTTGGTGTCGTTGCGAACGAGGTTCGACGCTTTCGACACGAAGGCCAGGCACTTTGGAGCGCGGTTTGCTACCCCACCAACCGACGCTCCCCAAGAGTCGCCGTTGGCCGGTTTCCCCCCTCGACCTCGCGACGCCAGGCGAACCGATCCGGGCCGCCAGGGTGTGCCGTTCGACCCGTAGCTACCGGCGCGTTTGATGAAAAACACGTCTCGGCGATGATTGGCGTCGCCCGGGACGAGGTTCGACGCCTCAGAGTCGAACGCGATGACCCGGTTCTTTCGGCGATCCTGGGAGATGCTCGCGTTCGCGGAGCTTCCATTGCCTGGTTCTCCGGAGCGTCCCTCACTCAACAAGGTGGCGTTCGCGGCCATCGACTGTGCGGCCCCCTGGGCGGATCCGAGCAGAAACACCACCGCAAGGGCCGCCGCGAACCGTGACCACGACCACTCTTCGATGCTGAGCCCTACTCGCATGCCGCTCACCTTCGTTTGGCGCCTGAACCCCCGAGGGTCGGACCCCACCGACTCTCGGTGCCTTCCTATCACCCAAGCGCCGGTCGAAATCCGCCTCGACCGCCTGCGGGAGAACCGCCATGGAGCCTAGGGACGGTTGGCCCCGGCCTCCGTCGCTTCCGCCAGGATCTAAGCGGCCACTGCGGACGGACGCTCGACGGCAGCGCTCCCCCTCGCGAGGATCTCCGCCAGGTAGGAGCCCGTCGCCGACGACGGCTCGGCCGCGACCTCCTCCGGCGGGCCGGAGACCAGGACGTAGCCTCCCCCCTCCCCGCCCTCGGGCCCGAGGTCGATCAGGTGGTCGGCGGTCTTGATCACGTCCAGGTTGTGCTCGATGACCACAACGGTGTTGCCCGCGTCGACCAGACGCTGCAGGACGACCAGCAGCCGCTCGACGTCGGCGAAGTGCAGGCCGGTGGTCGGCTCGTCGAGGATGTACAGCGTCGAGCCCGTGGCGACCTTGGAGAGCTCGGTGGCGAGCTTGACCCGCTGGGCCTCGCCGCCCGACAGCGTGGTGGCCGGCTGGCCCAGCCGCACGTAGCCGAGGCCGACGTCGTCGAGGGTCTGCAGCCGCCGGGCGATCTTCGGGACGTTGGTGAAGAACTCCAGCGCGTCGGAGACGGTCATCTCCAGCACGTCGGCGATCGACTTGTTCTTGAAGTGGATCTCCAGCGTCTCGCGGTTGTAGCGCTTGCCCTTGCACTGCTCGCAGGGGACGTAGACGTCGGGCAGGAAGTGCATCTCGATCTTGATCTGCCCGTCGCCCTTGCAGACCTCACAGCGCCCGCCCTTGACGTTGAAAGAGAACCGCCCCGCCTTGTAGCCGCGGGCGCGGGCTTCCTTGGTCCGCGTGTACAGCTGGCGGATGTGGTCGAAGATGTTGGTGTAGGTCGCCGGGTTTGAGCGCGGGGTCCGGCCGATCGGCGACTGGTCGATGTTGATGACCTTGTCGATCGCCTTCAGGCCGTCGATGCGCGTGTGGGTCCCGGCGCGCATCTTCGCCCGGTGCAGGCGGTTGGCCAGGGCGTGGTGCAACGTCTCGTTGACCAGCGTCGATTTGCCCGAGCCCGAGACCCCGGTCACGCAGATCAGCGTGCCCAGCGGAAAGCTGACGTCGATGTCCTTGAGGTTGTGCTGCCGCGCGCCGCGGACCACGAGCTCGCCCGAAGGCTCGCGCCGCTTCTCGGGCAGGGCGATGGTCCGGGTGCCGGCGAGGTACTGGCCGGTCAGCGATTCGGGCTCCGCCTCGACCTGGGCGGGCGTCCCCTCGGCGACCACCCAGCCGCCGTGCTCGCCGGCGCCGGGGCCGAGATCGACGAGGTGGTCGGCGGCCCGCATCGTCTCCTCATCGTGCTCGACGACGATGATCGTGTTGCCCAGATCGCGCAAGCGCTCGAGGGTACCGATCAGCTTCGAGTTGTCGCGCTGGTGCAGGCCGATCGAAGGCTCGTCGAGGATGTAGAGCACGCCGACGAGGCTGGAGCCGATCTGGGTGGCCAGGCGGATCCGCTGGGCCTCGCCGCCCGAGAGCGTCGTGGCCGCCCGGTCGAGCGAGAGGTAACCGACGCCCACGTTGGTCAGGAACCGCAGGCGCTCGGTGATCTCGCGGAGGATCAGCCGGGCGATGGCCCGCTCGGTCTCCGAGAGCGTGAGCTGCTCGACCCAGTCGAGGCCGGCGGCGGCTGACATGCGCGTGAACTCGTGGATGCCGATGCCGTCGACCCGGACCGCGAGACTGGCCGGCCGCAGCCGCGCTCCGTGGCAGGCCGGGCAGTCCTGCATGGCCATGTACTCCTGGATCCGCTCCCGGGTGTGCTCGGAGTCGCTCTCGCGGTAGCGGCGCTCCAGCGAGGCCATGACCCCACGGAAGCGCGTCACGTAGCTGCGGCGGCGGTTGAAGCGGTTGCGGTAGGTGACCTTGAGCTTCTCGTCGGCCGGCCCGTCGAGCAGCACCTTCTTCTGGGCGGCTGGGAGGTCGCGCCAAGGGAGATCCGGGTCGATGCCCTGGCGTTCGCAGATCGCTTCGAGCACGGCGCCGTAGTACCGCGATCCGGTCCCCGACCAGGGCGCCAAGGCGCCCTCGTTGAGGGTCAGCGTGTCGTCGGGCACCACGAGCTCGGCGTCGATGACCCGCTGGAATCCTAGGCCGTGGCAGCGCTCGCACGCGCCGTGCGGAGAGTTGAACGAGAAGATCCTGGGCTCGATCTCGGGGATCGAGGTACCGCAGTTCAGGCAGGCGAACTTCTCCGAGAACAGCATCACCTCCCCCGGCTCGCTGGCGGCATCGTCCCGGCCGCCGACCGGGTGGATCTCCACGATCCCGTCGGCCAGGGCGAGCGCGGTCTCCACGGACTGGGACAACCGTTTGCGCAGACCCGATTTCATGATCAGCCGGTCGACGACGACAGCGATGTCGTGCTTGTAGCGCTTGTCGAGCACGATCTCCTCTTCGAGCATCCGCAGCTCGCCGTCGACGATCACGCGGGCGTAGCCTTCGGCCCGCAGCTCGCCGAACTCCTTGCCGTACTCACCCTTGCGCCCGCGGATCAGCGGGGCGACGACCATGAACCGCGACCCGTCCTCCATGGACATGATCCGGTCGACGATCTGCTCGGCCGACTGGCCGGCGATCGGCTCGCCGCATTCGGGACAGTGGGGGTGGCCGACCCGGGCCCAGAGCAGCCGCAGGTAGTCGTAGATCTCGGTGACCGTGCCGACGGTCGACCGCGGGTTGCGCGACGTGGTCTTCTGGTCGATGGAGATCGCCGGCGACAGGCCCTCGATCGACTCGACATCGGGCTTTTCCATCTGCCCCAGGAACTGCCGCGCGTAGGCCGACAGCGACTCGACGTAGCGGCGCTGGCCCTCGGCGTAGATGGTGTCGAACGCCAGGCTCGACTTGCCCGATCCGGACAGCCCGGTGACCACGACCAGGGCGTCGCGGGGCAGGGTGACGTCGATGCCCTTGAGGTTGTGCTCGCGGGCGCCGGAGACGACGATCTCGTTCGAGGCCATCGCACAAGTGTACGAGTGGCCGGAGCGGCCCGGCCGCCGAAATCAAAGGTCCTGCTCAGCGCCGGGAGCGGGCCCGGCGGCGGTCAGCCTCCGATGCGCGCGTAGACCTCGTCGAGCAGCGCGCTGCGGTCGCCGGGACCGAAGTTCTCCTGCAGGTAGGCGTCGGTCTCGTCGCGCGAGGCGCCGTTGAGCGCCATGTTCAGGGCAACCAGCCGGGCGGCCTCGATGTCGCCTTCGTCGGCCTCTTCGACCTCCGCGTCGGGGGCTTCGGCCGCCGACTCGACGGATCCGGCCAGCGGCATCTCGCCGGTCGGGGACTCCGGGGATCCGATCGCGTCCGGGGGATCGGTCGGGTCGGGCTCCGCGGGCTCGGACTCCGCGGGCTCGGGCTGGGGCTCCGGTTCGGGGTCGGGTTCCGGTTCGACCGAAGCGGCGGCCTGCGGCTCGGGTCCGGGCGCATCCTGCGATTCGAGCGCGGCCAACAGGTCGGCCGCCGAGCGTTCGGTCGCAATGTCCTTGCCCGAAGCAAGGTCCACGGCGGGCACGTCATCGTCGGAACCCGAGGTCTCGCCCGGAGCGGGGAGCGGCTCGGCCTCAGCGGCCAGGGGAGGAGTGGCGTCCGCAGACGTACGAGGCGGCGTATGCCGGTCCTCGTAGCCGGTCCAGGAGGCCCGCTGCTTCTCGCTGCCGGCCGTCGTCACCCGGACGGCGCCGACCGCGGCCGAGACGGCGCCGAGATCGGTGAGTGCGCGGTCGAGGCCGCTGCGGACCTCGTCCTCCAACCCATCCAGTGTGCCTCCCAGGTGCTCCACCTTTCCTCGGAGGTCCTCGATGGTGGACTGGACGCTCTGGAGGTGCTCGCGCCCGTCCTGCTCGGCGCGCTCGACGATGTCCTTGGCCTTGCGGCGCGCCCCGTCTTCGATCTCGCGGGCCGCCTCGCGGGACTGCGCCTCGATCTCCGAGGCGCTCTCCTCGACAGCCTGGATGATGGATACGACCTTGTTGCGAGCGGACTCGGGCTCGGGCGCCGCGGGGGCGCCTCCGCTGGCACGGGCGTCGGCCAGCGCCCGCTCCGCGCGCTCGGCCCGCTGGCGCAGGCTGTGCACCTCGGATGCGATCTGCCGGAGATGCGCGTCGACGGCGTCCTTGTCGTAGCCACGGCGCGACTGGGGGAACGAGCGGACGATGTCTTCGGTCTCAAGGCCCATCAATTTCCTCTTTCGGCAGCTCGGGCGGTGTTGCCCGTCCTTTGCACGGACGCAGACGCACATCCGGCGTCACCTGCCCCGTTTCGCTAGGGGCACCCATCCTCCTTCCCGCGGGCGCCAACCCGCCGGATCAGCGCGCCCCGGCAGACGCATCATCCACAGCCCGCTGAACGTCCTTGAGCTCATCGCGCAACCGCGCAGCCTCCTCGAACCGCAACCCCTCGGCCGCCCCCAACATCTGCTCCTCGAGCTCGACAGCAAGCCGCTCGAGCTCCTCGGGCCCCTGGGTGTCGGTGTCGATGGTCGAGCGGCGGCGCTTGCGCGGGCCGGACTTCGAATCCATCGCGAGGAAGTCGGCCATGTCGGCGATACCCTTGGAGACGGTCTCGGGCGTGATCCCGTGCTCGCGGTTGTAGGCGAGCTGGATCTCCCGGCGGCGGTCGGTCTCGGAGATGGCCGCGTCCATTGCCTTCGTGCGCTTGTCGGCGTACATGAGCACGGTGCCGCCGATGTTGCGCGCGGCCCGGCCGATCGTCTGGATCAGACTGGTCTCGCCGCGCAGGAACCCCTCCTTGTCGGCGTCGGGGAGGGCCACCAGCGTCACCTCGGGCAGGTCGAGGCCCTCGCGCAGCAGGTTGACCCCAACGAGCACCTCGAACTCGCCGAGGCGCAGGTCGCGGATGATCTCGATCCGCTCCAGCGTGTCGACCTCGGAGTGCAGGTAGCGGACCTTGACGCCGTACTCGAGCAGGTAGTCGGTGAGGTCCTCGGACATCTTCTTGGTCAGGGTGGTGACCAGAACCCGTTCGCCGAGCTCCGTGCGGCGCCGGATCTCGTTCATCAGGTCATCGATCTGGTTCTTGGTCTGGCGAACCTCGATCGCGGGATCGACGATCCCCGTTGGCCGGACGATCTGCTCGACGATGCCGCCGGTGGTGTCGCGTTCGTAGGCCCCGGGCGTGGCCGAGACGTAGACGACCTGGTTGACGAGCTCGCTGAACTCCTCGAACGTCAGCGGCCGGTTGTCCATGGCCGACGGGAGCCGGAAGCCGAAGTCCACGAGGGTCTGCTTGCGCGAGCGGTCCCCCGCGTACATGCCGCCGATCTGTGGCACCGTCTGGTGGGACTCGTCGATGAAGCAGACGAAGTCCTTGGGGAAGTAGTCGAGCAGGACGTGGGGACGGGTGCCGGGCACCCGGTCGTCGAGGATCCGCGAGTAGTTCTCGATGCCCGAGCAGAAGCCGATCTCCTTGAGCATCTCCATGTCGTAGAGGGTGCGCTGGCGCAGGCGGTGGGCCTCCAGCTGCTTGCCGGAGTCCTCGAGCTCACGGGTGCGCTGCTCGAGCTCGTCGCGGATCTGCTTGACCGAGCGCTCGAGCGTCTCCTCCTTGGTCACGTAGTGGGTGGCCGGCCACACCGCGACCTCGGTGATCTCGTCGAGCACCTCGCCGGTCAGCGGGTCGAAGTGAGTGATCTCCTCGACCTCGTCGCCGAACAGGGCGATCCGGTAGGCCGACTCCGCGTAGGCGGGGAAGACCTCGAGGTTCTCGCCACGCACGCGGAAGGTGCCGCGGCCGAGGACCGCGTCGTTGCGGTGGTACTGCATGGCGACGAGCTTGCGCAGCGTCTCGTCGCGGTCGACCGTGCCGCCTACCTGGAACAGCTCCATCTGCTCGTTGTAGAGGTCGGGCGAGCCGATGCCGAAGATGCACGACACCGAGGCGACGATCAGGATGTCGCGCCGGGCGAACAGCCCCGCCGTGGCGGCGTGGCGCAGGCGGTCGATCTCGTCGTTGATCGACGAGTCCTTCTCGATGTAGAGGTCCTGGTGCGGGACGTAGGCCTCGGGCTGGTAGTAGTCGTAGTAGCTGACGAAGTACTCGACCGCGTTGTCGGGGAAGAACTCCCGGAACTCGTTGCACAGCTGCGCGGCAAGCGTCTTGTTGTGCGCGATGACCAGCGTCGGCCGCTGCAGCTTTTCGATGACCCCGGCCATGGTGAAGGTCTTGCCCGTGCCGGTCGCCCCGAGCAGCGTCTGGGACCCCTTGCCGGCCTCGATCCCGGCCGTCAGCTCCTCGATCGCCTTCGGCTGGTCCGCGGCCGGCGAGTAGGCGGAGTTCAGGCGAAACGGCGGCACCCACGCAGCGTACTCGGCCCCACCGCAGCGCCCGGCGATCCCGCACCCCGGGCCGAACTCAACGAAGACCTCGCCATGGGGGGTGGTTCGTTGGGTTCGTCGCTGAGGCGTCGGTGCGACCTTACTGTCGGTAGTATTCGGGGCCGGAGATCGTCTCCGCCTCTCCTCATGGCCATAACCGACCAGGCAATGCGCACCGGCCTCCGCGCCCTGAACGTCCTCTCCGGCTCCGCGCTCCTGGACCGGGTCGGCCTTCGGGACCAGGTCGAGAACGCCCTCTACCGCGTCTCCCGGGACGGGATGAAGGCCGCCGCGACAGCCGGACGGACCTTCAGCGACATCCAGAAGATCGGGCGACCCGCGCGGCAGAAGACCCGCAGCGGCAAGGGACTTTTCGACCTCACGCCCGACTCCGAGCAGCAGATGATGCAGGAGGTGATGAGCCAGTTCGCCACCGAACAGCTCCGCCCCGCGGCCCAGGACGCCGACGCCTCGTGCACCGCGCCCGCGGAGATCCTCGAGCAGAGCGTCGAGCTGGGCACCCCCATGCTCGGCGTCCCCGAGGAGCTCGGGGGCATCATCGAGGAGCGCTCTGCGACCACGACCTGCCTCGTCGCCGAGTCCCTGGCCCACGGTGACCTCGGCCTCGCCGTCGCCGCCCTGGCCCCCAGCGCCGTGGCCACGGCGATCGGGATCTGGGGCGACACCGACCAGCAGGGCCGCTACCTGCCCTCCTTCGCCGGCGAGGACGTGCCCGCCGCCGCCCTGGCCCTCCACGAGGCCCGGCCGCTGTTCGACCCCCTCGAGCCCGGAGCGACGGCCACCCGCGAGGGCGACGGTTACGTGCTGTCAGGCGTCAAGGCTCTGGTCCCCCGGGCCCGTGACGCCGAGCTGTTCATCGTCTCGGCCAACCTCCAGGACACCGGCCCGGCGCTGTTCATCGTCGAGAGCCGCCTCGACGGGATTACCGTGGCCGACGACCCCGCCATGGGCGTGCGGGCCGCCGGAACCGGGAAGGTCGAGTTCTCCGATGTGAAGCTCGAGGTCGGCGCCCTGCTGGGCGGCGGCGATCCCGAGGTCATCCGCGACTGCGTGCTGCGATCCCGCCTGGCCTGGTGCGCCCTCGCCGTCGGCTGCGCCCAGGCCGTCCTCGATGAGGTCAAGCCCTACGTCACCGAGCGCAAGGCCTTCGGCGAGCCCATCGGCCACCGCCAAGCCGTGGCCTTCACCGTCTCGAACATCGCCATCGAACTCGAGGGCATGCGCCTGACGACCTACCGCGCGGCCAGCCTGGCCGACCAGGGCAAGCCGTTCGCCTTCGAGGTTGCCATGGCCCACCGGCTGTGTACGGCCAAGGGCATGCAGATCGGCTCCGATGGCGTCCAGCTGTACGGCGGCCACGGCTACACCAAGGAGTACCCGCTCGAACGCTGGTACCGAGACCTGCGAGCTATCGGCTCGGTCGAAGGAGGGGTGCTGGCGTGATCAACCTCGAGATCCCCAAGAAGTTCATGCCGCTCATCGAGCAGGCCAACCAGGTCGCCGGGGAGGTTCTGCGGCCGATATCGCGCAAGTACGACCGCGCCGAGCACGCCTACCCCAAGGAACTGGACATGCTGGCCGCCGCGATCGACGGCATGAACGACAGCGGCGCCCTCGGCGGCGCGGGCGCCGCCGGGGTCACCAGCTCCGACAACGGCGATTCGGGCAATCGCAACGGCTCGAACATGGCGACGTGCCTGTCGATCATGGAGATGTGCTGGGGCGACGTCGGCCTTCTGCTCTCCATGCCCCGCCAGGGCCTGGGCAACTCGGCCATCGTCTCGGTGGCCAACGCCGAGCAGCTCGAGCGGTTCAAAGACCGCTGGGCGGCGATGGCAATCACCGAGCCCGAGGCGGGGTCGGACTCCGCCGCGATCCGGACCACCGCCCGGCGCGACGGCGACGAGTACGTCCTCAACGGCGAGAAGATCTACGTCACCTCCGGCGAACGGGCCGACCTGATCGTCGTCTGGGCCAGCTTGGACCCCGACCAGGGCCGCGCCGCGATCAAGTCGTTCGTCGTCGAGCGCTCCAACCCCGGGCTCAAGCTCGACCGGCTCGAGCACAAGCTGGGGATCCGCGCGTCGGACACGGCGAACTTCGTCCTCGACGACTGCCGGGTGCCGAAGGAGAACCTCCTCGGCAGCGAGGAGATCGACACCAAGAGCGCGTTCGCCGGCGCGATGAAGACCTTTGACAACACGCGGCCGCTCGTGGCCGCCATGGCCGTCGGCCTCACGCGCGCCGCGCTCGAGGAAACAGAGCGCCTGCTGGCCGAGGTCGGCGTGGAGGTCGATCCCGACCGCCCGGCGAACCTGCAGCCCCATCCGGCGGCCACCGCGCTGCTGGAGATGCGCGCCGACTACGAGGCCGGGCGCCTGCTGACGCTCAAGGCGGCGTGGATGGCCGACAACCGCAAGCCGAACTCGGTCGAGGCCTCGATGGCCAAGGCCAAGGCGGCCCGCGCGGGGGTCGACATCACGCTGCGGTGCGTCGAGCTGTGCGGCGCGGTCGGCTACAGCGAGTCCGCGCTGCTGGAGAAGTGGTCGCGTGACGCGAAGATCCTCGACATCTTCGAGGGCACCCAGCAGATCCAGCTGCTGATCATCGCCCGCCAGCTGCTGGGCCTCAGCAGCGCCGAGCTCAAGTAGGCCGCTCAGCGCAACCCCGCCCGCTCGCTGAACGATTCTCCGGCCTCTGGGGCGGAAAAGCGTTCAGCGAAGCTCGGCGAGCCGGCTACAAGCCCAGCTCGGCGGCCCGCCGGCTCGCGTACTCGTCGCGCTTCTCCAGCACCTGGCGGGTGTAGGCCTCGGTCTCGGGGAACCGGATGTCGTCGAGATCGATGCTGCCTCCACCCCACTTGTCGACGTTCCCGTGGCCGGCGTTGTAGGCCGCGATGGCGGCGGTCTTGTTGCCGTCGTAGCGCTGCATCAGGTACCGCAGGTACCAGGAGCCGTAGCGGATGTTGATGTCGGGGGTGGCGAGATCGCGCAGCTCGAACGCCGTTCCGCCCGAGTGGTTCGCGATGAACTGCGCGGTGTCGGGAACGATCTGCATCAGGCCCTTGGCACCGGCTCTCGACGTCTGGTCGCGAAACCGCGACTCGGAGTAGATGACGGCGGCGATCAGGGCGGGGTCGAGGTCCTTCTCGGCCGCCTGCTGGCGGATCGAGTCCTCGTGCTTGATCGGCAGCGTGACCTCGAGGATCGGATCGCCCACGTCCCGGGCGACCAGCGTAGTGCCGGCCGCACCGATAGCCAGGCCCACCACGGCAACAAGGACGAGCAGGCGCAGGCGGCGCTTCGGGACCCGGTTGGGTGCCGGGCTCCTGCGAGATCCGGCACGGCGCGATGAACGGGTCCGCCGGGAGGTCCCGGCGCGCGTGCGGCGCGTGGAAGGTGAAGTCGATCCGGCCATGGTGGTGCGGCGTGGGTCCCCTGGCGGCGAGACCGAGCCCGCCGTATGCGTCCTAAGTCTAGAGGTGGCGTTCGGCGACGATCCTGGCGAGCAGGTCGGACGCAGCCGTGGCGAGCTGCTGGGGCGAACCGTCGTTGACCAGGACGTGCTCGGCCCGGGCGGCCTTCTGTTCCTGGGTCAGCTGACGGGCTTCGCGCGCGGCGAGGGCGACTTGCCCGTCGCGCTCGGCCAGCCGTTGGCGGCGCAGGGATTCCGGCGCGGTCACGCACACCGTGGTGTCGAAGAGGCCGCCGAGGTCGTTCTCGAACAACAACGGAACTTCCACCACGGCCGCGTGGGCGTCGGTGCCGTCCAGCGCGTCGCGAAACGCCATGATCCGCTCGCGGACCCGCGGGTGCAGCACCGACTCGAGGAAGGCAAGCTCGTCGTCGTCGTCGAAGACGATCCCGGCGATCGCCCCGCGGTCGAGTTCCCCGTCGGAGAGAACCTGGTCACCCCACCGCTCGGCGAGGAGGTCGCGGACCTCGCCGGTCCCCAGCAGCTCGTGGACGACGGCGTCGCTGGACAGCGTCTCGGCGCCGGCGTCGCCGAAGGCGGTCAGAACCTCGCTTTTCCCGGCTCCGATACCCCCGGTCAGGCCGACGGTACGGACTGCCGCGGCCACGCCTAGGTCGACGGGCTCAGGCGGAGGGCTCGGCGTCGTCGCCCGTATCGGGCTCGGCGTCAGCGTCCGACTCGGCGCCTGCGTCGGCGTCAGGCTCGGCGTCGGCGTCGGCGGCGTCGCCCGTCTCAGCCTCGGCGGCAGGGTCATCGCCCGTGGCGGGCCCAGCCTCGGCGGCAGCGTCGTCGCCCGCGCCGGGCTCGGCGCGGGCGTCCACGGCGGGCTCGCCCTCGGCGTCAAGCGTTCCCTCGTCCGGCTTGACCTCCTGGGCCGGAGCGGACTCGTCGGCGGAAGCCTCGGGCTCGCCGGCGGCGACCTCCTCGACGGGGGTGTCGGTGAAGCCTTCGTCGGTGGTGGCCGCCGAGAGGTCGGGCATCTGCAGCGTCGCCCCGCCGGTGATCTCCCGCTGGGGCTTTTCGGACGGACCCTGCAGGTCCTCGTCGACGCGCTTGATCGAGAGCGACAGGCGGCGCCGCTCGGAGTCGATCTCGAGGATCTTGACCATGGCGCTCTCGTCGGGGTCGACGACCTCGCGGGGGTTCTCGACGTGGCGCTGGGCGAGCTCGGAGATGTGTACGAGGCCCTCCACGCCGGGCAGGATCTCGACGAAGGCACCGAAGGTGACGACCTTGGTGACCTGGCCCTCGAGCACGTCACCGACGCGGTAGGTGTCGATGACCTTCTGCCACGGGTCTTCCTGGGTCTGCTTGAGGCCCAGCGAGATCCGCTGACGGTCCCGGTCGATGTCCAGCACCTTGACGTTCACGTCGTCGCCGATCGTGAGGATCTCGGACGGGTGGTTGACGTGGCTCCAGCTCAGCTCGGAGATGTGGATGAGGCCGTCGATGCCGTCGAGGTCGACGAAGGCGCCGAAATCGACGATGTTGGAGATCTTGCCCTCCACGACCTGGCCGGGCTCGAGGTCGTCGAGGATCTTCTGGCGCACTTCGCGGCGCTCCTCCTCGAGGACCGCGCGGCGCGACAGCACGACGTTGTTGCGGCTGCGGTTGAGCTCGATGACCTTGCACTCGAGCGACTGTCCGAGGAACTCGTCGAGGTTCTGGACGCGGCGGATGGCGACCAGCGAGGCGGGCAGGAAGCCCCGGACCCCGAGGTCGAGGATGAGGCCGCCCTTGACGACCTCGATGACCGAGCCCTCGACCGGCTCGCCGGTGTCGGCGGCCGTCTCGATGCGCCGCCAGGCCTTCTCGAAGCGGGCGCGCTTCTTGGAGAGGATCAGGCGGCCTTCCTGGTCCTCCTTGGTGAGGACCAGCGCCTCGACCTCTTCGCCGAGCTCGACCTCGTCGTTGGGGTCGACCGACTTGCGGATCGACAGCTCCTGCGAGGGAATGACGCCTTCGGACTTGTAGCCGATGTCGACGAGGACCTCGTCCTTGTCGATGCGCACGACGGTGCCGGCCATGACGTCGCCCTCGGAGAAGCTGACCATCGTCGCGTCGTAGTTCGGGACGATCTGCCCGTCGATCTCGAGCAGCAGGCCATCAGACCCTTCGACGGGGATGGCTTCGGGCGGGGTGAGCGTTTCGGTGGCGGCCACGGGCGGGCAATGATAGGGAATAGGCGGCAGCGCGGACGTTCGCGGCCCGTTCACCCTGCCCGAGGCCCCGCACCGGGCCTCTATATGGTTTGTCCAATGCCACGCCGACGGACCGCCCGCGGACCAGAACGCACCCCTCTGGAGGGCTCGCACGATGTCCTGATCTGCGGCGCGAGCTTCGCCGGCCTGGCCGTCGCCCGGCAACTGGCGGGCAGCAGCGCCGACGTGCTGGTCGTCGACCGCTACGAGATCGGCGAGCGCCAGACGTCGGCCTGCGCCGCCCCGACCGAGTGGCTCGAGGGCCTGGGCCTCGGAGAGTCGATCCGCCAGACCTTCAGTGACCTGGTCATCCACACGCCGCACACCTCGGTGCGGATGGACCTGCCGTTCGAGTTCTCGACGTTCGACTACCGGACGCTGTGTCAGCTGCTGTTCGCCCAGACCGACGCCCGGTTCGAGACGGCCAAGGTCGAAGGTCGCGCCGGTGGGCCCCCAAGGGCGGGCGAGCTGATCGAGATCGAGACCGACCGCGGCACGCTGTCGGCGCCGATGGTCGTCGATGGCCTGGGCTGGAAGCGGATCCTCGACGCCCACTACCAGCCGCCGGAGGCGCCGCTGTCGCGCGGGCTGGAGGTCCACCCCGACGGCTCGGCCGACGACCTGGAGATCTGGATCGACCGCTCGCTGGTCCCCGCCGGATACGGCTGGAACTTCCCCGCAGCGGGTGAGCAACGCGTCGGGGTCGGCTCCTTCGATCCCCGGTTCCACGTCAAGCAACCGACGGTGAGCCTCGCCGAGGACCTCGAGGTGCCGCCTGTGCGCTACCAGGGCAACTGGATTCCCCACAAGATCCGCCCGGCCGTCCGCGACGGCGTGTTCTTCGTCGGCGACTCGGCCGGCCACTGCCTGCCCCTGACCGCCGAGGGCATCAGGACCGCCCTGTACTTCGGCCTCGCGTGCGGCCAGGAGCTGCGCGCGGTGGTCGAGGGCACCTCGACCCGCGAGCGCGCCCTGACCAACTACGCGTCCTTCTCCCGCGAGCACGCCTGGAAGTTCCGCTGGATGCTCCGCGTTCAGGACCTGATCCCTCGCGTCCCCCCACGCCTGCTCGCCCTGGCCATTCGCGGCATGTCGACCGACGCCTTCGTCCGCTGGTCGTTCTCCCACTACCTGGAGATCGCCCACCCCCGCCACGCCGAACCACCCCCCGCCCACGCCCCCAAGCCTGTCCCCGCCGCAGTCTGAGCCTTTCTGGCCGCTCTCCAACGGCCGCGTCGGAGAACCTCGCTGGTCCCCTCCCTGCCCTACGCCCAACCAACGCAACGGGGGCGCGGCCGCGCCTCCTAGAAACCCCTGCGTTCGCGCGTCTGTTGCCGCTGCTTTAGCAGCTCGGGGTCCGGATGGCCGCTTTCCAGCTGCCGGCGGACGCGCCAGGTGTGCCAGCCGAACAGCGCGGCGGCCACGAGGACGAGGATCGTCAGCGGGAGCACGTCGAACGGGTCGATCGTGCCGACGACCGCGAAGAAGATGTACAGGAGCACGAGCCCCAGAGCGAGGGCAAGGGTTGCCTGCCAGGCCGTTCTCATGACGCCGTTCATCGGTGTCTCCCCTCCAGGTGGGTGGTCGATGCGCTTGTACGTATTGTAACTAGCCCCCGGCGTTTCCGGGTGTGAGTGACCGTATCCGCCCGGGCGCCCCAGCGCCAGTCCCAGCGGCCGATTTGCCTACTTGGCGCTGAGCCAGTCCGGGCCGATGCCCGGCTCGACCACGAGCGGCGGGTCGAGCTCGAAGGCCGCGCACATCTCCCGCGTCGCCATGGCCGCGACGTCGGAGGCCTCGTCCTCCGGCCCCTCGAGCAGCAGCTCGTCGTGGATCTGCAAGACCAGGCGGGTGGCGGCGCCGGACTCCACGAGCGCCCGGTGGCAGCGAACCATGGCCACCTTGATGATGTCGGCGGCCGTGCCCTGAATCACGGTGTTGACGGCGAGGCGCTCGCCCAGCTGACGGTCGTTCCAGCGCCGGGCCCGCAGCTCGGGAATCGGCCGGCGGCGGCCCATCAGCGTCGACACATGGCCCTCCTCGGTGGCCTGCTCGATGGTCGAGGCGATGAACTGCTGCACGGCCGGGAACCGCCCGAGGTACCGGTCGATGAACTCCTGGGCCTCGTCGCGGCCGATCTGCAGCTGGTCGGAGAGCCCGAAGGCGGAGAGCCCGTAGACGATGCCGTAGTTGACCGCCTTGGCCTTGGAGCGCTCGGTTACGCCGACGTCCGAGGGATCGAGGCCGAACACCTGGGCCGCGGTGGCCTCGTGGACATCCTCCCCGGCGGCGAAGATCTGCTTGAGCACGTCCTCCCCCGCGACGTGGGCGAGGATCCGCAGCTCGACCTGCTCGTAGTCGCAGGAGACGAGCAGGTTGCCGGGGGCGGCGACGAAGCAGCCGCGGATCGGCCGGCCCACCTCCGAGCGGATAGGGATGTTCTGGAGGTTGGGGTTGATGCTCGACAGCCGCCCGGTGGTGGCGGTCGCCTGGCGGAAGGTGGTGTGGATCCGGCCGGTCTCGGCGTCGACGAGCTGGGGCAGCGCGTCGAGGTAGGTGTTCGTGAGCTTGGTCAGCTCTCGCCAGCGCTCGACCAGCCCCACGATCTCGTGCTCGTCGCGGATCTGGCGCAGGACTTGGGCGTCGGTGGAGTACCCGGTCTTGCCGCGGCGCTTGCGGGTGAGCCCGAGCTCCTCGAAGAACACTTGGGCCAGCTGCTGGGGGCTGCCGATGGTGAACTCGCGCCCGGCCAGCTCCCAGATGCGCCGTTCAAGGTCGCCCGCCTCCTCACGGATGGCCCCGGCGATCTCGCCGAGGCGCTCGATGTCGAGCAACACGCCGCTGCGCTCCATCGCGGCCAGGACCGCCACCAGGGGCTGCTCGACCTCGGTCAGCAGCGATGTGAGACCGAACTGCTCGAGCAGCGTGCGCTGCCGGTCGGCCAGCTCCCAGGTCAGCCGGGCTCGCGTGGCCGGGTCGGGGCCGGCCGGCTCTGAGGCCCCCAGCTCCATCTGGCCGTCCGGGCTGATCTCGTCGCCGCCCGCGGGGCGCAGGCCCTCTTCGACGCACAGGTCGTCCAGGTCGTAGACGCGGCGGGCCGGGTTGATCAGGTAGGCGGCGAGCATCGTGTCGTGGGCGAGGACCAGCGAGGGATCGACGCCGAGCGCCCCACCGCGCCCGCCACCGAGGCTCTTGGCGTCGTGGGCGATCAGCTGCTGGCCGGCCCGCTGGCCGGCCAGCCCGGCGGCGTCCGCGGTGCCCGTGACGGCCTGGTCCGAGCGCGACGCGGCCCACGCCTCCCCCACCGTCGCCACGGCAACCGGGCCCTCGCCGTCCAGCTCGTCGGGCCGGCCCTCGCGGGCCTCGACGTGCAGCTCGCGCTCGCCCGGGTCGTCGGGGATCACCTCGGCGTCGTCGAGTCCCTCCTCCAGGCGCTCGATGACCACACGCAGCTCGAAGCGGCGCGCGAACTCGCGCAGGTCGGTGCGGTCCTGCCCGGCGCCCACGAGATCGGCGGGATCGACCTGGACGTCGAGGTCGCGGTGCAGGATGGCCAGCGCCTTGCCGGTCCGCGCGTCGTCGGCAAAGTTCGTGAGGTTCTCCTTGCGCTTGGCGCCCGAGACCTCGTCGATGCTTGCCAGCACCGTCTCCACCGAACCGAACTGCTGCAGCAGCTGGGCGGCCGTCTTCTCCCCGATGCCCGGTACGCCGGGGATGTTGTCGGACGTGTCGCCCCGCAGGCCGATCAGGTCCGGCACGAGCTCGGGCGGAATGCCGTAGCGGTCGATCACCCCCTCGCGGTCGTAGATCCGCGTGTCGGTGACGCCGCGCGAGGTGTGCATGACCTGGACCCCGTCGGTGACCAGCTGGTAGGCGTCGCGGTCGCCGGTGACGATCATCACCGGGATCTCCTGCTCGCGGCAGCGCTCGGCCAGGGTGGCGATCACGTCGTCGGCCTCGAAGCCCTCCACCCGGACGTTGGTGAACCCGAAGGCGTCGACCAGCGGCGCCAGGTGGGGCCACTGCTCGCGCAGCAGGCCGGGCTTGGAGGAACGCTGGGCCTTGTATTCGGGAAAGACGACCTCCCGGCCCGACATCCCGGCGTCCCAGCAGACGATGACCGCCGACGGGCGGTGGTCGGTGAGGATCTTGACCATCATCGAGGCGAAGCCGTAGATCGCGTTCGTCGGCTGGCCCTCGGTGGTCGCGATCGACTCCGGCAGCGCGTAAAAGGCGCGGTAGGCGAGGCTGTTGCCGTCGACGAGAAACAGCGGGCCCTGCCCGGTGGTCGGGCCGGCTGTCGCGGCGGGTTCGGCGGCGCTCACCGGCCCATCATAGGAGTGCCCGCGCGCTCGACCGGGTACGCCAGCGGCGTCGCGTTTACCATGCGCGCGCCCTTCGTCCCCTGCCACCGAGTCCGCCATGTCCGGCCCCAGCGCCCAGTTCAGCGTCACCATCCGCGTCGAGCTCGATGTCCGCAACGAGCCCGTCGGCAGGCTCACCGCCGCGATCGCCGAGGCGGGCGGCCAGCTGCAGGCGGTCGACATCGTCTCCGGCGGCGGCGAGGGCAAGCGGATCCGCGAGTTCACGGTCGACGCCCGCAACGCCGAGCACTGGGAGCAGATCCTGCGCAGCATCGGCTCTACGCAGGGCGCCCGTGTCATCTCCTACACCGACCGCACGTTCTCGATGCACGAGGGCGGCAAGATCGAGCAGCACAACAAGTACCCGCTTAAGACCCGCGACGACCGGTCGATGGCCTGCACGCCAGGCGTCGCCCGCGGCTGCCAGGCCATCGACCAGGACCGCAACCGGGCCTTCGAGCTGACCATCAAGCGCAACACGGTCGCCGTCGTCTCCGACGGCACCGCGGTGCTCGGCCTCGGCGACATCGGTCCCGAGGCGGCCATGCCGGTGATGGAGGGCAAGGCGATGCTGTTCAAGGAGTTCGCCGGGGTCGACGCGTTCCCGCTGTGTCTGAGCACCAAGGATGCGGACGAGATCGTCGAGACGGTCACGCACCTGGCCCCCACCTTCGGGGGCATCAACCTCGAGGACATCTCCGCGCCGCGCTGCTTCGAGATCGAGGACCGCCTCAAGGAGGCCCTCGACATCCCCGTCTTCCACGACGACCAGCACGGCACGGCCGTCGTGGTGATGGCCGCGCTTTTCAACTCGCTGAAGATCACCGGCAAGCCGATCGAAGATGTCCGGGTGCTGATGGTCGGCCTCGGCGCGGCCGGTGTCGCGTGCACCAAGATGATGCTGGCCGCCGGGATCGGGGAGATCATCGGATGCGATCGCAACGGCGCCATCTCGACCGAGCGCGAGGACTACGCCTCGGGCGAGATCACCGACATCAAGAAGTGGTTCGCGGAGGTCTCGAACCCCGGCCACCTCGGCGGCGGGCCCAACGAGTGCCTCGAGGGCATCGACTTGTTCATCGGCCTCAGCGGCCCCGGCGTGATCGAGGCCAATTCGCTGGCCAAGATGAACGACGACGCGATGGTCTTCGCCATGGCCAACCCGAACCCCGAGGTCATGCCCGAGGACGCCGCGCCGTACGTACGGATCATGGCCACGGGGCGCTCGGACTACCCGAACCAGATCAACAACGTGCTCGCCTTCCCGGGCATCTTCCGCGGCGCGCTGGACGCCGGGGCCCGGGCGATCACCGAGGAGATGAAGCTGGCCGCGGCCGAGGCGATCGCCGACGTTGTCGGCCCCGACGAGCTGTCGGAGGACTACATCATCCCCAGCCCATTCAACCGCGATGTCGCACCCGCGGTCGCCGACGCCGTCGTCACCGAAGCCCAGAACGCCGGGGTGGCCCGCATCGACGAGGAGACCGGAACCTTCAGCGCGATCACCCCGTGAGCGGCCCCGGCCTGCCGGGCATCCGCGGCGGCCAGATGGCGCGTAGCGCCCCCACCACGACCAGGGAGATGTGATGCGCATTCTGATCAGCGGGGCCACCGGCCTCATCGGGTCCCGGCTCGCCGACACGCTGCGCAGCCGCGGCGACGAGGTCCACGGGCTGTCACGCGACACCGAACGGGCCCGAGAGACCGACCCGGACATCACCTGGCACGAGTGGGATCCCAAGGAGTCGGCTCCCGTCGAGGCGTTCGAGGGCACCGACGCGGTCGTCCACCTGGCCGGCGAGCCGATCGCCCAGCGCTGGAACGACGAGACCAAGCGGCGCCTGCGCGAGAGCCGCATCGAGTCGACGGCCACCATCGTGGAGGCCATCCGGCAGGCGTCGGACCGGCCGGCGGTGCTCGTCAGCGCCTCGGCCGTCGGCTACTACGGGCCCCGTGGCGACGAGCGCGTCGACGAGAGCGCCGACGCCGGCACCGACTTCCTCGCCGAGCTGTGCCGGGACTGGGAGGCCGAGGCTCGACAGGCGAGCGACCTCGGCGTCCGCGTCGTCACGCCGCGGACCGGCGTTGTCCTGTCACCCGAGGGCGGAGCGCTGGAGAAGATGCTGCCGCCGTTCAAGGCGGGCGTCGGCGGCCCGGTCGCCGGGGGCGACCAGTACATGCCGTGGATCCACCTCGACGACGAGGTGGGGATGCTCGTGTGGGCCATCGACTCGGACATCTCGGGACCGGTGAACTTCAGCGCGCCCGAGCCCGTGACCAACAAGCAGTTCTCCAAGGCGCTGGGCCGGGCGCTCAACCGCCCCGCCGTGCTCCCCGTTCCGGGGCTCGCCATCAAGGCGCTCTACGGCGACATGGCGGTGATCGTCAACAAGGGCCAGCGGGCAGTGCCCGCCAAGGCGCTCGACAACGGCTACGAGCACCGGTTCACCGATCTCGACGCCGCCCTCGAGGACGCCGTCGGCTAGGAGAACCGGCTGGTCGGCTCAGTCGCCGGGCTCGAGGACGCGGTCCAGCGACGGCCTGCCGTCGCGGATCTCGAAACCGGCGATCCGGTCGAGCGTCGTGTCTCCGTCACCGGTGATCGAGTAGCGCCCGAGCACCGAGTCGCGTTCGCTGGTCGCCTGGAGGCGGCGGATGACCGTCGGCCGGTCCGACCCGTCGACGCCGGCCGCGCGGATCGTCTCGATCAGCAGGGCCATCGCCTCGTAGCCGTAGGCGGCGTAGGGTCCGGGCTCGGAGCCGAACTGGCGCTCGTAGGCCCGCGCGAAGCGCCGGCCCTCGGCACCGAGCTCCGAGACCGGCAGGGCGGCGCCCGTCAGCCGCAGGTTGTCCGCGGCCGATCCGAGCTTGTCGATGAGGTCGGCGTCGAGCAGCACGGCGTCGGAGGCGAACACCGTGACGTCGCGGCGCAGCAGGGCACGCAGCGTCGAAAGCGTGTCGTCGTCGGGCTCGCCGGCGTAGTAGACGGCATCGGCGTCCGCGACCTTCGATGCCGCACCGGGGCCGCCGTCGACCGTGCGCCCCACGTCGATGCCCTCGTCCCGTGCCTTCTCGGTGAACGCGTCGGCGCTGACACGCGCGAAGGTGCCGTCCTGGGCGCGGATGACCGCGACGTCGGAGACGTCGAGGTCCGAGGCCCACGTCGCTGCCGCGCGAGCCTGGAGGCCGTCGTCGGGGACCAGGCGCGCGAAGGTCCGGCGGCCGGTCGGGTAAAACCGCTCGGGCGAGTTGGGGGCCGCCTCGACCTCGCGGGTCAGCTCGACCGCACCTGAGGCCGGGGAGACCTGGGCGATGCCCGCCTGGTTGAGGATCGGCAGGCTGATGCGTGTCGCACCGGAGTTGAAGTCCCCGATGAAGGCGATCGTGCGTGAATCCTGGGAGGCCCGGCGGGCGTTGGCCGCCGCCTCGCCGGGAGTCCAGCGCGCGGGGCGCCCTGCGGTGTCGTCGAGAATCGTGAGGTTGAGCTCGAAGGCGCCGGCCTTGCCGTCGGCGTCGGCCAGGGCGAGCTTGGCCGCGTTGGCGATCTCCTCGCCCTCGTCGCCCAGCTCGCCTTCGAGCGGCAGGCTCATGTAGACCGAGAGCACGGTGCCGGCGATCCGGTTGTCGGGGTTGCCGTCGCCGCACGCGGTCAGCGAGAGGGCAGCAGCCAGCAGGCAGGCGGTGGCGAGAAGTCGGAACACGGCGGCGGGATTCTACGGAGGCGGCGGGGTACGCTGGACCACTTGAAGATCGGGATCCTCACCGCGGGTGGCGATTGCCCCGGCCTCAACGCCGTGATCCGGGCCGTGGCGCGGTCGGCCATCGCCAACGGCGACGAGCCGGTGGGCGTCGTCAGCGGCTTTCGCGGCCTGGCCCGCCGCGAGTACCTGCCGCTGGACATGAAAATCATCTCGGGGATCCTGCACCTGGGCGGGACGATGCTGTCGACCTCGAGCTACATGCCCTTCCGAGAGCCGGACGGAATCGAGCTGGTCAGCCAAGCCATCGCCGAAGATGGGTTCGACGCCGTGGTCTCGATCGGCGGTGAGCACACGATGATGATGACCCACCGGATGGTCGACGAGCACGGCCTGCCGCTGATCGGGGTGCCCAAGACGATCGACAACGACGTGGTCGGCACCGACTACACCTTCGGCTTCCACACGGCCGTGCAGGTCGCCACCGACGCGATCGACCGGCTGCACAGCACCGCGCAGTCGCACGACCGGATCATGGTCATCGAGGTGATGGGCCGCAACACCGGCTGGATCGCCGTCTACGCGGGCATCGCCGGTGGCGCCGACGGGATCCTGATCCCCGAGCACGAGCTGACCGTCGAGGAGCTCGCCGACTCGGTCCGCGCTCGCCACGACCGGGGCAAGGACTTCTCGATCATCGTCGTGGCCGAAGGCGCCGAGCTCGCCTTCGCCGACGGGAGCAAACGTCAGGTGCTGGCCTCGACCGACACCGACGACTACGGCTACCCGCGGCTCGGTGGCATCGGCTCCGCGCTCGCCTCGGAACTGGAGGAGCGGACGGGCTTCGAGACGCGCGTCACCCAGCTTGGACACGTCCAGCGAGGCGGGACGCCGTGCGCATTCGACCGCTTCCTGGCGACCCGCTACGGGATCAAGGCCTACGAGATGGCCCGGGCCGGCGAGTTCGGCCGCATGGCCGCCCTGCGCGGCACCGCGATGGTCGCGATCCCGCTGGCCGAGGTCGACGGCCTCAAGACCGTGGACCTCACCTACCTCGACGAGGCCCGCCGCTTTTTCGGCTAGCCGCCCGGCGGCGGCTGGTCCACCGCGAACCCCGGTGATGCTCCACGACGAGCCTCACGATCCCCAGCGCCACCACCGGGACACCCACGAGCCCGGTCGGGTCGCCGGTGAGCAGCCCGACGGACACCATCGTCAGGCCGATCCCGGTGAAGACCACCGCGAGCCCGATGAACAGTGCCCGCATGGATCAGACCGCGGGACGGCGGTGAGCTACGGCTTGGTGACCCAGTCGATGATCGGCCGCGCCATGTACAGCAGGACGCCGAGGAAGATCACCGCGAGGGCAAGGACCGATCCCACCTGGCCGCCGATGCCCACGCCCCAGGCGAGGACGAGGGTGGCAAAGCCGAGAACCGCGAATACGAGAACGATCATGGTGGCGGAAATCTACCAGCGCCCGGCCCGGCCCGGCCCGGGGCGCGGTGTGAGGGGCGGTCGGCGGCCGACCACGAGCCGGCCAGGGCCGCGCGCACGTCGGCGAGGAAGGAGCGGCACCCTTCTGCCCCGTCCCCCTCCCCGGCCTCGCGGACGAGCCGGCTGCCGATGATCACCCCGTCGGAGATCGTGGCGACCTCTGCCGCCTGCTCGGGGCTGCCCACCCCGAAGCCCACCGCGGCGGGAACCGGTGCGGCGAGGCGCACCTCGTCGACCAGCGCCTCGAGGCCGGGCGGCAGGCCGGTGCGTTCTCCGGTCACGCCGGTGACCGACACCACGTAGACGAACCCCTGGGCGTCGCGGCAGATGGCCTGCCGACGCTCGGGCGTGGTTGTCGGGGCGACGAGCGGGATCAGGGCCAGGCCGGCCGCAGCGAGGGCGGTGCGGATCGGGCCGGCCTCCTCGTGGGGGAGGTCGGGGACGATCGCGCCGGCGACTCCGGCGCCGGCCAGCCGCTCGGCCAGCGCGGTGGCGCCCAGCGCATAGACCATGTTCGCGTACATCATCGCCACCACCGGCACGCGGTCGGCGATCGTCGCGCCGACGGCGAGGGCGTCGGCGAAGGTCGTCCCCGCCTCCAGTGCCGCCGTGGCCGCGGCATGGATGACCGGACCGTCCGCGAGGGGATCCGAGTACGGGATCCCGAGCTCGACAAGGTCGGCTCCACCGGCCACGTACGCCTCGGCGACCGCCCACGACGACTCGGCGTCCGGATAGCCGGCCATCAGGTACGGCATCAGGGCAGCGCGCCCTTCGGCCCGAGCGGCCTCGAAGGCGGCGCCGATCCGCTCGACGCCGCTGACCGCGGTGTCGCTAGCCATCGTCTGAGCCCGTGCCGTCACCGTGTTCGAGGACCTCGGCGAGATCCTTGTCCCCCCGCCCGCTGAGGCACAGCAGGTCGTAGCCGTCGCCGGTCGGCGGGTTGTCGATCATCCAGGCGATCGCGTGGGCGGTCTCGAGCGCCGGGATGATGCCTTCGAGCGCGGCCGTGCGGCGGAAGGCGTCGACGGCAGGCCCGTCGTCGACCGGGACGTACCGGGCGCGGCCCTGGGCCTGGAGCCATGCGTGCTCGGGGCCGACGCCGGGGTAGTCGAGCCCGGCCGAGATCGAGTGGGCCTCGGTGATCTGGCCCTCAGCGTCCTGGAGGACCATGGAGCGGGCGCCGTGGAGCACACCGGGGCTTCCGGCGCCGACCGAGGCGCCGTGGCGGCCGCTGGCCACCCCCTCTCCCCCAGCCTCGACGCCGATCAGCTCGACATCGGGATCGTCGACGAAGGCGGTGAACATGCCAATCGCGTTGCTGCCCCCGCCGACACACGCGATCACGCGCCCCGGCAGGCTCCCTTCGGCCTCCAGCGCCTGGGCGCGGGCCTCCTCGCCGATCGTGCGTTGCAGGTCGCGCACCATGGCCGGGTACGGCGCAGGGCCGACCACGGAGCCGATCACGTAGTGGGTGTCGGCCACGTTGGCCACCCAGTCGCGGATCGCCTCGCTGACCGCTTCCTTGAGGGTGCGCGCGCCGGCATCGACGGGAGCGACCTCGGCGCCGAGCAGCCGCATCCGCTCGACATTGGGCTTCTGGCGGCGCATGTCCTCGGTGCCCATGTAGACGATGCACTCGAGGTCGAGCAGGGCGCAGGCGGTCGCTGTGGCCACGCCGTGCTGGCCGGCGCCGGTCTCGGCGATGATCCGGCGCTTGCCCATCCGCCGGGCCAGCAGGGCCTGGCCGATCGCGTTGTTGATCTTGTGGGCGCCCGTATGGGCCAGGTCTTCGCGCTTGAGGTAGACCGTGCGCCCGACCAGCTCGGAGAGCCGCCTGGCGCGATACAGGGCCGTCGGGCGGCCGACGTAGGTGCGCAGCAGCCCGTCGAGCTCCTCCCGGTATGCGGCGTCGTCGCGCGCCGCGGCCCAGGCGGCGGTGAGCTCGTCGAGCGCGGGCACGAGCACCTCGGGGACGTAACGGCCGCCGAACTCGCCGAACCGTTCCTGCACGCCGGAGTTCATGCGCCGTCCTGTGCGGGAGTCTTGATCAGGGTCCGAACCCGCGGTTCGGCTGGGGTCGGAATCGCGGGAGGCTCCGGCTCGGGCTCCTGCGCTGCGGCCGGGGCCAGGGCCGGGGGTTCGGACGGCGGCGTGGGCGGCGCCTCCACGGTCGCCTGCACGCCGCGGAAGAAGGCAATCAGCTTGGCCGGGTCCTTGACGCCGGGCGACGATTCGACCCCGCTGGCGACGTCGACGGCGTGTGGACGGACGGTGCGGATGGCCTCGCCGATGTTCTCGGCGTCGAGCCCGCCCGCGAGGATCAGCGGTATCCGCGACCGGCGACGGGCCAGCAGGGCCCAGTCGGCCGGCTCTCCGGTCCCGCCGTAGCTGCCGGATACGGCAGCGTCGACGAGGTGGAAGTCGACGCGAAAGGTATCGATGGCGCGGACCTCCCCCGCCGTGCTGGGGCGAAACGCCTTGATCACGCGGCAGCCGGTGCGCCGAGCCGCCTCGGCGCACAGAGCCGGGCCTTCGTCTCCGTGGAACTGCAGCATGGTCAGTCCGACGGCCTCGGCCGTGGCTACGACGGTGGCGAGCTCGGCGTTGACGAACACCCCGGCCACCTCGCAGCGCCGGCGTACGGACGCGGCCACGACCGCGGCCTCGCCGGGCTCGATGTGCCGCGAGCTGTGCGGCCAGAAGTTCAGGCCGATGGCCCAGGCACCCAGTCCCACGGCGCGCTCGGCGTCCTGGGCCCGGGTGACACCGCAGATCTTGACCAGCGCCATGGTCGAAACGATGGCAGATCACCGGGCGGGCGCCCGCCCGGACGGACCGGCAGCTGGTGCCCGTGCGCCCGAGGCGGGGATCAGTCGCCGTCGAAGGGCAGGACGCCGCCGCCCTTGTCGTCCTGCGAGGAGCTGCCGGCGCCGCCGAGCTTCTGGGGCCGGTTGGCGAGCTTGGCCTTGACCGTCTTTCGGTCGCCCTTGCGCAGAACCTCGAGGGTGATCTGGTCGCCGGGCTTCTTGCTGTCAACGATGTCGACGACCTGCTCCATCTCGGTGATCTTCTTGCCGTCTGCCTTGACGATGATGTCGCCGCCGAGGCGCAGGTCCTGCCCGTCGACGGTGGCCTGGGCGCGGCCGGCCTGGATCCCGGCCTTGTCGGCGGGCCCGTTGGCGACGACGTCCTGGACGAGGACCCCCTCCTTGGCGTCGAGGTTGACCGCGTCGGCGATCTCGGGCGTGAGGCCGAGGCCGGTGATGCCGACGTACGCGCGCTGGACCTTGCCGTCGTCCTGGAGGTCGTCGATGACCTCCTTGACGGTGTTCGAGGGGACGGCGAAGCCGATGCCGATGGAGCCGCCCTGGCCGCCGCTGGTGGCGATCTGCGAGTTGACGCCGATCACGCGACCGGCACCGTCGAGCAGCGGGCCGCCGGAGTTACCGGGGTTGATCGCGGCGTCAGTCTGGATGACTTTGGAGATGGTGAAGCCGTTGGGCGCATCGATCCGGCGCTGGAGGGCCGAGACGATGCCGCTCGTGACGGTCTGGTCGAGCCCGAAGGGGTTGCCGATGGCCACGACGGGGTCGCCGACCTGGGCCTTGGACGAGTCGCCCAGCTTCAGCGCGCCCTTGACCTCGGACTTGTCGACCTTGAGCACCGCCAGATCCGAGGAGGTGTCCTGGCCGACCTTGCGCGCCTTGACTGCCTTCTCGTCCTCGCCACCGAAGCGGACCGAGATCTCCTCGGCGCCGTCGACGACATGGGCGTTGGTCACGATGCTGCCGTCCTCGTCGATCACGAAGCCCGAGCCGGTGGCCTTGCCCTGCTGGCGGTTGGGGAACAGGTCGTCGGGCGTGGAGCTCGAGCGCCCGATGGTCGCGGAGATGAACACGACGCCCGGGGCGGCGGACTTGTAGATGTCCTGGACCGTGGATCCGCTGGGCTTGTTGCCGCCATCGGTCTCCGCGGGCGCGGCGAGCGGCGCCTGCGCGCTGGAGCCGGTGGTCTCGGCGGTGCCTTCGATCCACCCGGCGGCGATGGCGATCCAGCCGAGCAGTCCGACGACGAGACCCCCTATGAGGGCGGAGACGAGGGGCTTGGAGAACAGGGAGTTGGTCATTGGGGTTGAAGATAGGCGTGGGCGCTTAACCCGAGCTAAACGATTCCGCATGGCAATGCGGGTTGCCTGCCCCCGGCTAGAGCCGGTGCTCGCGTGTTCCCTCCTCGGCGGGAAGCAGGCGCCGCAGCGTCTCTTCGGGATCGGCGCCGCGCATCAGCGTCTCGCCGATCAGCACCGCGTCAACCCCGATCCGCTTGAGATCGGCGAGCTGGTGCGCCTCGGAGATGCCGCTCTCGGAGACGACCGTCTTGCCGGCCGGCACGTCGGTGAGCAGGTCGTGCGTCGTCTGGACATCCACGTCGAAGCTGTCGAGGTTGCGGTTGTTTATCCCCAGCACGTCGGCGTCGAGCGCCAGCGCGCGCTCGAGCTCCGGACGGTCATGGACCTCGATGAGGCAGTCGAGATCGAGGTTGCGGGCCTCGGCCAGCAGCGCCGTGAGGTCCCGATCGTCGAGCACCGAGACGATCAACAGCACCGCGTCGGCCCCGGCCACCGCCGCCTCGTACAGCTGGTAGGGATCCACGGTGAAGTCCTTGCGCAGGATCGGCAGCGACGCCGCGGCCCGAGCCTGGCGCAGATCGTCCAGCGAGCCGCCGAAGTGCGGTCCCTCGGTGAGCACCGACAGGGCCGCCGCGCCGCCGCGCTCGTACGAGCAGACGACCTCCTCGACCCCGGCGCCGGGCCGGATCTCGCCGGCGGACGGGGAGCGCCGCTTGAACTCGGCGATCACCGAGAGGCCGGGACGCGAGAGGGCCTCGGCGAACGGCTTGTCGTTTCCCCGGCTTTCGAGCGCGCGCTCGAGGTCTTCCAGCGGCGTGACGCGGCGGCGTTCGCGCACGCCATCGCGCGCGGCGGCGACGAGATCGTCGAGGATGCGCATTCGCCGGCAGCCTACCCGCGCGTCCGGCCGGGGCTCAGAACCCGTTCGGTCACTCGGCCGTGGCCAGCTCGATGGTGACGATGCGCAGGTGGTCGAGCACGCGCTGGGCCGCGCCGGAGTCGACCGCCTCGGCCGCGATGTCGACGCCCTCGGCGAGGCCGGAGGCCAGGCCGCCGACCGTCGCGGCCGCGGCCGCGTTGAACAGCGCGACGTCTCGGTGCGGTCCCCGTTCCCCGGCGAGCACGGCGGTGGTGATGGCGGCGTTGTCGGCCGGCTCGCCGCCGCGCAGCGCATCGGCGGCCGATCGCTGCAGGCCGACCTCTTCCGGGGTGACGGTGAACGTCGTCAGCTCCCCTCCGCGCACGTGGATCACGGTCGACTCGGCGCCCACGCTGAGCTCGTCGAGCCCGTCGGCCGAGCTGACGACCATGGCCTCCTCGGTCCCGAGCCCGGCGAGAGCGCGTGCGACGGTCTCCTGGAAGCTCGGATCCGAGACGCCGACGACCTGGCGCGAGGCGCCGGCCGGGTTGGTCAGCGGCCCGAGGTAGTTGAAGATCGTTCCCACGCCCAGGGCCTTGCGCACGGGGACGACGTGACGGGTCGCGAGGTGGTGGCGCGGGGCGAACATGAATCCGAAGCCGGTGCGCTCCAGGCACCGGCCGACGTCCTCGGAGTCGATGTCGATGCGCACTCCGAGCGCCTCGAGCAGGTCGGCCGAGCCGGAGCTGCTCGTGGCCGAGCGGTTGCCGTGCTTGGCCGTCACACATCCGGCTCCCGCGGCGATCAGCGCGGCGGTGGTCGAGATGTTGAAGGTCGGGGTGCCGCCCCCGGTGCCGGCCGTGTCCACTAGCGGTCCGCGGCTGACCTGGACCGGCTCCGCCAGGCGGCGCATCGTGCGGGCCAAGCCGATGAGCTCGTCGACCGTCTCGCCCTTGCAACGCAGCCCGACGAGAAACGCGGAGATCTGCACCTCCGACACGCGGCCAGCCATGATCTCGTCGAGGATCGCCCCGGTCTGGCTGGACCCGAGATCGGTGCCGCGCGTCAGCGCGTCGATGGCCTCTGTGAGCAGGGGGTTGGTCATCGGGAACCGCCGGCGGGCGGCGCGGGCAGTCTCTCACGCGGGCGGGCGGAGATGGGCTCGCGGGCACCGGGCGTACGAGCGCTCCGCGCCCGGGCCTCAGCCATCGACGGCGACCCCGTCGCGCAGGAAGTTGGCGAGCATCGGCTTGCCGAGCGGGGTCAGGACCGATTCCGGGTGAAACTGGACGCCTTCGGCGGGAAGCGTGCGATGGCGGATGCCCATCAGCACGTCGCCGAACCAGGCGGTGGCCCGAAGCTCGTCGGGGAGGTCGGGATCGACGACGAGCGAGTGGTAGCGCCCGGCGACCATCGGGTCCGGAAGCTCGTGGTAGACGCTGCGCCCGTCGTGGCTGATCTCCGCGTCCTTTCCGTGGATCGGCTCTCCGAGTACCACGCGCCCGCCGAACGCCTGGGCCAGGGACTGGTGGCCGAGGCAGACGCCGAGCACCGGAACCCCGTCTTCGGCGAACTCGCGGACGGCCTGGAGGCTGATCCCGGCCTCGTCGGGCGTGCACGGTCCGGGCGAGACGACGAGGCGATCTGGCTGGTCCCGTCGCAGCTCGGCGACCGCGGCCCGGTCGTTGCGCACGACCTCGATCTCGCCGCCCAGCTCCCCGAGGTACTGCACGAGGTTGAAGGTGAACGAGTCGTAGTTGTCGATGACCAGGACGCGCATCAGCTCCACTCCGGCTGCTCGACGGCCAGCTCGACGGCGCGGAACACGGCGCTGGCCTTGGCCACCGACTCGTTGAACTCGTAGGCGGGCTGGGCGTCGACGACGGTCCCGCCGCCCGCCTGCACGTGGGCCTCGCCGTCCTTGACCACGACGGTGCGGATGTGGATGGCCGTGTCGAGGTCGCCGGCGTAGGAGAGGTAGCCGACCGCGCCGCCGTATGGGCCGCGCTTGTGGGGTTCGAGCTCGTCGATGATCTGCATGGCCCGGACCTTGGGCGCGCCCGACAGGGTCCCGGCGGGAAGCGTGGAGCGCAGGACATCCATGGCGCTCGTCCCCTCGCGCAGCCGGCCCGAGATCGAGCTGACGATGTGCAACACGTGGGAGTAGGTCTCGACGGCCATCAGGTCGTCGACGGTCACCGACCCGTACTCGCACACCCGGCCCAGGTCGTTGCGGCCGAGGTCGACGAGCATGATGTGCTCGGCCCGCTCCTTGGGGTCGGCGAGCATCCTCTCGGCGCCCTTTCGGTCCTCCTCCGCGGTGGCGCCGCGCGGGATGGTCCCGGCGATGGGTCGTGTCTCGACGCGGGAGCCGTGGACCGTCACGAGGGGCTCGGGCGACGCGCCGGCCAGCGCCCAGTCCCCGAAATCCAGGAAGTACATGTAGGGGGACGGGTTGATGCGCCGCAGGCCCCGGTAGATGGAAAACGCCTCGACCGGACACGGGGAGGTGAACCGCTGGGAGGGCACGACCTGGAAGGCGTCGCCGGCCTTGACGTACTCGATGATCCGCGAGACCGACTCCTCGTAGCGCTCGCGCGTCATGTTCGACCGGAAGTCGACCTCCTGGCCCCCGGAGCGCGGCGGCGGCTCGGGCACCGGCCCGCGCAGCCGTTCGCGCACCTCGGCGATCCGGCCGACGGCCGCCTCGTAGGACTCGGCGGGATCGCCGTCCGTGTCGCAGTGGACGTTGGCGATGATCGTCACCTCGTGCTGGTGGTGGTCGAACGCGAGCACCACCTCCGAGAGCATCACCGCGAGGTCCGGCAACCCGACCGGGTCGGGGTTGGGGTCGCCCAGCGGCTCGACCGTGCGTACGAGGTCGTAGCCGAACAGGCCCACGGCTCCGCCGCTGAAGGGCGGCAGGCCCTCGACGGGCGCAGCGCGATGTCGGCCTACCGCCTCGGCGACGGCGCCGTAGGGATCGTCGGTCGCGGTCTCGGCCGGCGCGTCGGCGTCGTGCCCCTCGCCGGGCTCGGTGCTCAGCGTGCCGTCGCTCCAGCGCAGCACGGCGCGCGGGCGGAAGCCGAGAAACGACCAGCGCCCGAGCCGGCCCTGGTCGGCCGATTCGAGCAAAAAGCAGGGGCCGCCGTCGCGGAGCTTGAGAAAGGCGGACACCGGGGTGTCGGTGTCGGCGATGAACGTGTGGCGCACCGGGACCAGCGTGTACTCGGCGGCGAGGCGACGGACCTCGTCGAGATCGGGGACCACGGTGGGGGCCATCGGTCAGCCCCGGCGGTCGTTGAGGACGTCGAGGGCCGCCGAGAGCGGGACGTCGCGGGAACGCAGCAGCACGAGCAGGTGGTACAGGAGGTCCGCCGCCTCGGAGGCGACCCGCTCGTCGGTTTCCTCGCGCGCCGCCCGGGTGACCTCCTCGGCCTCCTCGAGGACCTTCTCGGCGATCCGGGGCGGGTCGGAGAGCAGCTCGACGGTGTAGCTGCCCTCGGGCTGCTCGGCCTGGCGCGCGGCCAGCGTGCGCTCGAGGGCCGCCAGCGCCTCCCCGGCGGTCGGAGCCGGAACGCCCGCTCCGAGCAGCTCGCGGTGAAAGCAGGTGCGCTCGCCGGTGTGGCAGGCCGGGCCGGCCGGCTCGACGAGAGCGAGGATGGCGTCCGCGTCGCAGTCGTAACGCAGCGCCTGGACCCGCTGGACGTTGCCCGACGTCGCGCCCTTGTGCCACAGCTCCTGGCGTGAGCGGCTCCAGAAGTGGACCTCCCCGGTCTCCCGGGTGCGGCGCAGCGCCTCCGCGTTCATGTAGGCCAGGGTGAGCACCTCACCGGTGGTGGCGTCCTGCATCACGCATGGCACCAGGCCGTCGTCCCCGAAGTCGATCTCGGCTTCCATGCGGGGATTCTAGGCACGGCCCTCCCGGCACCCCCGATAGGGCCGCGCTCCCGGCCGGTCCAGCTCCTTCTCGTGCACCCAATGCGGGCTCGGCTCCTGAAAGTGCACGCCGGCGGTGGCTGGCGAGGAGGCGAGCGTCGGGGCTACTCGATGCCGAACCGGTCGAGCATCGTCTCGTCGCGGCGCCAGTCCTTGCGGACCTTGACGGTGAGGTCGAGGAACACCTTGCCGCCCGTCTCGCGTTGGAGCGAGCGGCGCGCGGCCGATCCGATGTCGCGGATCATCCGCCCTCCGCGGCCCACCACGATGGCCTTCTGGGAGTCGCTCTCCACCCAGATGCGGGCCGTGATCGAGGTCAGCCCGTCCTCGCGGCGCTCGACGTCGGTGACCACGACCTCCACCGCGTGCGGTAGCTCCTGGCGGGTCCGGCGGATCGTCTGCTCGCGCACGAGCTCCCCGAACAGCACGTGCGGATCCTGGTCGGAGTGTTCGCCGGGCGGGTAATGGTGCGGGCCCTCGGGCGCGAGCTCCCACATCCGCCGGGCGAGCTCCGCCACCCCGCTGCCGTTGGTCGCGCACACGGGAAACAGCTCGTCGATGGCCTCCAGCTCGGCCACGGCCTGTAGTGCGGCGGCGGTCGCCTGCTTGCCGAGCCGGTCGACCTTGTTGACCGCGGCAAGCACGGGCTTGTCGCCCGAGGCCTCGAGCAGCACGTTCGCGATGAACCGGTCGCCCGGCCCGACCCCTTGGTGGGCGTCGAGGACCATCAGCACGATGTCGGCCTCGGCCAGCTCGGTCTCCACCCGTGACTGCATGCGGCGGGTCAAGGCGTCCTGGGGCTTCTGCACCCCTGGGAGGTCGATCAGCACGACCTGGCGGTCGCCGTCGGTGAGGACTCCTCGCGCCGCTCGGCGTGTGGTCTGCGGGCGATCGGAGGTGATCGCGATCTTCGAGCCGACGAGCGCATTGACCAGCGTCGACTTGCCGACGTTGGGCCGCCCGGCCAGCCCGACGAACCCCGCCGAGCTCATCGGCTCGCCTCCTCGCGCAGACGGCCCATGATCCGGTCCTGGACGGCCAACATCTCGCCGTCGTCGGTCTCGTGGTCGTAGCCGCACAGGTGCAGGACGCCGTGGACGGCGACCTCTTCGGCATCGTGGGCGTGCTCGAGACAGATCACGACATCGCCCAGCTCGCGCGGGCCGGCGGTGGCGCCGGGTCCGTCGAGCGAAAAGGCCAGGACGTCCGTTGGCCGGTCGCGGTCGCGCCACTCGCGGTTCAAGGCCTGGATCCGCCCCGGATCGACGATCTCCACGGCGAGATGGCCCTCGCCCACGCCCACGGTCTCCAGGGTGGCCGCCACGGCCGGACGCAGCCGGTCGGGCACATCGTCGAGGTCGACGCTCACCGGCCCTCGGAGCCGGGTGAGCCGTCCGGCTGGCCGCCGCTGTCCGGGGTGCTGTGGGCGTCGTAGGCGGCGACGATCCGCTGGACCAGCGCGTGGCGGACCACGTCCTGACCGCCGAAGCGCACGAAGGTGACGCCGTCGACCTCGTCGAGGATGGAGCCGACCACGTGCAGCCCGGAACGCTGGCCGGCCGGCAGGTCGGTCTGGGTGATGTCGCCTGTCACCACCATCTTCGAATTGAACCCCAGCCGGGTGAGGAACATCTGCATCTGCGGGCCCGAGGTGTTCTGGGCCTCGTCGAGGATGACGAACGAGTCGTTCAGGGTGCGGCCGCGCATGAAGGCAAGCGGCGCGATCTCGATCACCCCGCGCTCGAGGTAGCCCGTGACCTTCTCCGGGTCGAGCATGTCGTACAGGGCGTCAAACAGCGGCCGCAGGAACGGATCGACCTTGGCCTGGAGGTCGCCGGGCAGAAAGCCGAGCCGCTCGCCTGCCTCGACGGCGGGCCGGGTGAGGATGATCCGGTTCACGTCGCCCGACGTCAGGGCCGACACGGCCATGGCCACGGCGAGGAACGTCTTGCCGGTGCCGGCCGGCCCGATGCCGAAGGTCACGCCGTTGGAGCGGATCGAACGGATGTAGGTCTGCTGGTTGGCCGTACGGGCGCTGATCCGGGTGCCCCGGTGGCTCCACACGACGTCGTCGAGCATCGCGCCGGGATCGCGGTCGGCCCGCACGGCGCGCTCCACCGTCTCGACGGTGGCCGGGCTGGCCTCGTGGCCGGACTCGAGCGCCTCGAGGATGCCGCTGACCGCCCGCTCGGCTTCGGCGACGGCGGCGTCGGAGCCATCGAGGGTCAGGACGTTGCCGCGGAGGTACAGCGACGCGCCGATGCGGTCCTCGACGTCGCGCAGCAGGGCGTCCTCGGCGCCCGCGAGCTCCGCGGCGACGGTGTTGTCGAGCTCGAGCTGCCTACGCGCCAAGCCGCTGCTGCACGATCTCCCGCACGCGGTTGCCGTCGGCCTGGCCCTTGACGCGCGGCATCACCCCGCCCATCACACGCCCCATGTCCCCCGGCCCCGTCGCACCGGTCTCGGCGATCACCTCGTCGGTGATCGACGCGATCGCCGCGTCGTCCATCTCGGCGGGGAGGTAGGCGGCGATCATCTCGGCCTCGGCCTCCTCGGAGCGGGCGCGATCCTCGGCGTGGCCGTCGCGGTAGGACTGCGCGGCCTCGAGCCGGCGCTTGCGCTCGCGGCGCAGCACGTCGACCTCATCGGACGTGCCTCCGTCCTTGGCCTCGCGGTCGATGGCGCTGACGAGCAGGCGCAGGGCGCCGGCGCGTTCGCGCTCGCCCGCCTTCAGGGCGACGGTCACGTCATTGCGGATCTGTTCGACGATCGTCACGCGTTCAAGCCTACCTGGGGGTCGGGACCGGTCCCGGTGCCCGGGGACAGGTGGCGGACCTCCCCGAGGGGCATCTGCAGGAAGCGGGTCCCCAGCTCGCGGAACGAGGCGACATCGCCCGTGCACAGGAACCGGTAGCGGCCCTCCCCCGTCGCGTCGGTCGCCAGACCGGAGCCTTCGAGCGTGCGCTGGACCGTCGCGGCGATCGCATGGCCGGCGGCGACGAGGCGCACGTTGCGCCCGAGGATCCGCTGCAGCAGCGGCGCGACGAGCGGGTAGTGGGTGCACCCCAGGATCACCGTGTCCACGTCGGCCTCCCGCAGGGGACGGCAGTAGGCGCGGACCGTCTCGACCATCTCGTCGTCGAACAGATGGCCGGACTGGATGATCGGGGCCAGGTCGGCGGCCGCCACCTCGGTGACGTCTAGGGCCCGGTGCTGGGCCGCGAGCGCCCGCCGGTAGGCACCGCCGTCGACCGTCGCGGGGGTCGCGAGCACGCCAACGCGGCCGTTGGCGGTGATCGCGGCGGCGATCTCCGCCTCCGGATCGATGACGGTGACCACGTCGACGCCCGCGTGGGCGGCGGCGGCCCGGGCGGCCTCGGCGGCGGCGGCCGTCGCCGAGTTGCAGGCGACGACAAGCAGCTTGGCGCCCTGGGACAGCAGCAACGCCGTGTTGCGCTCCACGAGCTCGGTGAGCCGGGCGACGCCCTTGGTCCCGTACGGGAAGTGGGCCGTGTCGCCGAGGTAGAGGAAGTCCTCCTGGGGCAGCGAGACCAGGCACTCGTGCAGGACGGTCAGCCCCCCGACACCGGAGTCGAACATCGCGATGGGCCGGCGGCGGTCGGCGTCGGTCACGGGTGGGGACGGTACCGGCGGGGTCCGCGGCACGCGGTGGTCACCGCCGCTCGGCTTCGAGCAGCAGCGCGGCCCACTCGCTATCGGTGCGCCGGTCGTGCTCGGCCAGGCCCCAGGCGGCGAAGGCCTCAGCGACGGTATCGGCCTCGGAGGCGAGCAGCCCCGAGCAGACCAGGCGCTCGGGACGCGAGTCCTCGGGCTCCGGGCCGGAGGCGAGCTCCACGAGCAACGGGGTCAGGAGGTTGGCCACCACGGTCGGCGCTCCGGGTGGCCGCTGCCGGCGGACGTCCACCCGGCTCACATCGGCCGTCACCTCGTTGGCGCGCAGGTTCGCCTCGGCGTTGTCCAACGCGGCCGGATCGTGGTCGCAGGCGACGATCGGGTCCCACCCCAGCCGAGCCGCGGCGACGGCAAGCACGCCGGACCCGGTCCCCCAGTCGGCCAGGGCACCGGACGCGTGCCCGTCGCGGGACAGGTCGATCAGAAGCTCCAGGCACAGTCGGGTCGTCGGGTGGGCCCCGGTGCCAAAGCCCCGGCCGGGATCCACCACCACGTCGATCAGGTCGTCGCCAGGTTCCTGGGCCCAGGGCGGCCGGACGTGCACGGAGCCGGCGATCGTGACGGGCCGGTGGAAGGCCTGCCAGCGGTCCTCCCAGTCATCGGGAACCTCCGTGGCCGTGACCTCGACCACGCCCTCTTCGGCGGCTGCGTCGACCGTGCCCAGGTCGGGCAACTCGCCGGGCGGGCCGTAGACGGCGTACTCGACCCACCCCTCCCCCGCGTCCTCCTCCACCCCGGCGGGCGAGGCGGCGAGCAGCTCGGCCAGCACCCCCGGCGCGATCTCCGGGGGGCAGCGGACGGCAAGGCGGATCAGCGGTTCAAGGCGCCGCTGACCTTGCTGCGCAGGTTCGACAGCGCGGTCATCGCCTTCTCCTGCGTGCTGTCGCGCTCGGGAAGGACGCCGAGCTGGCGCAGCATGCCCATCTGGTCCCACGACTGGTGCTCCTCGACCCCCACGCCGTCCTCCCACCGGCTGAGCTGTATGCCTTCCACCGTCGACTTGCGGCCGGTGGCCGCCAGGCCCATGAGGTCTCCGCGGTGGGTGCCGGTGGCCTGCCAGCGCGAGGCGACGTGGTCGTCGGACTCGACCAGCTCGAGGATCTCGAGGTGCAGATCGGGGAACGCGTCGCGATAGGTGCGCACGACCTGCTTGTACTCGGCGATGCCGCGGGCCGGCTGGGGGAGGGCGGGGTCATAGCGGACGATGTCCGGGGCCAGCAGCTCGTCCGCCGTCTCCATCTTGCCGCCGTTCCACAGCTCGTCGACCAGTCGCCGGCTCTTCTCCGCCTTGCTTGCCATCGTCGTTCCCCTTGAGATGACCAGACGCCCAGCGCGCCCAGGTTCCCATCGACTCTACGAGGGGGCCGTCGCGAAGGCAAGGGGGCGGGACACCGCTCGGCAAGACGGATCATCGGAACTCTGGGAACGGGAGCTGCCGGATGCAAGGCTCGCCACGGTCGGCGCCGCGATGTTGTGGCACGGGTTCGACTGGAATCGGGCGTCTGTGCAGTGGTAGAACACGCAGCAGAGGGTCGCACGGCGGTAATCCCTTTCGCAGCCGGGCGACACCCAGTGGACGAGCTGCCCCTGTCAGGGGACGGGGCGCGGTTCATCGAATGTCGACACCGAACGAAAGCGGACCGTGACCAACTCAGCGCAGGGCCAGGCACCGTGTGTGCAGTGCGGCGTGTCGCTCGACTCCCAGGCGAAGTTCTGCCATAGCTGCGGCACCACCCAGCCGCAGCGGCCAGCCCAACACCCCGAGCCGGTGCAGGCGCACGCGCGTGCCGCGTCGCCGGCGCCGACCCCGGCGCCGACCCCGGCGCCGACCCC
>JBPCPM010000109.1:0-11284 GCA_050999155.1 Solirubrobacterales bacterium
GGGAATGAGGAGCGTGGGGTGGTGGGTGTGTGGGGGGGACCTTGCGCATGCCAGACCTTGGCCGCCCCCCACGACCACCGCCGCCTCGGCCCCGGCCTGCCGGTCTGCGGTCAGCGCCTCCAGCGCCGCGACCCGCAAGCCGGCCAGGTGCGGCGGCGGGGCGATGTGGGAGGCGAAGCCGGTCCCACGGGAGGGGTAGAACCGGACCGGTCGCGGAGCCAGGTAGGCGCCCAGCTCCCGGGCCAGATCGGCGGCCGAGCGGTCGTCGGCGGTGACGAACAACGTCGGGCGCCCGCCCAGCGCGCGGTCGTCGTCGACGAGCGCGGCACAGACGTAGGGGCGCAGCGAGGCGGATACGAAAGCCCGGGCTGGGGCGCCGGGCCGGGCGGCGGCGGCCTCGGCCGCGAACGCCGCGAAGCGCTCGTCGGGGTGGGCGATCTGCAGGAGGCTGCGCAGGGGCATGGCGGGCAAGAGGGGCCCGAGGCCCCTCGGGCCCATGGTACGTCGCGGCAGGCCGGGCCGGACTTCAGGGGGCGGGGCCGGAACCCCGGTACGGCAGCCCGGCCCCGGAACGCTGGAACTCGGTCTGCCCGTCGCCCTCCTGGCGTGTGCGTTCCAGCACGCCGTCGTGACCGTGCAGCAGCTCCTTGATCTGGGCCACCGAGGCGGGGTCGTGCTGGGCGACCTCGGCGGCGAGCTCCATCGCGGCCTCCACGGTGCGCTCCGCCTCGACCACCCGGTGCACGAGGCCCCAGCGGTGGGCCTCTTCGGCGCCGACGACCCGGGAGGTCAGCAGCAGGTCCTTGGCCACCGACAGCCCGCAGAGAGTGACGAGCCGGGCCGGGCCGACCGGGACGCCCAGGGCAGCTCCCGGGAAGCGGAGCTTGAGGTTGTCGCCGGCCACCCGCAGGTCGCAGGCGATGGCCGCCTCGGCGCCTCCGCCGACCGTCGCGCCGGCGCAGGCGGCCACGGTGGCCCGGGGAAACGCCACGAGGGCCTCGTAGAGGTCGGCGAACAGCTCCATGCGGCGGATCGCGCCGTCGCGGTCGAGCTCCTCGCGCACGTCGGCCCCGGCGGACAGGCCGCGCACGTCGTCGGAGGCGAGGACCAGGACCCGGACGGCGTCGTCGGCCCGCGCGGCGGCGATATGGGCCACCAGCTCCTCGAGCATCGCGGAGTTCATCGCGTTGCGCGCCTCGGGACGCTGCAGTCGCAGCAGGCCAACGCCGTCGCGGTTCTCGAAGCTGGTGAGCCGCTCAGCCATCGGTCTCGGGCTCTGAGGCCGTGAGCCGGTCGATCAGGCGCTGGGCCTCGTCGCAGGCGTCGGCGACGAGCTGCTCCACCTCGCCCGGCGCCTCGGAGAACCGCCCGAGCACGTGGGCCGAGACATGCTCGGGGTCGGTGCTGTCGGGCCGGCCCACGCCGATGCGCAGGCGCTGGAAGTCCGGCGATCCCAGCCCGGCCTTGAGGCTCTTGAGCCCATTGTGGCCGGCCAGCCCGCCGCCGAGACGGCTGCGGATCTCGCCGAAGGGCAGGTCGATCTCATCGTGCAGGACGACAACCCGGTCGAGCCCGACGCCGAGCTGTCCGCGGGCGGGGCCCGCGCTCTGGCCCGACTCGTTCATGAAGGTCATCGGCTGCAGCACGGCCACCCCCGGCCCGGCCGGTCGGGTGCGGCCCTGGGTGATCAGGCCCCGGTAGCGCTCGCGGGGGCGGGGAAGGTCCCAGCGGTCGGCCAGCTCGGCCGCCGCGCGAAAGCCGATGTTGTGGCGGGTTCCCTCGTACCGGGACCCGGGGTTGCCGAGCCCGACCACCAGCACATCGACGCTCGCCATTTCGCCCCGCTACGCCAACGCGCGAGCAGCGACAGGGGCTAGGAGTCCTCGGGGGACGACTCGCCGCCGCCCTCGCCGCCCTCGTCCCCCTCGGCGGCCTCTCCGCCCTCGGCGGCCTCCTCGCCCTCCTCGCCGACGAGCCCGGTCTCCTCCTCGAGTTCGGGCTCGGGCTCTTCCTCGGGGGGAGGCGCCATCGACACCACCGTCTCCTCGGGATCGTCCATGACCTCGACGCCCGAGGGGGCGGCGAGCGCCTCGACGTTGATCGAGTCGCCGATCTCCATCGCGGAGACGTCGACCTCGATGCGCTCGGGAATGTCCGTGGGCAGGGCTTCGACGGTGACTTCGTTGAGCACGAGGTCGACGATTCCCCCCTCCTTGGAACCGGGGGCGTCGTCCTCGCCGACCGTGCCCAGGGTGACGGTCGCCTGGATCTTGACGTCCAGGCGGACCTCCTGGAGGTCGATGTGGATGTCGTGACCGCGGACCGGGTGGGTCTGGCGCTCCTTGAGCACGACCGGGACGACATCGACACCCTCGATGGACAGATCGAACAGGGCCTGGCCGGCGCCGAGCACGTTGCGCAACTCGCGGGCTTCGGTCACGAAGGGGCGCGCGTCGCCGCCACCGCTGTACACGATGCCGGGCACCTTGCCCTCGTTGCGCAGGCGGCGGGCGTTCGGTGAACCGGACTGGTCGGCGCCGCGAGGGGTCGCCGTGAGGTTTGGACGGTCTGCCATGGGCCGGGAGAGGATAGCCATCGTCTGGCCGGCGGGGCCCGCCGGCCCGGGCGCGGCTCGCCGGCCCGCGGCCCCCCGACCACGTTCTAAGCTGTGGCCGTGGGCACGGGCAACCACCGGACCTTGGGCAAGACGCCCGGCCACGATGACCCCGAGCAGGGAGGGCGCGCACGGCTCCGTGCGTCCAAGGCCGAGTCAGTGCCCGTCGTGTTCCCGGGCAGCAATGTCTCGCAGTGGCAGCGCCTGGGCCTGCGGCTGCTGCTGGCCACCGGCCTGATCCTGTTCGTGGCCCTCGTCGTGTTTGTGTTCAGCGATGGCTACGCGGACACGACCAACGGCGACAGGCCGGACCTCCTGGACGGGATCTACTACGCGACCGTCACCGCGACGACCACCGGCTACGGGGACATCATTCCGGTGACCACCGAGGCCCGGCTGGCCAGCACCTTCCTGGTCACCCCGGCCCGGGTCATGTTCCTCATCTTGCTCGTCGGCACTACGCTGGAGATCCTCGCCACCGGTACCAAGGAAGCGATCAAGTTGAGCCGCTGGGAACGAAAGCGCCGGGACCACTTCATCATCTGCGGATTCGGGGTCAAGGGCGCGGCCGCCGTCGACACCCTCCTCGGCCACGGCCACGAGCCGGACGCGATCGTGGTGATCGACACCGTCGAGTCCTCGATCGAGCGCGCCCAGCGAGCCAACTTCGTCTCGATCCGGGGCAACGCCGGGTCGCAGGAGGTCCTGCAGCGCGCGGGGATCGACCACGCCAAGGGGGTCATCGTCGCCCCGAACCGTGACGACACGGCCGTCCTGATCACGCTGACCGCGCGCGAGCTCAACCCCGAGGTGCCGATCGTGACGGCGGTTCGCGAGGAGGAGAACGTCCATCTGCTGCGCCAGTCGGGCGCGAGCTCGGTGATCTCGAGCTCCGGCGCCGCGGGCCGGCTGCTCGGACAGGCCACCTACGCGGCCGAGGTCGTCGATGTCCTCGAGGAGCTGCTGACCGTGGGCGAGGGCCTGGACATCGTCAAGGTGATCGTCGACGAGGAGCTGGCCGGCAAGCGGACGACCGACCTGCCGGGACGGCTGGTCGTACAGCTGATCCGGGGCGAGCTGACCCTGAACCTCGATCAGGTGCGGGGCCAGGAGCTGCGCGAGGGCGATGAGCTGCTGTGCCTCACCGGCGAGCCGAAGGCGCGCAACGGGTCGCGGCCGGGCCACGGCGCGGGCAAGGGCACGGGCACGGTCGTCGCTACCGGTGGAGCGACCGTCCAGCAGGACTAGGGCCCTGTGCCGCAGGGTGCGGCGTCGTCTTGGTCGATCCGGTCAGGTGGGAGAGCAGTCTCGGGTCGTTGCTGACGATGCCGTCTACCCCGAGATCGACCAGCTCGCCGATACGTGTCGGATCGTCGACCGTCCAGGCAATCAGCCGGAGGCCGAGCTCGCGCGTGGTCGCCACCAGCCGCCGGGTGATCAGCGGGTGAAAGACCCACAGGTTGCGGGCTCGCAGCTCGTCCTGGCCCTGCCGAACCACCGACGGCAGGCGGCGGCGGCCGAGCTCCAAGGCGATGGGGATGGCCGGCTTGGCCCACCAGGTCCGCGTCCAGTCGCGCGTGACGTGGGGCAGGGTCCAGCCCCGCTCGAGCGCCGGTTCGAGGCGGCGCAGTTCGGTGAGGACGGCTGGGATGCTCGTGCTGACCTGGGCGCGCGGCAGGAGGCCGTGGCGGCGCAGCCCCTCCACGAGGGCTGGCTCGGCCCCCCTGGCCTTGATGTCGCAGTCGAAGACGACCCGGTCCAGCGGCGGTCGGCTGAAGGCCTCCAGCACCGCGTCGAGCGTGAGCACGCCCGGCCGCTCGGCGTCGTGGAGGTCGTGGGCGATCATGATCTTCTCGCCCACCGGCAGCACGTCGAACTCGATCACCTCGACACCGACCTCCAGCGCCCGCTCGAAGCTCGCGAGGGTGTTTCCGGAGACCAGCGCGTCGGCGCCCTTGTGGCCGACCCGCACGACTCCGGTCATCGGCCGGTGCCTGCCTGCAGGATGTTTCGAGGATCCGCCACGAGTCCAACCCTAGTGGTGGACCACATACGCAAGGCAGGCGCACCCTGTACGGTTGCCACGCACCGTTCCCGTTGGCAGGAGCTTCACTTTGCGCATCGCTCGCCGTCTTGCAGCCCTCATGGGCGTCTGTGTCCTGATCGTCGCCGGTTGCGGCGAAGGTGACGAGGACAAGATCCGTAGCGCCGTCGAGGACTTCGTCGCGGCCAGCAACGATCGCGACTTCAAGAAGGTCTGCGAGCTCTTCGGGGCCGACACCCGCAAGCAGCTCGAGCAGCAGGGCGGCAAGGACTGCCAGAAGCTCCTCGAGGACGCAGCGGTCGACGACGCTCCCAAGATCGAGGCCACCATCCAGACGGTCACGGTCGACGGCGACCGCGCCACGGTCGATGCCCGCCTCAAGACCGGCGACCAGCCCGAGCAGCCCCAGCGCCTGGACCTCCGCAAGGAGGGTGAGGACTGGAAGCTGGTCTTCGGCGAGGCCCCGGCCCCGGCGACCGGCACCGAAGGCGACACCGGCGCCGCAACCGGTGCCGACACGGGCACGGGGACCGGGACCGACACCGACAAGTAGGGCTTCCGCCGGCTGGCGCGCCGGAGTCGGAAAGTCGGAAGGGCCAGAAACCGCTGGGCCCCGGCCGCCTGGCGGCGGGTCCTGTCGCGGGAGCACCCACGAGCTGCGATCGCCTGAGGGCGACGGTCTCGTGGCCTGTCTCCCACGCCACCCGCCGACAGTCCGCCCGCCCGTTGGGCCCGGGCCGCCCGCACGGCCGGGCAATGCTTCGGGCGTGCCGCAGGGTAGGCGGCCCAGCTCGCTGAACGTTTAGCGGCGCCAACGCACCGAAAAGCGTTCAGCGAGCACCGTGGGGATGGTCCCGACAGGCAGCGCCGCCGGCCCTGGGAAGTTGGAAGTTCCGCAAGCCCCTAGAAGAGTTGGTTCTCTCCCGAGAAGATCTCCGAGACCGAGTCGTCGGTGAAGATGCGGCGGATCGAGTCGGTGAGGATGCCCGAGGCGCTGAGGACCTCGATGTTGTCCGGGGCGCCCGGGCGCTGGGGGATGGTGTCGGTGACGACGATCCGCTCGATGCCGGACTTCTCGACCGGCAGCCGCTCGTAGGCCGGGCCGGAGAAGACGCCGTGGGTAGCCAGCGCGACGACGCGGGCGGCGCCTTCCTCGCGCAGGGTCTTGGCGGCGGCGCACAGGGTGCCGGCCGTGTCGATCATGTCGTCGGCGATGACCGCGGTCTTACCCTCGACGTCGCCGACGACATAGCCGATGGCGGCGACCTGCTGGGCCGGGCGCTCTTTTTCCATGACGGCCCAGTGGCAGCCGATCTTGCGCGCGAAGTTGCGGGCCATCTTCACGTTGCCGGCGTCGGGCGAGACGATGACCGGCTCGCGGTCGTACTTCTGGTCCTGGACCCACTGGGTGAGCAGCGGCATCGCGGTCATGTGGTCGACGGGCACGTCGAAGAAGCCCTGGATCTGGCCGGAGTGCAGGTCCATGGTCAGCACGCGGTCGACGCCGATCCGCTCCAGGCAGCTGGCCACAACGCGGCCGGAGATCGGCTCGCGGGGCCGGGACTTCTTGTCCTGGCGGGCGTAGCCGAACCAGGGCGAGACGGCGATGATCCGGTGGGCCGAGGCGCCCTTGGCCGCGTCGATGAGCAGCAGCAGCTCCATCAGCGCGTCGTTGGGGCTCATTCCCTCGCCCTCGTTGGCGCAGGTGCTCTGCACGATGAAGACGTCGGCGCCGCGGATCGATTCGCCGAAGCACGTGTAGACCTCGCCGTTGGAGAAGGTCTTGCTTTCGACCGACCCGAGGTCGACATCGAGGCTGTCGGCGATCCGCGCGGCGAGCGCGGTCGACGCCCGACCGCCGAACACCATCAGGCGCTTGGCGTAGTCGCGGCTGATGTGCGTCGTCAGCGTGCGGGGATCGGCGTCGGCGATGCTCACCTGCGGTCCTCCTCCTCGGCGCGGGTAACACGCCGCTCGGCGTATCCCTCAACGTTTTTCTGGCGGCTCCTGGCGATGCCCAGCGCACCCTCGGGTACATCTGTGTCGATAACCGATCCGGCGCCGGTGTAAGCGTGGTCTCCCAGACTGACCGGCGCGACCAGGGCCGTGTCGACGCCCGTGCGGACGCCGTCTCCGATCCGGGTCCGGTGCTTGCGCTGTCCATCGTAGTTCGCGGTGATGGTCCCCGCCCCCAGGTTGGCTCCCTGCCCCACGTCGGTGTCGCCGATGTAGCTGAGGTGCGGGACCTTTGCCTCCGGCCCGATCACCGAGTTCTTGATCTCGACGAAGGCGCCCGCCTTGGCCTTCTCGCGCAGCGAGGTATCGGGCCGCAGGTAGGCGAAGGGCCCGACGGTGGCGCCGTCGGCCACACGGCAGGACGTCAGGTAGGAGTGCGGGATCTGGACGCCGGAGCCGATCCGGGCGTCGCGCAGCGTCGAGTGGGGGCCGATCACGGAGTTGCGGCCGACCGACGTCTGTCCGGCCAGCACCGTGCCGGGCTCGATCCGCGCGTCGGGCTCGATCGCGACGTCCACGTCGATCCAGGTGGATGCCGGGTCCACGATCCGCACGCCGGTGAGCATGTGGGCCTCCAGCACCCGGCGCCGGGCCACCGCGTTGACCTCGCTCAGGTCGACCTGGGTGTTGACGCCGAGCTGCAGCTCCGGATCGTCGAGCGCGTGGGCGGCCACCGTCTTGCCGCTGCGCAGCAGCAGCGGCAGCGCGTCGGGAAGGTAGTACTCGCCCTGGGCGTTGTCGTTGCGCAGCTGCCCGAGAACGCCGATCAGGGCGGCGCCGTTGAACACGTAGGTCCCGGCGTTGACCTCGCGGATGGCCAGCTCGCGCGGCGTGGCATCGCCGGCCTCCTTGGCCTCGGCCACCCGCTGGACGTCGCCCACCGAGTCGCGGACGACCCGACCATAGTAGCCGGGATCGTCGAGGGTCATGGTAACGATGGTGGCGGCCGCGCGACGGCTGCGGTGCGTGTGGAGGATCTGTTCGATCGTGCCGGCGTCGAGCAGCGGCACGTCGCCGGAGAGCACGAGCACCTCCTCGGCGTCGGCGATCACGTCCGAGGCGGCGCGGACCGCGCCGCCCGTCCCGTCGGACCGCGGCTGGACGACCCGCTGGGCGTCGCCGAGAACGTCACCGAGGGCGTCATCGGGGGAGACGACCGCGACGATCCGTTCGCAGCCGGCGGCGCGGGCCGCCGCGATGGGCCACGCGACCAGGGGCCGCCCGAGCACGTCGTGCAGCAGCTTCGGGGTGGCCGACCGCATCCGGGTTCCCTGGCCGGCAGCCAGGATCAGCGCGGTGGGAGCAGCGGCCACCGGGCAATCGTAGACTGGCCGCACGCCGTACGCCGCACGGCGCCGGTCGATGCGGCTCGTTCGAGCGGCGCTCGCGTTCCGGGATGGTGTAGTTGGCAGCACGCGAGGTTTTGGTCCTTGAAGCGGGGGTTCGAGTCCTCCTCCCGGAATCGCCGGCCGATCGCTGCGTTTCGCAGTCGCCCACAGCGGTACCCCACCAAGGCATGGTGCGTCCGTGAACCCGAACCCCGGCACCCGCCCCGCGTGGGTCGACGACTCGCTGTTTCCGTTCGAGAGCCACTTCGCCGAGATCGACGGCAACGTCGTGCACTACGTCGACGAGGGCAGCGGACCGACGCTGCTGCTGCTGCACGGCAACCCGACCTGGTCGTTTCTGTACCGCAAGATGATCGCGGGCCTGCGCGACCGGTTCCGCTGCGTCGCCGTCGACTACCCAGGCTTCGGACTGTCTGCCGCGAGCCCCGGCTACGGCTACACCGCCGCCGAGCACGCCTTGGTCATCGAGCGCCTGGTCGAGCACCTCGACCTGACCGACATCACGGTGGCTGTGCAGGACTGGGCCGGTCCCATCGGCGTGGCTGCCGCGTCGCGCAACGCCGAGCGCTACCGCGCGCTGATCATCGGCAACACCTGGGCGTGGCCGAAGAACGAGCTGGCCACGCGTGCCTTCTCCTTCGCCCTCGGCGGACCGGTCGGCCGGCAGCTCATCGAGCGCTTCAACCTGTTCGCCCGGCGGATCGTGCCCGCGGGCTACCGCCGTCACTCGCTCACCGACGCCGAGCTCGAGCACTACACGCGGCCGTTCCCCGACGCCGCGGCCCGCGTGCCGACCCACGTGTTCCCGAAACAGATCATGGACGCGATGCCGCTCCTGCGCGAGACCGAGGCGGGGCTGAACACCCTGTCCGACCTGCCCGCCCTGATCCTCTGGGCGACCGGCGACATCGCCTTCGGCGCCGGAGAGCGCAAGCGCTGGGAGTCCGAGCTGCCCAATCACACAACACACCTCCTCGAGGGCGCCGGCCACTACTGGCAGGACGACGCCGGCGAGGAAGCCGCACGCGAGATCAAGCGCTGGTGGCCCGAAGGCGCCGAGCCAGGCGACGGCGCCGCGGCCTGACCCCGGGCAGACCGCACAACGCCGCCGAGATCCCGATTCCTCGGTCTATCGCCGGATTATCGGGCACTCAGCACGTCCATGGGCGGTGAGATCCCGATTTCTTGGTCTATGGCCGGATTATCGGACGCTCGGCGCGGGCGGGCGGCCGCGCTCGGCGGTCAGGTGTCGGCGCGGACGACGAGGTGGGAGCCGTGGTCTTCCACGCCGACGCGGCGGCCACTCCAGCGGTCGCGGAGGTCTTGGGGCAGCGTGAGGCGGCCGTCGGCGTCGATGGCCGTGCCGGGGCGACCGTCGCCGGCGCGTTCGCCGACGATCCGGCCGTCGCGCAGCTCGACCACGCGGGGGGCCCGCTCGGCCAGGCGGGCGTCGTGGGTGACCAGGACCACCGCGGTCCCGTCGCCGGCCAGGCCGGTGAGCAGGCCGGCGATCTCCTCGGAGGTCCGGGCGTCGAGGTTGCCCGTGGGCTCGTCGGCGAGGATCACGCGCGGGCCGTTGGCCAAGGCGCGGGCGATCGCCACCCGCTGCTGCTGACCGCCCGACAGCTGGCCGGGCAGGTGATCGGCCCGGTCGCCGAGGCCGACACGCTCCAGCAGCTCGCCCGCGTGGCGGCGACGGTCGGCGCGGTCGGAGCGCACCGGGGCGAGCGCGGCCTCGATGTTCTCGCGACTGCTGAGGGTCGGGATGAGGTTGAACTGCTGGAAGACGAACCCGAAAGCCCTCGAACGCAGGGTCGTGAGCTGCTCGTCGGACAGGTCCGACAGGTCGGCGTCCTCGAAGCGGATCCGGCCACGGGTGGGCCGCTCCAGGCCGCCGAGCAGCTGCAGCAGGGTCGTCTTGCCCGAGCCGCTGGCGCCCGTGATCGCCACCAGCTCGCCGGGGGCGATCGTCGCCGTGACCGTGTCGACGGCCTCGATCGTCTGCTCGCCCTGGCGGAAGGACCGCCCCACCTCCTCGAGCTCGTACAGCGCGCTCACTCGGCCTGCCTCATGGCGTCGGCGGGCTCCAGGCGCGATGCGCGGACCGCCGCCACGCCCGCGGCCAACAGGCCGCCGAGCAGCGCGAGGCCCACGGCCGCCATCAGCAGTCCGAAGTCGACGGGGGCGTCGAGCGGGACGGTCGTGGTGGGATCCGGCGCCGGGGCCTGCTCGCCGCCTCGCCCGAACTGCGGAACGGCGCTGGCCGCCGACGCCTGCAGGTCGGGCGCGAGCGCGCCCGCCAGGGCGGCGCCCCCGACGCCGAGCACCGCCCCCACCAGCCCGCCGAGCAGGCCCAGGGCCAGCGTCTCCAGCGCGAGCTGCCGGACGACGCGCGCTCGGCTCCACCCGATCGCGCGCAGGGTCCCGAGCTCACGGACGCGCTTGTTGACGGCGCTCAGCGTCAGCAGGCCGGCGACGAGAAACGAGGCGATCAGCGCCACGAGCGCGAGGGCGAGGCCCAGCCGATCGGACAGGTCGGCCGCGCCGACCAGCGAGCCGCTGACCGTGTCGGCCAGATCCTGGGAGGAGGAGACCTCGGCCCCCGGCACCGCCTCGCGCACCCGCTTGGCCACCCCTCCCACGTCGGCGGCCTCCGTCGCGCGGACCAGCAGCAGGTTGACGCGGCCCTCGCGCTCGGAGGCCTTCTGCAGCGCATCGAGCGGTACGTAGGCGTCGGCCGCCTGGCCGCCGATCGGTGGCTCGACGAAGCCGACCACCCGGACGCGTTCGTCGCCGAAGGAGACGCTGTCACCGATCTTCACCTCCAGCCGGCGTGCGTAGGCGACCGACAGCAGCGCTTCGACACGCTTGGAGGTCGCCGGGCGCAGGAACCGCCCCTCCACGACCTGGGCCGGGGTCACGAGCCCGATGTCGGTGCGGGCGGGGTCGACCCCGGCCACGATGGTCGTCTCGAACTCGATGTCGAAGTCGGCCGGGTTCGGCCGCCCCCGCTCGGGGCTGCCGGGCTCGTCGGGGACGGTGCCCTCGGTGCTGAGCAGCAGCACGCTCAGGGCCGGGGCGACATCGGCAACGCCGTCGACCGCACGGGCCCCCTCGACGAGGGCGTCGGGGAACGTGAGCTGGGTGGCGGGCAGGAAGGTCTCGCGCTTGAACTTCTCGCCGGGGTCGCCGAGCTCGGAGGGGTTGACGAACGCCTCCTGGTTTTCCTCGCGCAGGGCGTCGCGGTCCTCGCGCGAGAGC
>JBPCPM010000160.1:0-6533 GCA_050999155.1 Solirubrobacterales bacterium
GGCTCCAGGCGACGCCTTTGACCGTCGCGGCCGCGTCGGCCGGAGCCCTGCGCCAGTCCGACTCCAGGGAGGAAAGCTGGGCCTGGAGCTCGTCCAGCCGGTAGCCCATCGCGGCGAGCCGCCGCTCACCCAGCCAGTCGAGGTAGCGTGCGCACCAGGCTTTGCGAACCGGCGACGACAGCGATCCCCTCCAGCGATCAAGAGACGCCTCGGAGACCTGCTGGTACTGCGCGACGCCGCGCTGATCCCCGATGTTGGCCCCTAGCCGCACCCGATCGAATCCCGTGACCACGGCCTGCTCCCACTCGAGGTTCAGCCCGGCGCACAGCGAGCCGGCAACCCGGGCGGGGTCCGCCACCAGATCCTCGTAGCGCAGGGTGAGAAAGCGCGACGGGTCCCGATCGTAAGCGGCGCACAGCCGCTCCAACCCATCGAAGAGGTCGACCTTGTGGTGGTAGGGATGCCACCGACCGTACAGCCACGAGTCGATGATCGAGGCGATAACGGCGAGGGGGTTGCGCCACAGGATGATCATGGGTGCCTGGGGGAACGTCGCCAACAGCTCGTCAACCGCGAGGTTGTACCGCGGGGTCTTGTCGAGGAAGTACCGGCATTCGGGACCCGCGAGCTGGTCGTACAGCCCCTCAGCCATCCCTCGGACAGCCGCCCGGTAGGCCTCTCGCCCCCCCTCGAGGCCCTCGCACAGTCCCTCGAGGGCCTTGACACTGGTGCGGTGACCGTAGTCCGCGTAGACCCCGTCGGGGCGCAGTGCGAACAGGTACGGCAGCAGCAGCCAGGGCTCGGGCGCGGTCGCGATCTTGGTGTGGGAGCCCAGCATCCGCTGCAGCAGGGTGGAGCCTGACCGCGGCAGGGACAGCAGGAACAACGGCTGAGCGCCGGCCATCACCCGGCCGGGTCGACGTGAGCGACGCGAATGGCTCTGACTCTCATCTGGTCTGACCCCTTGCCCAATCCTCGTGACTTCGGCGGTAGTGTGCTACACCGCGCGGGGAGCGATGGCACCAAACGCGCTGTCGTGCTGCTGACCCTCTGTTACCTTGGCACGAGCCAGTGCCCATCGACCTGGAATCGGGTTCCCCTATGCTGATTGACGCCCGCTCGCTTCCTGCTGGCGAGGAGGTCGAGTCCGACGTCTGCGTCGTCGGAGCGGGACCCGCCGGCCTCACGCTCGCCATGCAGCTCGCCGAGGCCGGCGTACGGGTGTCCGTGGTCGAGGCGGGAGGGCTGGAGAAGACCAAGTCGTCAGTGCGACTGGCCTCGGCTGAGAGCGTCGGGTCGACCTACTACGCGGTGCGCACGACGCGGGTCAAGGTCTTCGGCGGGACCTCGGACCACTGGGGGAAGATGCGGGCGCGCCCCCTCGACGAGATCGACTTCGAGCGGCGCCCCGGCGTGCCCCACAGCGGGTGGCCCTTCGAGCGGTCCCACCTGGAGCCGTACTACGAGCGTGCCCACCCGATCTGCGAGCTGGGGCCCTACACCTACGATGTCAAGGAGTGGACGGAGGCGGGCGCCCCCGAGCCGCTGCCCGTAGGCGGCCGAGCGACGACGTTCATGTTCCAGCTGGCCGAGACCGAGGGATTCCGGCGCCATCTGTCGACCGTCACCAGCACGGACAAGATTCAGGTCCTGCTGCACTCTCACGCGGCCGAGCTCCTCACTGAGCCAGGTGCCGACAAGGTGATCGGGCTGCGGGTCCTCGTCGACGGCGGCCGGGGCTACACCGTCGCCGCGCGCCACTACGTGCTGGCGGCCGGAGGCCTTGAGAACCCTCGGCTGCTGCTCATGAGCACCGAGCACACCCCCGCGGGTCTGGGCAACGGCAACGACCTGGTCGGCCGCTACTTCGCTGAGCACCTGCGGCTGCGCACCGGCCAGTTCGAGCCGACGGATCCCAGCTACGTCCACAGGAGCACGATCTACGACGTCAACAAGGTCGACGGGGTCACGCTGCAGGCGAACCTGGGCGTGTCCGAGGACGTACTGCGGGAGGAGGAGCTCCTCAACTCGACCTTCTTCCTCGAGCCGCACGCTCGCGTCCGCGGGACGGAGGGCGCACGCTCGCTGCAGGTGCTGATCGAGGCAGCGACGGGTGCCCGCCCCCTGCCTCCCCGCATCGGCGCTCACCTTCGCGCGATCACCTACCAGCTCCCCGACGTCGCGCGCGCAGGGGTGCGGCGCCTGCGCGGCACACTGGACCACGAGCCCCAGGCGCTGCTCCTCCTCGCGATGGGGGAACAGGCTCCCAACCCGGACTCCCGAGTCACCCTCAGCACCCGGCGCGACCAGATGGGGATGCCGAAGCTCCGCCTCGACTGGCGGCTCACCGACCTCGACCGCCGCTCGATACTGCGTGCGCAGGACATCGTCGACGAGGAGCTCCGCCGTGCGGGGGTCGGCGGCATCTCGCACAAGGCCGGTGCGGAGCGGTTCGTCGAGGCGATGGTCCGCGGCTTCTGGCACCACATCGGCACCACCCGCATGCACGAGGACCCACGTCAGGGTGTGACCGACGCCGACGGGCGCGTCCACGGCGTCAGCAACCTCTACGTCGCAGGCAGCTCGCTGTTCCCGACCGGGGGCTACGCCAACCCGACCCTCACGATCGTGGCGCTGGCCCTGCGCCTTGCCGACCACCTCCGTGACCGCCTGGCCAGCCACGACGCCTGACCAGGCGGTCTCGCTAGAGGATCATCTCAGGGACTGCATCTGCCCCGCCGACCCGAGGCTCATGGCGATGCCGGTGGCGTCACGGTCAGGGCTTCGCGTTCGATCCTCTGGCCCGTATGGTCCTCGTCAGACGTCACCCGGGCACGGATGTCGTAGGTCCCGTTAGCGTCGTCCGGCACGGTGACCTGGACCCGGTTCGGGTCGTCCGCGACCGCTGTGCCCCGGCCGTTACTGAACAGCGTGAAGCCGGCGCTGTCAAGTAGTCGGAACTCCAACCGATACTCGCCGGCGATGTCGGTCGTGAAGACGATCTCCAGCGTGTCGCCGGGGCCGACGGCGGCAGGGTTGCCCTGGGTCGGCTCGCTGATCCGCACTAACGGCTGAGCCGCGATGAGCACAGCGTCTGGCGAGCGCACGTCACGGCCGTCGGTGGCCCTGATCGGGGCGCTTCCCGCTTCGTAGCGGATGGTCTGTCCCGGCGCGACGGTGCTGGGGAATGACACGTGCACGTGCTGACCGTCGACCTTCCTGACCGATGTCGCTGTCACAATCGTGGTTTCGGTCTCGAGGGTGAACTGGCTCTCGACCCCGTCGAGATCTCCGTTGGGTTCGTCCAACGGAGCCGTGTAGACCAGGATGACCCGGTTAGGATCGTCGGAGCGGGACTGCGCAAACTCGATGCGGACACGTGCGAGCCCCCAGGTCTTCGTCGCGGGGTCTTCAACGCGGAGCACCTCGCCATCGCAGTCGGCTGGCGCGATGCTGTCGCCGGTGGTGCAGGCGGTGATCTGGTTGGTCGCGTCCGCCGTGTTGTTGGTGAACGTGAACGTGGCCTCGCCATCGGAGTCGGTCACATCTGGGCCGGTGCCCGGCGCGGGGTCCCCCTCCTCGTCGACCACGAAGCGAACGCCCGCGTCAGGGAAAGCGTCTTCGTACTGGTCCCTGACCGTCGCCGTGAGGGTGTGCGGGTCCCCGGCGGGGCTCTGCTCGGCTTCAAGGGGCTCAAGCGTGATGGAGGTGGCCCTCGGCGGCGTGGCGGTCAGCGCGAAATCCTCGGTGGTGGTAGCGCCGGCCGTCACCGTTACGTCCCGCGTGCCGCCCTCGAAGCTGTCCGCGGTCGCGGTCACCTCGTATGTTCCGGCGTCGAGCCCGTCGATCTCGTAGGTGCCGTTTGCGGCCGTGGTGTCCGAGCCGGCGGGTTCGCCGGCCGCATCGAACGCCGTCACCGTTGCGTCCCCGATCGGGCCTTCGATCGGTCCGCCTTCGGCGGCAGTCACGGTACCCGCAATCCGCCCCGGCTCAGGTGTCGGCGGTGGCGGTGGCGGGGGCGGCGACGGGGACGGGGACGGAGACGGGGACGGAGACGGAGACGGAGACGGCGGCGGCGGCAACGGCGGCTCGGGGTCGACGACGAAGGAGGTGCCGTCCGGCTCGCCCACGGTCTGCGCGTCGTCGAGGTCGGGGGCGTCGGAGCGGACGAACTGGGCCAGCTCGTCCTCCACGGCCTGGCTGACCACACCGGTCCCGCCGAGAACCACGACCCGGAGCCCGCCGCCGGCCTGCTGGAAGCCGTCTCCAGCCCTCAAGCGCTCCAGCTCGTCGCGGACCGCGTCCGGGATCTGCTGGTCGGTCACCAGGAGCAGCGGAGCCTCGTCCTGCCCAGCGGCCGGCACGCCGCTCAACGCGTCGGGGAAGTTGAGGCCGGTGGCGAGGTACACGGTGTTCACCAGCGACGCGTCGAAGGCGTTGGCCGACACGCTGGCGGAGGTCTCGAAGCGCGTCGCGCCGAAGTAGCGCGCGACGTCGCCGTCAGTCAGCTCGGCGAGCTGGTCCGCCACGGCCTCGCCGATGACTCCGGTGCCGCCGAGGATCACGATGCGGCCCGGCTCGAGGGCGCGCAGTGCGTCGACCGTCGGCGTCGGGAGCTGGTCCCTCAGGGTGAGCAGGACAGGGCCGTCGCCCAGTGCGGCTGCCGCGCCGCCCGAGAGCGCGTCCGGGAACTCGCCGCCGGTGGCGATGTACGCCACGTCCAGTCCGGGGGCGAAGACCGACGTGGCGACGTCGGCAGCGGTGCCGAAGCGGTCTGACCCGAACAGCCGGCCGACCGACCCGGAGGTGAGGCCCGCCAGCGCCGCCTCGACGCCCGCGTCGACGGCTGCGGTGCCGCCCAGGATCTCGATTCGACCCGGGGACAGGCGCTCGAGCTCGGCGGCCGTCACGTCGGGGATGAAGTCGGTCCCGACCAGAAGGATCGGGCCGTCGGTCAGTGACGCGGCAGGCCCGCCGGTCAACGCGTCAGGGAAGTCGACCCCCGTCGCGACGTAGGCCACCGGGACGTCCGAGCCGAACGTGGCGGCCGAGATCGCCGCGGCCGTCTCGAACCGGTTGCTGCCCGACAGCCGGACGACGTCCCCCACACCCTCGCCGGTCTCCACCAGCTGCACGTCCAGCCGGAAACCCTCGCCCTCGGGCAGGGTCAGCTCCAGGGTCGAGACCTCACCGTCCGCGGATGACAGCTGCGAGCCCGCCAGCGTCAGCGGCGCTCGGGAGGCCGGCGGGTAGAAGAACCGCCCCTGCTCGTCGGTGCTGACCCCGGCGAAGCTGCTGTCATCGGGACCGCGGTAGCCAACCGAGGTGCCCGCCACCGGCTCGCCCTGGGCCGTCAGCGTCCCGACGAAGCGCAGCGGCGCCTCGGCGTCGAGGCCGCCGGGATCATCCACCCGGGCGGTCACCGTCACCGCGCCCGGCTCCCCCGGGCTCAGCGTGTCGAAGCCGGAGTAGGAGTACGACACGACCGCCCCGTCGCTCTGCGCTCCCGCCGGCAACACCGGGAGAAGCGCGAGCAACAAGGCGACGACAAGAAGGAGGCCGGCGGGCGCGGAACGGCCGCAACCAGGTAGGTGACGCATGAGAGAGACCCTTCGGAAAGGTGGTGACTGACTGCGATGCAGGACCACTGTCAGTATCGTACACGCTTTCCGCCCTCGATTACAAGGAGTGGCGCCTGATTACGAAGAGTTTACAGCCGGGACAACCAATTGTCTTGATCAGAGAGACACGGGAGGACACGCGCAGGAGGAGTGCAGCCCCGCCCTGCCGTCAGCCGCGCGCAGCGGTCCGAGGCAGCGAGCGGCCCGGTTCAGGCCCTGCCACGCTGGCCCGCCAGGCTCCGAAACGCGCGCGGCACGCTTGCTCTGCTCTCACGCTGGCGCTCGCCGTAGTAGCTGTACCCCGACCCGCCCCGCGCGGAGTCGCGGTTGAAGATGTAGCCGATCAGTGGGGCGCCGACCAGGTCGAGCCGCCGTCGCGCCTCGGCCAGACGGCGGAGGTCGGTGCCGCGGCTGACCACCATGACCACGGCCTCGGCCTGGCTGGCGATGGTCAGGCTGTCGGACACCGCGAGCAGCGGAGGCGAGTCGATCAGCACGAAGTCGGCGACCTCCTTGACCCTCACCATGGACTTGCGGAAGGCGGGGGTGCGGAAGAAGCCTGCCTGATCGTGCATCCGGGAGCCGGCGGGCACGAGCGCGACCGCTCGCTCGTTGGCCGTTGCATTGATCCTGGTCCGCAGCGGGGTGGTGAGCGTCCGCGGATCCACGTCCAGCAACCCGAGGTCGGTGAGGCCGGGCGCCGAGCCCGCGCCCGCCGACAACGACAGCGTCCTGGCGCGGATGTCCGCGTCGACGACGGCGACCCGGCGATCCGACCGGCCGGCCGCGGTGGCCACGTTGAGGACGCTCATCGTCTTGCCCTCGCCCGCCTCCGCGCTGGTGAACATGACCGTTGTGACCGCCATCTCCTCGACGGCGAGCTCCAGCGCCGCGGCCACGAACTGGTAGGAC
>JBPCPM010000047.1:0-4676 GCA_050999155.1 Solirubrobacterales bacterium
GCTGCACTGGTCAAGAGGGCTGGGCTGCCGCCGATCCGGCTCCACGGCGTCCGCCACAGCTATGTGACGGCGGCGCTCGCGGCCGGCGCGCCCGTGAAGGTGCTCAGCCAGCGGCTCGGGCACTATAACATCGCGATCACGCTGCGGGTGTACCAGCACGTCATGCCCGGCGACGACGCGGCGGCCGCGGCGGCGGCGATCCTCGGGTGAGCTGCTCTCGTGAGCATCTCGTGAGCACGAGCCGGCGATGGGTCGCATACCCGCTGGTCAGAGGCACGTCCGTGAGGCTCTGGACTGTACCGATGCGATTCATGCTGCTGAGAGCTACGGCGAGGTCGAGTCGGGCTGCTCGCCCATGACGCAGTGGACCCCCGGAGACGTCAAGGCCCCACATCGAGTTCCAGCAGGCGTTGAACGCCGAGCTCACCGAGCGCGGTGAGCTGGTCGACGCCCCAGGCGCTGGCCGGGGCCGATCTGGCCAAATTCGTGGTGTCGGACGGGGCCAGCGCCCCAGTGATCACCGACGGCCCGTTCCCCGAGTCGAGTCCAAGGAGCTGCTCGCCGGCTACCGGATGGTGGACGTCGAGACGGCCGAGCGGGCCATCGAGATCGCCGCCGAGGCGTCGGCGGCGCCCGGGCCGAACGGGGCGCCCATCCGCCAGCCCCCGAGGTGCGCGAGGTGATGAGCGCCCCCGACCCCGAGGTGTGATCACCGCCCCGAGCACCGAGGGCCTGCTGCCCGAGCTCGCCGAGCCCGAGGTGCGCGCCCGGCTCGACGGGCCGTGGACGACACTGTGCCCGCGCACCGTCCGGTCACGGTGCGCGACCTGCTGACGTTGCGCATGGGGTTCGGGTTCATCCTGCAACCTGGCTCGCTCCCGATCCAGGAGGCTGCGATCGAACAGCAGGTGGCCCCCGGGCCGCCCAACCCCTCGAATCCGCACGAGCCCGACGAATGGCTCCGCCGGTTCGCCGCGCTTCCGATGATGCACCAGCCCGGCGAGACGTGGATGTACGACACCGCGTTCTCCGTGCTCGGCGTGCTGCTCGCCCGCGCTGCCAGCCAGCCGTTGGACGTTCCTGGCCGAACGCATCCTCGAGCCGCTGGGCATGACCGACACCGGCTTCAGCGTCCCGACCGCGAAGCTCGACCGTCTGGCCAGCTGCTACGACGTCGATCCCCACACCGGAACGCTCGAACTCTACGACGGCGCCGACGACAGCGGCTGGTCCCAGCCGCCCGCCTTCCCCGACGCCGCGGAGGGCTGGTGTCGACCATCGACGACTACCTGGCCTTCGCACAGATGCTGCTCAGCCACGGCCAGCACGGCAACGAACGCCTCCTGTCGAGAGCATCGGTCGAGACCATGACCACCGACCACCTCACCGGCGATCAGAAGGCGGCAGCCGGGCCCTTCCTCGGCCACAACCGCGGGTTGGGGATTCGGCCTGTCCATCATCACGACGCACGACGACATCGCCGCGACCCCGGGACGGTACGGGTGGGACGGCGGCCTCGGCACCTCGTGATACTCCGACCCGGCCGAGGACATGGTCGGCATCCTCATGACCCAACGCATGGACTCCTCCCGCCCGTCCCAACATTGGCTCGGACTTCTGGACCTCCGCCTACCAGTGCGATCGACGACTGACCTCCACGTGGCTTCTGCCATGACCGTGGGCATGAAGCAGCATGAACGTATGACGAACCGGGCGCGCTTGTCGGCGTCCGTGGAGGCCGACCTCTTGGCGGCCGGACGGGCTGCGGTGGCGGAAGGCCGAGCGGAAAGCCTTAGCGGGTGGGTGAACGACGCGCTCCGACGCCAGGCTGACCACGACCGGCGGATGCGGGCACTCGATGACTTCCTCGACGCGTACGAGGCCGAGCACGGTGAGATCACCGAGGGCGAGGTGCGCGACGCGACCCGCCGGGCGCGCGCTCGGGCGGTCGTCGTCCGCACGCCACCCCCGGAGCAGGACACCACCTCCCGGAGTCGGGGGCGGGGACTCGCATGAGCATCGTGCTCGACGCCGGCGCACTGCTCGCCGTCGAGCGGGGTGACCGGGACATGATCGCCATGATCAAGCGGGAGCGGCAGGAGGGCCGCGCACCGCTGAGCCACGGTGGCGTCATCGGTCAGGTGTGGCGTGGCGGGCACGGACGCCAAGCAACTCTCGCTCGCCTGTTGCCCGGCGTAGATGTTCGCGCGATCGATGACAGCCTCGGCCGACGAGCGGGCGTGCTGCTCGGCAGAGCCGACATCGCCGACGTCATCGACGCCGCAATCGTTCTCCTTGCCGATGACGGCGACGAGATCTTGACGTCAGACCCACAGACCTCCGGAACCTCGCCCATGAGGCGCGCAGGCACGTGGAGCTGATCGCGGTCTGACGATTCAGGAGGCGGGCACCTCCCGCCCGCGCCCAGGCGCCTACCACGCCGAGCCCACGGCCAAAGCGCTGTCGGGGATGCTGGAGGACCACGGCTTCGCGGTCACCGACATCCTCATCGAGGACCTCTCCGCCACCCGTGTGACCAGCGGTATCGCGCTCGGGCGGTCGCCGGCTCAGGTTCGACCGATGGCTGCGATGCTTTCGGCGAGACGGACGGCCTCCTCCTGTGCGTGCCGGTCGAGCTCCGCCTGGCGGGGATCGTCGGGCCAGTCCTCCACGATATCGACCGCCCACTCGGCCCAGCGGGCAACCATGGCGTAGTAGTCGGTGAGGAAGCGCCCGCCCAGCAGGTTCAGCGCCGCCCGCTGCGGGAAGGCGCCCTCGCCGGCGAGGTAGGCCCGCCCGGTCGCCAGATTCTCCTCGTTCTGCTCCTGCACCCACTCCAAGGTGGCGGCCAGGGTCGCCAGGACATTGTCCTTCGTACCGCTGTCGGCGAAGTGGATCTTGAGCAGCTGCTCGAACTCGAGCACCGGTCCGTCGCCCGGTTCCTCCAGCCACTTCGCCAGGGCGCGCCGCCCCCGTGCAGTGATCGTGTACCGCGTGCGACGCCGCTTGCCGACCCATTCTTCAGCGGCGCGAGCGAAGCCGAGGTCGACCAGCTTCTTTGGCTCCTCGTACAGCTTGCTCTGGGCACGCGGCCAGACCCGTCGCAAGCTTCGTTCGACCTGCATGACCAGCTCATGCGTCGTCCACGACCTGATGGCGAGCAAGCCGAGGACGGCGTACGACGTGGTGGTCATGGACGGGGCCCTTGACATGACTCTCCCTTTGGGAGAGTATAGTAGTCTCCCAAAGGGAGACTAGCCTAGACCGAGGAGGGACACCATGACCGAGGTGCCAGCACTGACCGTGGACCCGTCGAACGCCGAGCAGGTTCGCGCCTGGGACGGCGACGAAGGCGCCTACTGGGCCGACAACGCCGACCACTTCGACCGGGCCGTGGCCGCCTACCACGACTCGTTCCTCGCGGCGGCCGGCATCCGGACCACCGAACACGTTCTCGACATCGGTTGCGGCACCGGTCAGACGACCCGGGACGCGGCGCGCGCCGCGATCTCCGGGTCGGCATTTGGCGTGGATCTCTCGTCGCGGATGATCGAGCACGCTCGTCGGCGTTCCGCGCGGGAGGGCGTCGAGAACGCCCGCTTCGAACAAGCCGATGCGCAGATCCACCGCTTCGACCCGGGGGCGTTCGACGTCGCCATCAGCCGCACCGGTGCGATGTTCTTCGGCGACCTCGTCGCCGCGTTCACCAACATCGGCCGGGCGTTGCGCCCCGAAGGCCGACTCACGCTGCTCACCTGGCAGCCCCCCTCGCACAACGAGTGGATCCGCGCGTTCTCCTCTGCCTTCGCCGCTGGCCGCAATCTCCCGACGCCACCTCCGGACGCACCGGGACCGTTCTCACTCGCCGACCCTGATCGGGTCCGCAGCGTCCTCGGCGCCGCCGGGTTCGCCGATGTCCAAATCGACGGTGCGAGCGCCGTGATGTGGTTCGGCCGCGACGCCGAGGACGCCTACCGGTTCGTGCTCGGGCTTCTCGGCTGGATGCTCGAGGGCCTCGACGACCACGGCCGGGCCCGCGCCCTCGACGCGCTGCGGGCGACGATCGTCGCCCACGAGACCGACGAGGGCGTGCTGTACCCGTCCGCCACCTGGATCATCAGCGCCCGCCGGCGCTGATTCGGGGACGGTCGACAGGGTGCTGGGTCGGGCGTCGCCTGAAGGCTGAGGACGCGATGCTCACGACCTCGGCGGCGGCCGAGCGGCGATGGCCGTGGGAGTCGAGAGGATCAGACGTGCCGCCCGGTCAGACGTCACGTAGTTCCACGCCCAGTTCAGCAGCACCGACAGGCGGTTGCGAAAGCCGATCAGCGTGAAGAGATGGAGGAAGAGCCACATGATCCACGCGAGGGTGCCGCGGAACCGCAGCGTCCGCCTTCCCGGACGCGGAGCGCGGGTGGGGAACGGGAAGGGCAGCTGGGTCACCGCAGCACGGCGACCGATGGTCGCCATCATGCCCTTGTCGAGGTAGCGGAACGGCGCGGTCGTCTCGCCGCCCAGCCGCCGCTGGATCTGCTCGGCGACGTGCCGCGCGGCCTGCATGGCCACCGGCGCGACCTGGGGATAGGGCCGGCCCTGCGCGTCCGTCGCCGCTGCGATGTCCCCGATCGCCCAGACGTCCGGACGCCCGGGGACCGTGAGGTCGTCGCGGACCACGA
>JBPCPM010000074.1:0-7284 GCA_050999155.1 Solirubrobacterales bacterium
TCTGTGACACCGGCTCGCGGAGCGCCCTCACCGCCTTGCCCACCGCGACGCCCACCGGGATCGACATCAAGACCGGCACCCGCAGGCCGTTGATACCGCGCCCGGCGAGCCCGGCTGTCACCGTCACGCCGCCGGCCGCGGAAAGAACGCCGGTGATCGCGCCGTTCCACAACACATCCATACCGACCTGCTCCCAGGTGCGATCATGCTTCACGAGTACGTGGTAGCCGCCGATCAGGCCCCCCATGCCTGCGCCGATGAGCGCGCCGCATATACCGGCCTTCGCCGCCGCTCCCGCCATGCTGGTCGGGCCCTGCTTCGATGCGTTTTCCAACCCCCGGCTCAGGTCTTTCATCGACGGGCCCGAACGAATCACGCGAGGGTCGAGGGGAAGCGGGCAGTCCTTGGGGACGTGGATCACGTCGCCGTCGGACAGCTTCTTCAACGTGGAGCGGATGTAGGCGGCATCGAAGGTCGCCTTCTGCTGTACCTCGTCGAGGACGTTGCCGAACTTGTCGACAATCCTGCCGTCGGTGAGCGCGACGTTCTGCGTCGGGTGCAGCAGCAGCTTCTCGCCTCGGTGGCGGGCCTCGTGGACGAGCTTGTCCCACTGCTCGTAGGCGGCGCCCTTCGGTCCGCCAGGCTGGCCGAGGTCGACCTGCTTCGCGATCCACGACCCCACCTCGGGTTCGGTCTTGCCCTTGAGGATGCTGGGCGCAATGTGGCGCGCGCCGTCGATGTAGATCATCCGGTCGAGGACGGAGCGGCCGACGGCGGCGCCGACCCCGGCGGCGACCCCGGCGGCCAGGTCGCTGGGCTGGATGATGCGCGGGTCGTTGGCGTCGAGCTGCACGAGGTCAGCCGCGATGCCGTTGGTGTCTTGGCGCATGGCGATCAGACGGCACGCGCCGCAGCGCGTAGGGCGGCGGCGTCGTCGGCGCCGAGGCGGGAGAGAGCGATGATCGCCTCCGCCATGACCTCGTCCACTCGGCCGATGGTCGTGTGCACATCGAGGGTGGCGATGCGCGCCGGGCGCGGGCCCCACAGCCAGCCTTCGCGGTGCAGCCCAATGGCGGCCGGGTCCGGAACCGGGACCCTGGGGCTCCCGTCGGAGTATCGGGGATTGGTGGTGAGGCCGGCGACAAGCCAGTGACCGCCGTCGCGGCGAATCAGGACGGCGGGCCGGAGCTTGCCGGTCGCGCGCTGGTTCTCCAGGGCATTGAGCAGGTCGACGAGGACAACGTCGCCGGTGCGGTGGTTGCCGTCGTCGTGGGTGGTTGCGGGTCGGTGCGCGACCGCGTTCAATGCAAGCATTTGCCAGCTCCTTTGGCTCATTGGGTGCCGCCGGCAGCGCCTTCTGTGAGCTGCGGGGCGGGTTGTCGCTGGCGACTTTACCACGACGCTCCTGTCAGGTCAAGGACTGATCTCGCATAAGTTTGCGCCGCTGATGTCAGAATGGCATGCTTGACGTCATGCCCGAGGACCGCAGGTCGTTCCCCGCCCGGCTGCCGGCCGAGCTGCACGAGAAGCTCAAGCAGAAGGCCGCCGACACACCCGGGACGACCATGAACGAACTCGTCGTAATCGGCGTCAGACAAGTGCTCGACGTCGACATCGAGTTCGTCGCCACGCAACCAGAGATCACCGACGCCAAGGCGGAGCTCGTCATCGCCGCGATCGAGGACCGCGACGTCGGCGCGCTCAAGGGCACAGCCCAGCACTACACCAACGTCGGCCGCCCGAACCTGGCCAGCCTCCTGTACTGGATGTCGGCCGAGATGATCGCCCAGCGGGGGGCGGTCGGCGGCCAAGCGCCGACGGACGAGGCGAAGGATGCGGCCAAGGAGCTGGTCCGGACGGCTGACGTCGTCTCACGGCGGTCCCGCCCGATTGCCGTGGCGCTGCTGAGGGCGGCCCTGCGACACAACCCTTCGAGCGAGGTCGCCAAGAACCGGCTCGGCCAGCTGCTCTACTTCGCGAAGGACTACGAAGGAGCGATCGGCTACCTCGCCTCGGTCCGAGAGCGCGACGGCCACGCCAAGCTGTTCCACGGCTTCGCGTCCCTCAATCTCGCCATGGCGGCTGGGAACAGCACCAAGACGAACGATGCCCGTGACGAGATCGTCAGCGCCCTGCAGGCGTGGGCGTTCGGCATGCACGACGAGCGGGAACGGCAGAGTTGGCTCCGGCAGGTTGCGGACCTCGCCGCCCTGGGCCACGGCTTCGACCACACCGTCGCCGAGCTCGTCGTCTATGCGAACGACAACACTTCGTGGAGGACGATCACCAGCGCCGACGTCGCCACCGCCCGCGACGCGTCGATCGGCTCCCCTGGGCCCGTCCAGCGCGACCCGGACTGAGCCTCATGCCCGGTCACCTGACGGGCACCGGGAGAGCGGGTCAGCCAGGGGGACGGCTCAGTGGCGCACGTTGGCGGGTATCCACGCACAACACATCATGATCCGCACGATCGTCGACGACGAGCCGACTCACCGACACGCACTTCCGCGTGTATCCCTCGGACGAGTTCGACGACTGGATGCAGTTCCGTGACCTCCTTCGGCCACGCGGACGCTCGTCGCCCGACGCCGAGGCCAAGACGGCGATCGCCGATCAACTCGTCGCGCTCGCCCGGGAAAACGGCCGACCAGAGGCGACCGTAACGACGGTTAGGGAGCGCTCGCCGACGGCTCGGGTGTCCCAGAACACGCGCCCCAGAACGTGCGGCAGCAGCCGCCAGGCGCGTGGCCGAAGTGCCGTTCAAGGACAGGGCAAACGTTGCCGGACCCGGCACTAGTCCGCCGCGCCTCGCTGGACGGTGGGAGCGGCCTCGATCCAAAGGTTCACCCCCAAGGGTCGGCACCGAAGAGGCCAGGACCTTCAACCAACCTCAGTTCACGGCCCGCTTCCTCATCCCTCGGTCGCGGTACCAGGGCCGGACACGGACGTGGGCGGCCGGCAGCGTCCCGTGGATGAGTTAGTGCACCGCCCGGTCGGAGCTGGCGCAATGCTGTCGGCGGGACGACGGGGACACTTGTGGTGCTGGGTCGATCCTGGTCGGGACCCCGCCGGGCTGGCTGCTCAGTCGCGACGGGACGTGCTCGTCGCCCAAGAGCCGGCTCAGGTAGTCGAGCCCGGCGGCGTCGCTCATGTCGGGGAAGAACAGCTTGGCGAGGTGGTTCGTCAGGATGGCTTGCGCCTGGCGTCCGTACGCGGCCTCGATCTGGGCGATCGACTGCCAGGCGGTCGTGAGTTGAACCCCGATCCCCGACAACGTCGAGGCCCATGACGGCAGTTGGTCGGGCCGGAGCGTCGCCGCCTCGTCGATGACGAGCAGCAGCGGCTGGTCGAGCGGCTTGTTGGTCCGCACGAACCGCTCGAAGGCCTGGCCGACGAGGTCGTTGAGCATCCCGCCGAGCACTGGGCGGAGGCGGTGCTGGTCGTTGAGCGGGATGCAGGCGTAGAGCGTGTTGTTCTTCTCCAGCAGCCAGTCGAGATCGATCGTGCAGGATGCGGTCGATCGAGCGACGAGCGGGTCGATCCACGGCCACACCATCGTCCGGGCCGTGGCGTAGACGCCGGACACGGTGCGGTGGTCGTTGCACCAGAGTCCCTCCAACACGGTCGTGGCGAACACTCCGGCCTCCTTCTTCATGGGGTCGCCGTCGGCCTTCAGCGCCCGCATCAGGGGCTGCACGTTGCCCACCGAACCCTCCAGGGGCATGTCGGTCCCGACGACCCATTCGACGATGTCGGCGAAGGTCCGGTCCTTGGTGTTGGCGGCGATGATGAGCAGCGCTGCGATCAGGCTCTCGGCCATCTGCAACCAGAAGTCGCCCCCCTCGCCACTCGAGTCCCGGCGAGGCGCCGCTTCGGTGATCTGTCGAGCGGCTCGTACCGCCCCGCTGACCGTCTTGGCTCCGCGCAACGGGCTCCACGTCGCGCTCTCCCTGCCCGTGACACCGCTGGGGTCGAAGACCCGCACGTCGCCGAGTGAGGCGCGCCACGCTCCGGTGGCGTCGAGGAAGTCATTCTTGAGCGACACCAGAATCGCCGGGTGCCGCCACTCGAAAACGCCGTTGATGATGCTCGTGGTCTTGCCCGACCGGCTGGGGCCAACGGACATCACCGCTCCAGGACCGCTCGACATCCGGCGCCGCCGCTTGCCGAAGGCCGCCGCCTCGGTGGCGATGAGGCGCCGGCCAACCCGCCCCAAGACGAACCGTCCCGGAACCGGGCGCCGGATCAGGAGGGGACGGAGCTCCATCGGCTTGGCCAGGCGGCCCTGGGCGTCCACGCCGGCACGCCGGCGCCGGTCGAGCGGCTCCGTCGGGTCGCGGAACACCTTCCAGCCAACGAAGACAACCCCGACGCCCGCTACGGCGGCGATCACCGTCGCCACCCAGTACAGGATCGGACCGGGAAGCTGCTCCCGGGGTCCAGCGGGCCACGCCGATTGGGGATCGCCGAGGTGGTCCTTCACGGCGACCATGGCCTTGCCGGCTTCCCCGAACGTCGTGTGCAGCGGACGGCCGTGGCGACCAGGGTCGCCAGCTTAGCGCCGGCCAAAAAGACGACCAGGAAACCGAGGAAGACGAATAGCAACCCCATCCCGATCTTCTCGAACGTGTCGTCGTGCTGCATGGTCTGATTGGTGTTCACAGGTCCACTCCCGCGGGTTCGATGTGGTCGATGGCCGCTGTCTTGGCCCCGCTGCGATGCAGGGCGGCCTTGAACGAGGCGACCGGGTCGAGCTCGGGATGCCGGCCGTGGCTCAGCTCGGCCTCCGGCGCCACGAGGTACAGCTGGTTGCTGAGCCGGCCTCGGGTCAGGCTCGTATAGCCGGTCTCGATGGTGAACGTGTCGTCGCCGAGGACGAAGAGCCGGTCGCACGTCACGCCCTGGCTTTTGTGGACGGTTGCGGCGTACCCATGCGTCAGGTGGCCGGCGTCGATGTAGTCGACCGGCACCTCGACCGTGTGGTCGCCGGTCAGCTCGACCTTCAGCGACGTCTCATTCGCTGATACCACCCGCCCCCGGCTCCCGTTCAGGACGCCGAGGCCGTAATCGTTGCGCAGGGCCAGCACCTCGTCGCCCACTGCGAACGACAGCCCGCCGGCGGCGAGGACCTCCTCCCCCAGCTCGCCCCGGGCAGCCAGCAGCCGGCGAGCCCGCTCGTTGAGGTCGGCCACCGTCGATCGGCGGGCGGCCACCATCAGCACGTCGCCCCCGCCGGCCCGGGCTGCGTGCCAGTCGCCCACCAGGCCGTCCCGCAGCCGGTCGGCGTTGTCGGCGGTGATGACGCTGCCGTGGCGCTCCATGCGGGTCATGGCCGCCTCGACGTGACCGAGCCGCAACTCGGCCACAATGGCCCGCTCCTCGGGGTCGAGCTGCCGGCGGTTCACAGTTAACTCGGCGTGGCCGAGCCGCTTGGCCAGGGAGGCGAACAGACCGCCAGCGTCGATCTCGGGCAGCTGCTTGGGGTCGCCGACGAGCACGACCTTCGCTCCCCCGGCCCGGGCCTCCTCGATCATGGCGGCCAGGCGGCGGGTACCGACCATGCCCGCTTCGTCGATCACGAGCACGCTGCGGTCGTCGAGGCGCTCGTAGCCCTGGGCCAGGCGCATCCGGAGTCGATCGATGGTCTGAGAGGCGATGCCGGCGCCGCTCTGCAGTTCGGCCGCGGCCCGGGCCGCGAGCGACGTGCCGAGCACCCGGTAGCCCGATGCCTCCCAGGCCTCGCGGGCCGCGTCGAGGGAGAATGTCTTCCCTGTGCCCGCCGGCCCGATGACGATGTCGACCGGGCGCCCCGAGCCGGTGATAGCCCGGACGACGTCGCGCTGATCGGCGCCGAGCGACGGTCGGGCGTCCAGTGCCCGCTCGGCTGCAGCGGAATCGGCAACGCCCGCCGCGCGTGCCGCCGCCGCTGCGAGCTCAACGGTACGGCGCTCCAGCGCCAGCATCTCCGGCGTCGTCCAGCGGCCCTCGGCTACGGCCACGGCGTGCGGGCTGGCAACCATGGCGTCGGCCCCTCGCTCGAGCTCGTCGAGCGACGCGCCCTGGGTGGCGGCCTGGGCTAGGGCCCGCACGACCGTCGCGGCGGACGAAGGTGGCGTGCTGCTCGGTCAGCAGCTTGGCCAGCTCGTCCTGGTCGACGTCGAGGACGGGCGTGCGCACCAGCGTGGGCAGCTCGCTGACGTCGAACCCGAACGGCTCGGCCCTGGCCGCCCAGCGCTCACGCAGCTCCGACTCGGACACGTGCTCGCCCTTGGTGGTTCGGGTGTCGAGGGCGGCGGCCTGTGCGCCCTTGGCCGACGTCGTGCCGTGCTGCTCCATGGCGGCGACGATCTGCTGGCGGCGGTGGGAGAAGTCCCGGCGCAGCGCCGGTGGCACGCCGGCGACGTCGGCGTGGCCCTGCGCCACCTCCTCGAACAGCAGCCCCGTCGACTGCGCCAGCTCGTGGCGGAGCACGGCCTGGTAGACGAAGCCGGCGGTGCGACCATGGCGGTAGAGCTCCCGATTGTCCAGCGCCGTCCACCGGCCGTCGGGGCCCTCGGCCATGTTGGCGATGAGGACGTGGGTGTGCAGCGCCGGGTCGCCGGCACGGCTGGTGCGGTGGCGGAAGGCCGCGCCCACGAAGCCGTCGGCCTCGCACACTTTGGCGCCCCAGTGGCCCCGCCGCACCGCGCAGGCGTGGCGCTCCAGGTATTCGATGGCCTGGTCGACGGCCCGGTCGTGGCACGCGACGACGGCCTCGGCTGTGGCCTCGTCGCCCAGCCCCCAAACCAACGAGATCGACTTCGGCGCCGACAGGGTGAGGTCCATCCCCGGCCGGCTGGTCTTGGTCTCCCGCAGTGGCTCGTCCGTGCCAGGGCGCAGTCCGGAGAGCACGGCGCGGAGGTCGTCGGTGCCGACCCGGCCGTGCAGGCCGAGCCTTGCCGCGCCGTGGCCGAGCCAGCGACCGGGAACTTCGCCGACGTGGAGGTAGTAGTCCTCGGCGCCGTTGAGGACCTCTTCGAGGTAGTAGGCCTCTTGGCCGAGGCTCAGGCGGCCGATGCTCAGCATGGCGAGCCCTCTGGGCGCGTGACGGCCCGGGGCACCCTGGTGCAAGTGTGTGGAAGGGCTGTTGGGCGCGGCACGGCTAGCTCGCCTCCTCGGCGCCATGGCCGTCGATGAACTCCTCGACGGACCGGCGGGAGAAGATCCAGCGGCCTCCGATGCGGCGGACGAGGACCGGGCTGCGGCCCTGTCGCGCCAGCCGGCGGAGGGTGTGGGCAGTCGTGC
>JBPCPM010000072.1:0-3424 GCA_050999155.1 Solirubrobacterales bacterium
GATGTGGACGTCTGCCTTCACATCCCCGATCGAAGTCTCGGCATCGAGTGCGGTGTCCATCCCGACGGCCCTGCGGCACACATACAAAGACACCTCGACCTCGAGCGAAGGGGATGGGAGCTGATCGAGGCTTATCGCTCACGGTGGGCGGAAAGGCCGGCGGAGCTCGTCGTGGAGGTCCTCAACATTGTCCGGTCGGCGGGATGAGAAAGCGAGTTCCGGCCTGCGGCGAGGTCCGGTCACCGATTGGGAAGTGCCGCTACGCGTGAGACGTCCGCGACCGTGCTGGCCGGTATCGCCGGTGTCCGCTCGATACTGACCGATGCGGCAGCGGCGCGGGCAGAGTGCCCTCCGGCGGCCGGGAGGTGGTCCTCGAGACTGGCGGCCGGGTTGCCGTGCGGAGTCCAGCCCAGGTCCCGGCCCACTCAGCCCGCCCCCGTTGAGACCGAACGTCCACGCGAAATCCACGCGAACTCGCGTGGAAGAGCGGTAAATCGGGGTTACTGGCGGTAACCCCTCAGAGGCCGAAATGCCCTCTGACCTGCTCTTTTGCAGCGCCCCCGGCAGGACTCGAACCTGCGACCCGCTGCTTAGAAGGCAGCCGCTCTATCCGCTGAGCTACAGGGGCGGAACTTATGGCCTCTGACCTGCTGATTTATCGTCGGCGGCTCCAGATTACGGCAAGCGCGGCCCCATGAAAGACGCTGGCGTCTACCAGCTGATCGTCCGGCGAGCGACCCAGGCTGGCCCCGATGTCCACCCCCACCAGCTGCGGCACACCTTCGCCGCGGGGTGCCAGTTTGCGTGCCGGCGGTCAGGAGGGCGACCTCATGCGCCTCGCGGGCTGGCGCAGCCGCCAGATGCTCAACCGTTATGGGGCGGCGACGGCTGACGAGCGGGCCCCTGAGGCGCACCGCCGGCTTGCGCCGGGAGACCGCCTCTATCGGCGCCTCTGACGCCTGCGTCAGGCCTTCGCCGACTTCAGCGCCAGCCCAAGGAAGTACGCCTTCTTCGCCGCCTCAGCCCGCCGGCGTCGCTCCGTCTCAGGGAGCTTCCCGTCCGGATCCGTTCGGCTTGCGGCGCTACCAGTTCGGCCCTTCGGTGGGCGGAGGGAGCAACCGGTTAGTTAGCGCCTACCCGCGGCCGTATGGCCGGGTGATGATCTCGAGCAGGTGCCCGTCTGGGTCCTTGAAGTAGACGCCGCGACCGCCATCGTTGCGGTTGATCTGGCCGGGACGGGTCAACCCGGGATCGGCCCAGTATTCGAGGTTTCGCTCGCAGATCCGGTCGAAGATCCCACCGAAATCGTCCTCGCCGATGAGGAAGGCGTAGTGCTGCGACGCGATGTCGCCATCGACGGCGTGGTAGTCGAGCGAAACGCCGTTGGCCGTCTCCACCACTTGGAATGGCCCGGAGGGTGTAGGCATCGGCAACCCGAGGATCTCGACCACGAACGTCGACGAGGCCCGGTTGTCGCGGCACCACACGATGGTGTGGTTCAGCTGCACAGTCATACGCGATCGTCGCGCACCCCGAGCGCCTCAGCGTTCGGGCATCGGAGGCTTCGTCGGAATGGACGCAAGATTCACTGTACTTGTCGTCAGCGTCGGCGCCACCGAAGTCGGACCCGTTGGGCCGGACGGGCGACGCCGGCCTCCTCCATCGAGCCATTCCGGGCCGAGAACGACCTGTAGGGCCGCAACACCTCCGCCTTCTCCGCAGATGGCCTGGCCAGTGCCCTCCCGAACCGCGGCACGTCGTTCCTCGACACCCGCATCTACGAGAACAGCGACGCCAGTACAGCCTGACGATGACGGTCGGCCGGCTCGTCTGATCCGCGGCCGCCAAGGGCAAAGAGGGGGCCTAATCGCTGGGCAGGCCCCCTCCCAGTGTCTTCAGCGACCTTGGATCGGCAGTTGAAGCCAGGGTCTTGAGCGTTGATACCTCAAGCGCTTCGTCGGCGATGCCGAAGATCTGGGGTTGTGAGGATGCAACGAGAGTCCCAGGCCCGCCAGGGGGCTGGTTCTTCCTGGCTGCCGGCGTACTGACCATCCTCAACAACTATGTGCCGGGCAGCGAGCACCTCGACAAGCCGTTCATGCTCGGCCTCGGCCTGGGCATCATCGTCCTCGGCCTGACCGTCTTCCTGCTCCCGTGGACCCGCTGGCCGCGGTGGACGGAGCTGAGCATGCCGGCAATCTCCTTCGCGGTCATCGCCCTGGCCAACAGCGTCGGGGGCGTGAGCCCGTACACCTACGGCATCTTCTTCGTATTCGTCTTCGTGTGGATCGGGATGGCTCAGCCGCCACGGACGTCGCTGTGGATGGCGCCGCTCGCCTCGATCGCCTACGTCCTCCCCGGGGTCCTCGGCACCCTCGACACGCCCGGCGCCATCTCTTCGGCGCCCGTCGCCATCCCGGTCTGCGTGGTCGTCGGGGAGACGATCGCCCGCAGCATGCGCAAGGTGCGCGAGCGCGAAGCCCAGATCGTGGCCAAGCAGGCCCAGTACGAGCGGCTGGTCGAGATGTCCGACCAGGGCATTTGGGAGCTCGATGCCGCCGGCCGCACCGTCTTCGTCAATGCCCAGATGGCGGACATGCTCGGCGAGACCGCCGGCGAGATGGTGGGCCGACCCTTCCCGGCCGAGTTCGACGGCATCATCGACGCCCCCGGCTCGGAGGTCACGCTCTACCACCGAGACGGCCGCCCGGTCCTGACCACCGTCACCATGCGCCCGATGGACGGCGGCGCGGCGGCGACGATCACCGACGTGACCCATGCCCGCCAGCGCGACGCGGCCCTGCACGAGGCCCAGGAGCGCTTCCGGCTCGCCTTCGACAACGCCCCCATCGGCATCGGCCTCGTCGACCTCGGCCGCCGCTGGTTGCAGGTGAACGACACCTTCTGCGGAATCCTCGGCTTCCGGCCGGAGCGGTTCACGTCGATGTCGGTCGACGACCTCACCCATCCCGACGACCGGGACCTCGACGCCGGCGTGCGCCGGCAACTCCTCGCCGGCGCCATTCCCGCGTTCTCGGTCGAGAAGCGCTACCTCCACGCCGACGGCCGGGTCGCGTGGATCAACCAGTCCGAGTCGCTGGTGCGTGACGCCGACGGCCGCCCGTCGTACTTCATCGTCGAGGTGGAGGACATCAGCCGGCGCAAGGCCGACGACCTCGCCCTCCAGCACAGCCATGACCTGCTGGACCGGTCCCAGGCCCTGGCCGGGCTCGGCAGTTGGGAGGTCGACGTGTCGTTCCGCGCCGGGTCGCACCTGGAGTGGTCGCGCCAGACCTACCGCATCTTCGGTGTGGAGCCCGACGGGTTCGAGACCACCTTCGCCAACATCGAGAACCTTGTCCACCCCGACGACCGCGACCAGTTCACCACCACCGCCCGCCTGGCCCGCAGCGCAGCGACAAAG
>JBPCPM010000128.1:0-20018 GCA_050999155.1 Solirubrobacterales bacterium
GGGCAAACGTGCCCTCCACCGTGTCGTCGCTGTCGCGAAAGCCCTGATCGACCCACTCCAGGTAGGCCAGGCGGGGACAGTAGACGTGCTCGTTGAGCATCCGAGCGGGAACCACCGGCGGGACCGACCCTGCGTCGGTGATCATCAGGCCGGTGTGAACACGCCGAGTCCGAAATGCGAGAGGGCACCGAGCGCGAGGGGTCCCCGAAGCTCCTCCTCGAATTCGAGCTCCACTCCTACAGCACGTGGAGCTTCGAGGCGGGTGACACCCGGACGTGTGCGGCGGAACTGAAGCCAGGGACCCTTGACCAGACGGATCCCATCCTGACCTCCACGCGGAGCGGGAAGGCCTCGGAGCTCCAGCTCCCGCAGGACCTGCTCCTGCGGGCCGTCGACTGTCTTGCCAGCACGAAGCTTGGGGTGACGGGGGAGACCGAAGGGCGTCACCGACTTCCACCGCACAGCCGGACCCAACAGATCCGGGAAGTCCAGCTCTGCCGGATGCCCGAGAGCCGTCAATGCGAGGGGGAGGGGTTTCGGGTTGTCACGCAGGCGCAGGTGGTCGATGGCGGCAAGCGCCGCGACCTCCTGGGTCCCGAGACCCTCCGGGGCCCAGACGGCCAAGCGATCGACCCGCCGGCCGTCGTCGCTGAGTGCCATGTAGTGGGCGTGGCGGTGCTGATCGCGGCGATAGGCATCCCCCCGCTTGCCGGCCAGCACCTCCGAGACAGCGCCGCCGGTGCGCTGTCCGTAGCGCGACATCGCTGCCCTGCGGAGGTGCGCTCCTACCGCGACAGCCTCGCGCAGACCTGGGCGGGACCCTCCCGAGAGCCGAAACAGGGCAAGGGTAGGAGCCACCTGGACGGGGGATGTGACGGTGGATGGCTGCGCGGGATCGCGCACCGTGTAGAGAACCTTGCGCGCGTGGGGTGGATCGAGCGAGCCGCTCTTTCGCATCTCCGAAGGCGAGATCTCCAGCGCGGCGACGGGGTCCTTGGCCTGAGGATCCGGGGCCAACAGTTCCACTAGATCTCCGTCGAGGTCTGGGATCGTCGCCGAAGGGGCTGCATCGGGTTCTTTGCCGGGGGGCTCACCTACCAGGCGCGCCGAGCACAGGGACTCGCTGCGTCCGAGGTACAGGAGGTGATCGGCGAGCTCATCCAGTGCCTCGCGTTCGGGGCCTCGAAGCTCCGCGCTCCACCAGATCTGAAGCGCGGCCTCGACCCCGACGGCGCGGAACGCATCGACAACAAGATCCGTCTTGTTGCGTCGTCCCCGGCCGTGCGCGCGGTACTGGCGGGCCGGGAAGTAGTGGCGCGTGTGGCCCTCGACGCTGGCGGGCAGGACGTACGTCGGCGGGGGAGCCTCGGCCAGGCGCCGGATCACCGTGAGATACGCCTCGGGGGGGCGTTCGAGCGCCAGGTCGACACGGCTGAGCGAATACAGCGCTCGGAGGATCCGCCAGGGACTCGGCGGCCACTCCACCGCGGCGTCGTTGACGTGGGACCCCCAGGGCTGGGCGTGGTAGCGGCCCAGGTCGAACTGCAGCTCCAGACCGACCATTGTCTCAGTCCGACCACGTGGCGGTGAAGGGATTCGCCCGTTCGGTGCCGGGATCCAGGGATGTGATGCGCTCGGCCAGCGCGCCGGGCTCAGGCAAGTCGTAGTCGGCCGGTCGAGACACCGACAGCTGCGTGGTCTCGAGGTCGCATGCCGTGCGCAGCCGCAGCGGCTCGTCCAGCAAGGTCGCGAGCTCCCACAGGGCGATGAGGGTGAGAAGCTCGGTGCGGTCCTCCGAGAGGCCGTAGCCGCGGATTTGAGACAAGTCGATCGCGGCCGACAACTCGATTCGCTCGGCCGTGTACTCGGTCCGTCCGAAGGGGACGAAGCCGTATCCCTCCTCGGCGCCCCTGCCCTCGCTCGCGTGGCTGAACTGGACGTCGTCGCGCTTGAGTCCGCCAGAGACGACCCGTTGGGCCCCGTGGGCCTCCACCACGGCCGTAATCGCCCGCCGCACCTTGGGGTTGCCCATGTCGCTCCACGCCGGATCGGAGAAGAACACCCCGTGCAGCAGGCACAACGGGTCAAGCTCGAACAGCGCCGAGTACACCGCGTGCCAATCGGTCGGGCGGTGCTGTTGCAAGCCAAGCCGTTGGGTGAGCCAATCGGTGCCCTTCTCGCCCTCGATCTGCGCCTCTTTGATGTAGGCCGACGCGAGGCGGTGGGGTTCCAGGCGCGAAGAGGTCAGAAAACCCCCGCCGTCCTCGACCACCTCGACGTAGGGGAGTCGCGTGAGTGTCTCGACCGGTCCGTGGTCCGGACCGTCCCACCCGAGACTTTCCATGTGGTTGGCCATGGACTGCACCGACTCGACCAGGAGATCTGTCCGCCCCTCGCTGCCGGGCCGCTGGAACTCGGCCGCGCCGAGGTCGGGAAATCCGGTGGGCTGGAACGTCGAGCCGACAAGCGGCCGCAGCTCGGCACGCAGCAGCAGACGGTTGGCTGAGCGGAGGTCGTCGATCACAGAAGGGCTCCTTCGGATTGTGGTTCGTCAGCGGTCTCCGTCACGACGTAGCGACGGGCAAGCGCCGTGCGGTCGGATCGTTGAAGGGGGAGCAGCAAGGCCGCGGACAACAGCGGCCCTCGGGCCGCTGGGACGGACAGGTCGGCGGGCTCGAGTAAGGGGCGAAGGCCCGCCATGTGCAGACGCAAGAGCGCGTCGGCGACCACGGTGCTCACATCTCCGCGCGAGACGCGGGCGGCCCATCCGGGCCGTGGGCCGAGCTGGCGCGCATCGTGAGCCGCGTCGCGGGGAGGGGGGTGCCACGCGAGGGCCAGAACCTCGAAGGTGGGATCGGCCAGCGCCACGGACGGATCGTTGTACGCAGCCGGCGCGAGCGAGGGCGCGCCGGTGCCCCTCGACGAGACATCGGCGTCGAACAGACACACCCCGGCGACGAGCCGCACTACGCGATCGAGGTCCAGGACGCCGGCAGCAACAAGCCGGGCCACGTGCAATGACGCGGGGAAGCTGTTGCAGGGATAGCCCAGGACGGAGGGTTCGCGCGACTGCCGAGAACCCACCGCCAGCCGCCGGGCGTCGAGGTGTCGGCGCACGTGGAGCTCGGCCAACTGCTGGACCCCGGAGGCCCGGCGGGATACCCGGCGTGCGTTGGTTCCCTCGTAGGAGCGCCGACCGTCGCGGTCCACTGTCGTCCCGTGCAGATAGTCACGAATGGCGGGAAGCCGCCCCGGACTCTCCCCAGACACACCGGTGGACTCGTCGTGCCCGCAGGCAACCGTGACCGCCGCGGCGAACTCGGGGCTCCCATCGTCGGCCGCCTCGATCCAGGAACGGAAGGACAGCCCATACGGGGGGCGGACCCCGATTCGGTCGAGCTCAGCCGATTTCCCGATGAGAGCCAACGCTGTCTCGACCTCGCCCAACGCCTCCAGCACGCGGCACCCATCTTCGGGATTGGCGGAGTCAGCGAACGCGAACATCGCCACGTCGAGCGCGTGGATCGCTACCGCCGCGCCGCGACCGACGCTTCCGCGCCGGCTGCCAAGGCGCCGGTGCCAGCCATCGATTGCGCCCAGGGCCGCCGCCGAGCTACGACCCGTGGCTCGCACCCGACCGACCGGGACCGCCAGGTCGGCCTGCCCATAGCGCTCGGCAACGATGTAGCGCTCGAACTCGTCGATCCCGCGAGCGGTCCCGAACGACCCTGCCGCCCGCAAGAAGTCAAGCCCCGTCAATGCCCCCCGGCGCCCAACCTGAACGCGGGCCTCCCGAGCGCAGGCGACGAACTCCGGCAGCGTGGACCACCCGGCCCACAGCGGCGCCCACAGCTCGGCCTTTGCCTTCTCGTCCGGGGTCAGCGAGGCTTGCCCGGCCGCCGTTGGGCGAGCCACGAAGGGGGCCACGACCTTCGCATCGAGGCCCGCCTGGCGGCGGGCCCGGCCGGCAGCAAAGAGCACGGAGCCCTCGAGCGCCAGCACGAGGTCCCAGGGGTTGCCGATCGAGATCTGCCCGCCCAGCGCGTCGCTGACCGGCGAGGAATCGGTGTGCAGGTGGGAGAGGTTGGTCCCCCTGGGCAACTCAGCCGGTTCTGCGAACAGGGCGGCCCGCAGCAGCTCCGTCGAGTGGTCGACATCGACATCCGCCTCTGGAAGGACCGACAACAACGCCTGGTGGTGGTTGGTCGAGAAGTCGAAGTTCCCGATGTTCCCGCCGGTTCCCAAAACGGGGAGCAGCGTCACGGAGTCTTCGTCGAGAACGATGGCCGCGTCGAGCCAGTCGAGCGCGCGGTCGGGCAGCCAAGCCCTCAGGCGCCGGATCAGCGCAGCCTTTTGGTCCTCCTTCGTCGGCTTGGTCTTCAGACCCAGGTCCTCGACGGCCTGGCGTCCGACCGCGATCGCCTCCCGGTAGGCGGCCAGGCGGTCGGCGGGAAGCTGTTCGAGGGCATCGAGCGCGCGGGGAGCCGTGGGGTTGCCGCCGCGATAGAAGCCACTTCCCCCGTTCCAGGGGGAGATGATTGGCGTGGGCCGGTACGACTCGACCACGAACTGCGCCAGCTCGGACTCATCCAGACGTGACTGGAGCTGGAGTTCGAGCCCCGACCAGCGGGCGCGGGCTGCGGAATCGGCCTGCTCGGCGACGAGCCTCCAGATCCCCAGGCCTTTGAGGTAGGACGCCAGGGGTCGCGAGACGCACCCACGAAGGGTCAGCTCAGGCACTTGCCCTCCAGTCCGCGACCCGCACCAGGGCCTCCAGAAACGCGAGGCGAAACGGACCCATGGCCGGATCGTCTCGCAGGGCCACGACCGCGGCAGACCAGGAGCGAGGAGCACCCATGGCCATGCATGAAAGATCGAGCACAGTGGCCGGCAGCGTGCCGAGTGGGGTCTCCACTGCCGGCAGGTGCTCGCCGTCGAGGATGCCCAGGGCATAGGGGCCCTCGGATTCGGCGATGTCCTTGGGCCTCACTTCGGTGGGGGAGGGGCGGATCGCGGTCCGGACCTTGCCGTGGTGGGCGCAGACCAGGTAGGCAACGAGGTCCAGCCGCTCATCGTCCGAAAGGAGACCGGGCTGGGCATCTCGAACGGCGAGCGTACTTGCCAGCTCGTGTCGAAACGGGCGGCGGGCGTGCCGACCTCGGTGGGGGCTCTTGGCCAGCAGTTGGCCGTCGAGCCTTGCCTTCTCCTCGTCGGTCGCTGCGCGCCGCAGCGTCTCTTGGAACACGGGGTGGGCCTTTCCGACGTCATGCACGGCCGCCGCAAGAACTACCGCGTAGGAGGGATCGGCTTCGTCGGACAGCTCCAGGGCCTCGAGCAGTCCCCGCGCCTCCTGCTGCGCCACAACGAGATGGTCGAGCAGCTGGGTCCACTCGGCTGCCTGGCTTCCGTAGTCGTCGGCGAGCGCGTCAGGCGCCAGCGCCCCGTCATCGGGTGGGATCGGCTCGACCGGCTGCTTGGCGCCCGGGTTCCACCCCAGCTCGTCGTAGCCGCCCTGGCTCGCGGCGAGCATCACCGTCATCCCGGGATGCAGATGCTGGCCGCGAATTGGAACCCACTCATCCTCCAGCGGATCGAATCGCCACCCCTCGCGGTCCTTGAGGTCGTAGACCGGAACGGCGACGAGCTCATCTCTGCGGGGGGCGGAAACCTCGTCCGGGCGACGAGCTTCGGCTGGGTGATCGCCCCGGTTGCGCCGCAGCTGGTCGCCGTCCATCTCGCGAAAGAACACGGAGACGCTTTTCTCATCTCCTGCCCGGATGAACGGGCCAATATCGATGTCGAGGCCCGACAGGTCGGGTGCCGTGTCGAAGAGATCGATCAGGTCGCGGCGGCGTAGGATCGCGTACTCCTCGCGGTGTTCGTCTGGCGCGTCGAACTCTTCCAGGGCGGCCGGCGAGAGCGATGATCCCTCAAGGCCCCGCAGCGCGTCCCGGGTAGCGTTGAGGTCCTCGGGCCTATAGGGGGCGGCCTTCTTGGCCCCGGTCCCGGTAGTCGGGAATGCTCCGGAGTCGAGCCACAACGCCGTGGCCTGCGGGTACTCGCCGGCGCGATTGCAGCGACCCAAGCGCTGCACGATCGAGGAGAAGGGCGCCGTCTGGGTCGCCAGCAGGCGCGAGCTCATGTCCACGCCCGCCTCGACAACCTGGGTGGCGACCACGATCGTCCCGGAGCTTGGCGGGTCCAGCTGAGCCATCTCGAAGTGGGCGCGACGCTCCGGAGGCCGGTAGCGGGAGTGCAAGAGCACGAGATGGGGCGCACCGTTCTGATCGCGCTGACGCTTGTGTAGCTCTCGGAATACGGCCTGTGCGTCACGGACGGTGTTGAGCACGCAAAGCGTGCGCGTGGCGGGCTCGTGTCGATCCGCGAGCTCGGCCGCAATGCGCTTGGGAGCCTGGGTCCCAGTCGAACCCGAGAGATCGATGCGCTCAAGCTGCTTCGCTGCCGAGAGCCGAGAGCCGAGAGCCTCGGCCTGGCGATCAGTAGCCGACAGTCGCAGTGGGGAGCCGAGCTCGGGATGATCGACGGTGCGAAGCGACGCCTCGTCGATGGTGGCCGAAACCCACAGCGTCTCGCACCCCTTCACGGTGCCGAGCTTTTCACGCAGTCCCGCGAGCTGGGCGGAGGTTCCCCGGGCCGGTCCCATCAGCTGCACCTCGTCGAACACCCATCGGGTGTCGGCGTTGAGGAGCCCGAAGGACACGGGCCACGCGTAGCGACTCTCGGCGTAGCCACGGTTCATGGCGCGGGAGAGCAGCATGTCGATGGTGCCGATCAGGATCTGGTTGCTCTCGGGACGCTCGGCCCACTCCCGGCTGGACTCGCCGCCCATCAGCACGTGGATCGGAAGCTCCTCGTCGTCGAGGCCGAGGCGCTCGCGTACCGCCAGGGCCACATCGAACGTCTGCTCCACGAGGCTTCGCATCGGCAAGGCGTAGACGAGACGGCGAGGACCCAGCCCTCGAACCAGGCGCCGATGGAGCCACTCACAGAGAACTGCGAGGGTCTTGCCGCTGCCGGTGGGCACCTCGAGCACCTTCACCGATTCGCCCGCCTGAACCAGCGCCCGTTGGTAGTCGTACGGGCTGTGGCCGCTGGCGCGGGTAAACAGCTCTCCGAAGTCGGTGGGAATCGCTGTCACAAGCTCATGGTCGTTGCCCGGTTGCAGATCTGACATCGGTGAATGCGCTGACGCCTCGCAGCGTCACGAGAGGGGAGGCTCGCTTACCGTAACCGGGTGAAAGAGTTCGATGCGCAGGCTGCCATCGGGAGCTCGGGTGGCCACGCATGAGCAGCTCGTGAGCGGAACGCAGATTAGGGTTTCCCCGCCATCACGCGACACCGTGACCAGCTGCGTCTCCGCGCTGGGACTTGATTGACAGTCAACGCGTCTTGAGGGTCCTGCCAGCCGACGGCCGCTCACCGCAACCGGGTCAGCGTCTGTTGCGGGCTCAGGACGGCCACGGTCCCGTAGGCCCGCAGCGGCAACAGGTGGGCCCGATCTCCCGACACGAGCACCTCGACGCTCTCCTCGACGGCGCAGGCAAGGATGGCATCGTCCGCACGGTCGCCGGTGACAGCGGGCGCCAGTGCCGGCCACGGCACCGTTTCGTGGGCTAGGACATCCCTGAGCAGCCTGCTGTAGCTCTCGACGCGATCTCCTGGCAGTCGGAGCTTTGTCTGCAAGATCCGGTCCAGCTCCTCGAACACCGGAAGGGCCATCACCAACTCGGCGCGGCCGTCGGCGATCTCCTCCAGAAGGCGGGCGGGGGGTCCGTCGGCGATGAGGGCCGAGACGCAGACGTTGGTGTCCAGCAGCAGGCGCAGCGTCAGGCTGTCTCGGCCCGCGACTCGTCAACGATGCGCTCGACATCCTCCGGCCCGATGCCCAGCAGCTCAGCTTGCGTTCGTGCCTGCTCTTGGAGGGCGCGGAGGTCCGTAAGCCACACCTGGCGGTGTCACGCTTGAGCCATTCTCATGCCCATCAGAGCCACCATCGATTCGGCGGGGCGCCTCGTCGTCCCGAAGGCCCTCAGGGAGCGGCTGGGCTTCGCACCCGGGATCGAGCTTGAACTCGAGGAGGTAGACGGAGCCCTTCAGATCTCGATTCCGTCTCGGACGCGGGTGGAGGAGGGACCGCACGGTCCCCGCCTCACGACAGACGACGAGGCCAGGCTGGGAGCCCTCGACGTTCGCGACCTCACCGAACATGGCCGGCGGACATAGCTTCCCCACCTGGTGCCCCACGGCTGGACATCTACGGGCGCTGGAGCGCCCCCGAGCGTTCAGAGGCCGGGAGAGCGCTGCCCAGGCGCCGGATGTCGAGCGCGACTCCACGCACGATAATCACTGTTATGTCAACTAGCCCTGAAAACCCGGATCCCACTCGCGGGGCTTTCCAGGCGGCCCGGGCTGCCGTCAGCCTGCCAGCGCCTCGTAGCGCTCGTAGAGCTCCTTGACCCGTTGCTTGGCCTCGCCGTGGCGTCTTGTCGCCTCCTCGGAGCGCTTCGGTGTCGACCAGGCCGCGGGATCGGCCAGCTCGGCCTCGAGCTGCGTGAGCGCCTTTTCGGCCTCTTCGATCTGGCGTTCCACGCGGCGTTGCTTGGCGACAGCGTTCTTCGACGGTCCGCCGTTCTTGGCAGCGGATCCGCTGGACGAGCCTTTGGCCTGTCGCTTCACAGCCTCCTCGCCGTCGGTCTGCGCCCGCGACGCCTGTTCGGCGTCGCGGCGCGCCGTGTACTCGGCCCAGCCACCGTCGTGGCTTTCCAGCACTGCGTCCCGGAGGACGAGGGTTCGGGTGCCGACCGCGTCGAGCAGGGCGCGATCGTGGGTGACCAGCAACACCGAGCCCTCGTAGGCCTGCAAGGCGCCCTCCAGGGCCTCGCGGCTTTCGATGTCGAGGTGGTTGGTCGGCTCGTCCAAGATCAGCACGTTGGCGCCGGACTCGACGAGGACGGCGAGGGCCAGACGCCGGCGCTCCCCGCCGGACAAGCCGTTCACGGGCTTTTCCATCTCCTCGCCGCTGAACAGGAACTGGCCCAGCAGGTGGCGGGCGTGCTCGGGCTTGAGCCCCGTCTGGGCCCGCAAGGTGCTCAGCACCGTCCCGTCTTCTCCCAGCTCCTGCGCGTGCTGGCTGAGGACGCCGAGCTTGACGTTGTGGCCGTGGCGCGCGCTCCCCGACGCGGGCTCGGCCTCCCCGCTGAGCACCGACAGCAGCGACGTCTTGCCGGCGCCGTTGGGACCGACCATCGTCACGTGCTCGCCCCGTTCCAGGTACATCTCGGCGCCCTCCAGGAGCGTGCGGCTCCCGGCCTTGACCGTCGCGTTTCGCAGCTCGACGGCAACGCGGGCGCTGCGCTCGGGCGGGCGGAAGGTGAACCCCAGGGCGCGGCCGTCTCGCGGCGGGTCCGGCGGGCGCTCGAGCCGGTCGATGGCCTTGAGCTTGGACTGGGCCTGCCGCGCTCGCGTGCCGTACCGGAAGCGCGCGACGAACCGCTCCAGCCGCTCCACCTGCGCCTCGTGGCGCTCGATGGCCTTCTGCGTGTGCGCCTCCCGCGCTGCCTTTTCCTTGCGCCAGGCGTGCCAGGGCCCACGGAAGCTCATCGCCCTGCCGCCTTCGAGCTCGAGCACCGCCGTGCCCACGGCCTCCAGGAACCACCGATCGTGGGCGACCAGCACGACGGCGGCGTCGGTGGTGCGCAGCATCTGCTCGAGCCACTCCAGGGCCGAGACGTCGAGGTGGTTGGTGGGCTCGTCGAGCAGCAGCACGTCGGGATCGCCGGCAAGCGCGCGGGCCAGGGAGGCTCGGGTCAGCTCACCACCCGAGTAGGTCGACAGCAGACGGTCGCCGTCGGCGGGATCGAGCCCGAGCCCCCGGATGATCTCGGTGATCCGCTCGCGCCAGGCCCAGCCACCGGCGTGTTCGAGCCGGGCCTGCGCGGCCGCGTAGGCGTCGTAGATCCGCTCGTCGACATCCCCCTCGCCCATGCGTGCCTCGAGGTCACGGAGCTCCGCCTCGGTCTCGAGCAGGTGCGCCGCTCCCTCGAGGACGTAGTCGTCGAGCGACAGGTTCTGGTCCCGGGGCGGCCGCTGGTCGTGGAGGGCCACCCGTGCGCCCTTGGCCACCGAAACCCCCCCCGCCTCGGCCGGGTGCAGCCCAGCGAGGACGCGAAGCAGCGTGGTCTTGCCGCTCCCGTTGCGCCCGGCGAGGGTCCAGACCTCACGGCGGTCCGCGCTCAGCGAGACGCCGTCGAGCAGCGTGTGGCCGACCACGCCGACGCGGAGGTTCGATGCTCGCAGGACGCTCATCGCCGGGAATCGTAGGCGGCCGGGCCTGTCCGCCCCGGCCGCCCGCACGGCCGACGGCATCACGCCGCGCCTTGGGAGGGGCCGCGGCCTCCGACCCGCCCGGCGGCCGCGCCGGGCCAATAGTGTGGGAGCGATGGCCTCTGGAGCCTTCAACCGCATCGAACCGCCCCCGGTCGTCCCCGGCGAGCTGAGCCTGTTCTCCGAGCCGGCCCGCTTCGGCGCGGGCCTGCACGGCGTCGGCGAGGGCACCTTCGCCTGGCAGCAGCCCAACGGGGCGTGGGGTGAGTCCAACGCCGGGCTCGTCGTCGGCAACGGCGAGGCGATGCTCGTCGACACCCTGTGGGACCTGCGGCTGACCCGCACGCTGCTCGACGCCGTACGGGGCGTGACCGACGAGCCGATCCGGCTCCTGGTCAACACCCACTCCGACGGCGATCACGTCTTCGGCAACGAGCTCGTGACCGGCGCAGAGATCATCTCGACCACGACGGCCGCCCGGCTGATCGCCGAGGAGAACCCCGGGGCGCTGGAGCGCTTCCGTCAGGTCGGCACGGGGATGGCGATGATCGGAGCCCTTCCGATCCCGGGCGTCGGATCGCTCTCAATTCCCCGGCTCCCCCACGTGCCCATGGGACCCATCGGACGCTACTTCCGCTCGATGATCGAGCCGTACAGCTTCGAGGGGATCACGGTCACTGCGCCGACACGGACCTTCGACGGCCAGGCGACCCTCGATGTCGGGGGGCGTCAGGTGCGCCTGCTCGAGGTCGGCCCGGCCCACACCCCGGGCGACCTCATGGTCTTCGTCGACCACGCCGGGGTCGTGTTCACCGGCGACATCCTGTTCGTGGGTGTCACGCCGATCGTGTGGGCCGGACCGATCGAGAACTGGAAGAAGGCGCTGCGGCTGCTGCTCGACGCCGACGTCACGACCTACGTGCCCGGCCACGGGCCGGTGTGCGGGGCACGCGAGGTCCAGCTGCTGCTCGACTATTGGGACTGGGTCACCGAGTCGGGCGGGGCCCTGCTCGACTCGGGACGAGGGCCGCGCACCGCGGCGCGCGAGCTGCTCGAGTCGCCCGGGTTCCGCCGTTGCGAGTGGGCCCACTGGGACTGCCCGGAACGCCTGCTGGTCAACCTGGTGGCCCTGCACCGCGAGCGGCGTGGCCAGGCCATGGACGCGAGCATCCCCGCCCGGGTGCGGCTGCTGGCCCAGGCCGGGATCCTGGCCGACGCCATCGCATGATCGTGCCGGCCACCTCTCCAAGGGGCACCATCGCCCCCGGGCTCCAGCGCTGGTGAGCGCGGACGCGGCAACCACCCCGGCCACGGCGTCCGAAGCGATCGCCGAGGGCGGGGACCTCGACGACGTGTCGGTCGCCGATCTCGCCCGCCGGCTGCGTCTGCCCGCGAGCGACCGCTCCCGGGTGCTCTCGGCCCCCGGAGTCCCCGCGTCCACGACGATCGGCGAGCTCGACCCGCCGGCCCGGCGCCGCCTGGCCGGAATCCTGAGCCGGACGGCAGAGCCGCCACCGCCGCCGCCCCCAGCGCCCAAGCCGCCGCCGAAGAGCCGGCGTGCCTCGGGCGGGACGCGCAAGCACAAGGCGACCACGGGCTGGGACGCGGTACGCGCCCATCCGCGCGGGGCCACGGCACCGCGCGCACGGGACGCGCGCAACGTGATCATCCGAGGCGCGGTCGGCACCCAGACCCTGTCGGGACTGGTCCGCGATCTCGACCTGAGCCCCGCCCAGCGCCGGACGCTGCTGGCCCGCGTGGACGCCAGCCCGGGGAGCGCGCTGAGCGCGCTCGATCTGGCCGTGCGTGAGCGGCTGTCCGGCGAGTTGGAGCGGCTGGCCGGCGACTGACCGCGGGCTCGGCGACCTCGCCGCCTGTCCGCTCCGTACAGCGTTCCGGGGCTTGGCCCCTCCCCCGTTCGGGTACGAGCAGGGGTGACACAAGCAACGAAAGGATCCCCCAGCATGGGAGACAGACTCAAGGACCGCACTATCGCCTTCCTCGCGGCCGACGGCGTCGAGCAGATCGAGCTCACCGAGCCGTGGAAGGCCGTGGAAGAAGCCGGTGGCACGCCGAAGCTCGTCTCGCTTGAAAGCGGCGAGATCCAGGGCATGGAGGGCGAGATCACGCCCAAGGACACCTTCGAGGTGGACATGACCGTGGACGAGGCCTCCGAAGACCAGTTCCGTGGCCTGGTCATCCCGGGCGGCGTCGGCAACCCCGACAACCTCCGCGCCAACGACAAGGCCGTCGCGTTCGTGCGCTCGTTCTTCGAAACGGGCAAGCCGGTTTCGGCCATCTGCCACGCGCCGTGGGTCCTGATCGAGGCCAACGCCGTCGAAGGCCGCCGCCTAACCTCCTACCCGAGCATCAAGACCGACCTGCTCAACGCCGGAGCCGACTGGGTCGACGAGGAGGTCGTGGTCGACAAGGGCCTGACCACGTCACGCAGCCCCGACGACCTCGAGGCCTTCTGCGAGAAGACCGTCGAGGAGATGTGCGAGGGCGTCCACGAAGAACAGGCCACCCGTACCCCCGGGGTCGAGTCGGCCTAGCCGGTCAGCGTTCGGGCGCGGCGGGGGTTTCGGTCGCCGGCGCGCCCGGCGCCTCGGCGTCCACGCCCGATTCCCCGCCCCGGGTCAGCACCAGCACGGCACCGAACACCAGCGCGATGGCCACGACCGTGGCGGCCAGCGTGATCGCGGCGCGCCGTGCGGTATGCGCCCGACCGGCGCCCCGTCCGCGGACGTCCGCGATGCGGCTGGCGTAGCCCGGATGGTCATTCGCGCCACGGCGGCGGCCGATGCGCGGCGTCACGAGGTCACGGTCGCACGGTGCGTGCGACTACCGCTGGGATCCCCCTCCATCCATCCGGCCTACCCGCCCGGCCGCATGGCAACCCCCCGATTACTTGCCTACGGGATACCAGCGTTCGGCGAGCGGGAGCAGCAAGGAGTTCGGGGTCAAGGATCCCGCCAGCGACACCGCGCGGTTGGCTGCCCCGTGGACACTCACGCGGTCCCCGTCGTCCAGGGCCTGGACCGCAGCGTGGGCGGTGTCCTCCGAGCTGGCCAGGAGAAAGCCCGGGGTCTGCGATTCGGCTTCGGTGATGCCGCCCTGTTCGGCGAACTCCGAGCTCGTGACGCCGGGGCAGAATGCCGTCACGGTGATCCCGAGCGGACCCATCTCGGCGTTCAGCGCCTGGGAGTAGCTCAGGACGAAGGCCTTCGTAGCCGCATAGGTCGCCTGCCGCGGCAGGGGCTGGAAGGCGACGATCGAGGCGATGTTCAGGACGGCTCCGGCCCCGCGATCGATCATCGCCGGAAGGTACTCGGCACACAGGGCGACCACGGCCTCGCAGTTGAGACCGACCATCGTGGTCTCGCTCACGGCGTCGAGGGTGTCGAACCGGCCGCCGCTGCCGTAACCGGCGTTGTTGACCAGCACGTCGACCCAGAGCTTTTCCTTGCTGATGGCGTCGGTGAGCGTCTGCCTGCCGTCCTCGGTGGCCAGGTCGGCCGGCACGACCCAGACGGACACACCGTGATCGGCTTGGAGCTGCTCGGAGAGCTCTTCGAGCCGTTCTTTGCGCCGAGCGGTGATCACGAGATCGCGCCCTCGGCGGGCGAGCTCACGGGCGATCTCCTGGCCGATGCCGGCCGAGGCGCCGGTGACCAGCGAAACGCTGTTGGAGGTGGGCTGGGGAAGGCTCATGGGGGCAGCTCCGGATCGGGGATGACGTCCCCGGGTTCTCTGCCCCGCGAGGGCGGTCGGCAAACGCAGCCGAGCGTCAGCCGAGACGGTCTCGCACGGCCTCCGTCTGGCAGAAGGAGGCGATCTCCCGCGAGAGCTTGCCCCCCTGCCAGGCCAGCGGAGAGTCGCCTTCGTCCTCGCTGACGAGGCGACCCTGGGGCAGCAGGTCGGCGTAGCGCTCGGCGAGCTCGTAGGGGTGGGACGGGTCCGCCTCGTCGTGGCTGGCGACCACGAGCACGGGCACGTCGAGGTCCTCGAGCTCCGACAGCTCACCGAAGGGCGCGGAGCGCGGCACCTCGGCCAGGGCGTCGGCCACGGCGTCGAGATGGTCGTGCTCGCCGAGCCGGCGGCGGACGATCGTCTCCAGCCGGTCCTCCCATTCATCGTCGATTCCCTGGGCGCGCCATGCTTCCACGAAGCCGTCGATGCCCTCCGAGCGCAAGCCGCTCGACATGGCATCCCAGTCGGCGAGGGCATCGGCGTCCGGCTCGCTGCCGTCCCATGCCGGGCCGATCACGACGATCCCGGCGACCCGGTCCGGGGCGCTGAGGGCGAAACGCAGCAGGGTGTGGGCGCCCATGGAGTGCCCCGCGAGCACCGGCAGGCCGTCGGCCGCGTGCTCGTCGATCACCGCCTCGAGGTCGGCTTCCAGCGCCTCGTATCCGTAGCCCGATCCCGCCGGGGCGGGATCCGACGAGCCGTGGCCGCGCGCGTCGTAGGTCACCAAGCGGTGATCGCGGCGGGCGAGAGCGTTGGAGCCGTGGACGACGTAGGACCGTGAGGCGGTCAGCCCGTGGGCGGCGACGATCGTCGGACCCTCCCCCACTTCCTCGGCGGCGAGCGAGATCAGGCCCGTGTCGACCGTCAGCGACGTGGCCTCCGGGGCCACGCTCTCAGCCCTGCTCCAGCTTCATCTCCTGGACGACCACGGTCTGTGTCGGCTGCTCGGTCGTGGCATCGCCGAGGGCGCCGATCTGGTCCACGACGTCCTGGCCGTCGGTGACCTTGCCGACGATCGCGTACTCGGGCGGCAGGCCGGCATCAGCGCCGGTGACCACGTAGAACTGGCTGCCCGAGGTGCCGGGCGGCTCGTTACCCGCCTTGGCCATGGCAACGATGCCCTCCGTGTAGGCCGTGGAGTCCGGCGGCTCTTCCTCGACCTGGTATCCGGGACCGCCGGTACCGGGCTGGTCACCGGTCCCGCCGGGGTCGCCACCTTGGATCACAAATCCGGGAACGATCCGGTGGAACACCGTGTTGTCGTAGAAGCCTTCCTCGGCGAGGAACGCGAACGAGTTGGCGGTCTTGGGCGCCTTCTTGGTGTCGAGCTCGATCGTGAACTCGCCACAGTTGGTCGTGACGACGACCGATGCCTTGTCGCCCTTGCTGATCGTCTTGCCCGCCTTCTTGAACTCCGTGTCCTTGACCGGGGGCGCCTCCACCTCCTTGCAGGCCTGCGGCTCGGCGGCCGTCTCGCCCTGGCCGGTGTCGGCGCCGTCGGAACCACCGGAGTCGTCGTCGCCGCAGGCGACGAGCGCCAGGCAGGCGAGGAGGGCGACGAGGGCGGCGGGGATCGATCGGTTTCGCATGGTCGCGGAGATTACCGAGGACGGCCGAGATCCCGGGCCGTCTCGGGCGGCGCGCTGAAATGATCTCCGGCGTGGCCGACGAGCAGCCCCTCCCCCGTCCCCCGTCCCGCATCCAGCGGATCGGCCACACCATCAGCGCGGTGATCATCCACGCCCCGGTCCTCTGGCCTGTGCTCAAGGGGCCGATGACACGGTTCTTCGACGACGCCGCCGCGGGCTGGGACGAGCGCAACCGGGCCCCGTCGTCCGACCATCTCGCTCCCCTCGGGATCGCCCTCGACCGGACCGCGGGACCACCACCCGAGCGGATCCTCGACATCGGGACGGGAACCGGCGTCGCCGCCTTGATGCTGGCGCGCGAGTACCCGGGCGCCCGGGTGCGCGGCATCGACGTGTCCGAGCAGATGATCCGCGAGGCGCGGCGCAAGACGGGGCTCGATCCGGAGGGGCGCATCCACTTCCGCGTAAGCGACGCCGCGGATCTCCCGTGGGACGACGAGTCGTTCGACCTCGTCGCGCAGGTGAACATGCCGCCCTTCTTCTCGGAGATCGCCCGTGTCCTGCGCCCCGGAGGGCATGTGGTCATCGCCCACACACTGGGCCCCCAGACGCCGTTCTACGCGGCCAACGATCTCCTCACCCGCAAGTTCGCGCGCCACGAGATCGACGTGGTGGCCCAGGGAACCCACGGGCAGGCAACGTGGTTCTGCGCCCGCCGGGCCGGAGAGCCGCCGCACGACTCCGCCCCGGTGCTCGACTAGCCGGCCGCCCCGCCCGCGCAGGCCGGACACCGCAGACGCGTCGAATAGCCTGCCTGCATGAGCGAGCGCTCCTTCGTCGTGCTGATCAACCCCAACGCCGGGAAGGGCCGCGGGGGACGTCAGCGTGAGCGTGCGGAGGCCGCCCTGACGGAACTCGGCGCCCAGGCCCGCTTTTACGAAACCACGGGCATGGACGACGCCGTGCAGGAGGCCCAGACGGCGGCACAGGCCGGCGAGACCCCGGTCGTGATGAGCGGCGACGGCGTCGTCGGAGCAGTCGGCGGGGCGCTCGCCGACAGGGACATGCCGATGGGAATCCTGCCGGCCGGTCGCGGTAACGACCTGGCCCGTGTCCTTGGCATCCCCCGTGACATCGGCGACGCGGCGCGCGTGCTCGTCGAGGGCCACGTCCGGACGATCGATGTCGGGGAGGCCAACGGCACGCGGTTCTTGGGCATTGCCAGCGCCGGGTTCGATTCCGACGCCAACCGCCTCGCCAACGAGGCCGAGACCGTCAGGGGGCCGCTGGTCTACCTGTACGCGGCGTTGCGAGCCCTCGCGGCGTGGGAGCCGGCGAGCTTCACCGTCGAGGCCGACGGCCACCGGTGGACGTTCTCGGGCTATTCGGTGGCCGCGGCGAACAGCAAGGCCTACGGGGGCGGCATGTTCCTCGCGCCCGACGCCGACCTGACCGACGGCCGCTTCGACGTCGTAACCATCGGCGAGACCCCGAAGATCCGGTTCGCCCGCACCCTGCCGCTTGTGTTCAAGGGCACTCACGTCGGCGAGGATCCGGTATCGGTCAGCCGCGCCCGGAGGGTGCGTTTCGAAGCCGACCGCGAGTTCGATGTCTACGCCGACGGCGAGCGGATCACCAGCCTGCCCGTGACCATTGACGTGCTGCCCGCCGCGCTCGGCGTGATCGCACCGGCCCCCGAGTCGTGACCCCGGCCGCGACGTCTCCTCCGGCCGGCTCGCCGAGCTCGCTGTTCGGCGCCAAGCGCGCCCTGGCCCGGGCCACGGGCTCGCTGAGCCGTCGGGCCGGCCGGGGCGGCGGCACCACGCTGCCCGGGCGGATGCTCCTGCGCATGGCTCCGGACGCAATCGAACGGCTGGGCGATCGCCTCCAGCAGGGCAGCACGGTGATCAGCGCGACCAACGGCAAGACCACGACGGCGGGGATGCTCGCCGCGATCCTCGGCCAGGAGGACCGCTTCCCCGTCCACAACCGGGCCGGGTCGAACATGCACTGGGGTGTGGCGACGGCGTTGCTCGAGCAGGAGGGCGCCGAGGGGCTTTTCGAGGTCGACGAGGCGTGGCTGGGAACCGTGACCGATGCCCTGGCTCCCCGGCTCATGGTCCTGTCGAACCTGTTCCGTGACCAGCTCGACCGCTACGGCGAGCTGGAGCGACTGGCGTCCGGCTGGGAGCAGATCGTCGAACGGATGAGCCCACCGGCCGGGCTGGTCCTCAACGCCGACGATCCACGGATCGCCGAGCTGGGCCTGGCGGCCGGCGGGGAGGTCAGCTACTTCGGGATCGACGACCCGTCGGTCGCTCTCACCGAGGTCCAGCACGCCCACGACGCGCGGTTCTCCCGGCGGACCGGCGCCGCGTACGTCTACGAACACTCCTTCGTCGGCCACCTCGGTGCCTGGAGCTGTCCGGGCGAGGGTCGCGAACGTCCCGCTCGCGATGTGTCGGCCCGCCGGGTGCGGCTCGACGGGATGGCCGGCTCGCGCCTGACGGTGGCGACACCGCAGGGGGAGCTCGAGATGCGCCTGCCCGTGCCGGGCCTCTACAACGTCCACAACGCGCTCGCGGCGATCGCCGCGGCCGGCCGACTCGGCGCATCCGGCGAGTCGATCGTCCGGGGGCTGGAATCGATGAGCGCCATCTTCGGCCGGGTCGAGCAGCTGACCGTGCACGGCCAGGACGTGGCGATCCTGTTGATCAAGAACCCGACGGGGGCCAACGAGGTCCTGCGGACGGTGAAGCTCGAGTCCGTCGGACCTGACCTCGACCTGTGGATCGCCCTCAACGACCACATCGCCGACGGCCGAGATGTCTCCTGGGTCTGGGACGCCGACTTCGAGCTGCTCGCCGGCTCGGTACGCCGCGTGACGTGCGCGGGGACACGGAGCGCGGAGCTCGCGGTCCGGCTGAAGTACGCGGGCATCCCGACCGAGGCGATCTCGGTCCAGTCCGCCATCGCCGACTCGTTCGACGCCGCGCTCGCCGAAGCGCCCGGGCGCCTCATCGCGTTGCCGACCTACACCGCCCTGCTGGAGCTGCGCACCCTGCTCGCCGACGCCGGGCACGCCGAGGAGTACTGGGCATGAGCGGCCCTGAATCGGTCCACCGCGCCGAAGCGCCGCTGCGCGCCACCGCGACCGGCCGGGAGTCCCTGCGCGGAGCCTCGGGGCCGCTGACCGCCCTTGACGCTGTCGCGTGGCACGACGCCGAGTGCGGGGCCTACGTCGCCGATCTCCCGTTGTGGCGGCGGCTGGCCGACGTGACGGGCTCCCGCCCCGCCCGCGTCTTCGACCTCGGGGCCGGAAGCGGGCGCGTGTCCCTCGACCTTGCCGCCCACGGCCACGCCCCCGTCGCGGTGGATCGCGACCCCCGCCTGCTTGCGGCTGTGCGCCGGCGAGCCGAGGTGCGCGGGCTCGACGTGGAGACCCAGAGGGCCGACGCCCGCGCCGTGGTCACCGGCCGGCCGGCCTCGCTGGTCGTCGCCCCGATGCAGCTCGCGCAGCTGATGGGCGGGACAGCCGGCCGCCTGCGGATGCTGCGCGCCGTGGCCGGGCTCCTGCGGCCGGGGGGCCGTGCCGCGTTCGCCCTCGTCGAGGCCGGCGAGATGCCCGACGGCGCCAGCGACGGTTCTGCGTCGCCGGACATCCTCGAACGTGACGGGCGCCACTACGAGAGCCGCGCCGTGGCGATCTGGCGCCAGCCGGAGGGCTGGATGATCGAGCGCCGGCGCAGCCTGCGTGTCGCCGACCGGACGGCCCAGACGCAGACGGACCTGACCCTGCTCGATGCGGTCACCGCCTCGGAGCTGCAGGACGAAGCCCGCTCGGCCGGTCTGGTGCCAGCGGGGATCGAGGCTGTTCCGGCCAGCCCCGAGCACGTCGGTTCCACGGTGTGCGTCCTGGAGCGCCCCGCGTGAGCCCCCGGCCCGAACTCGAGGTGCGGATGTGCGCGCTATACCCCGACCACATGAACATCTACGCCGACCGGGGGAATATCGTCTTCGTCCAGCGCCGCTGCGAATGGCGCGGCATCGGCTTCCGCCTTTCCGGGTCGGGCTTCGGCGACGACCTCGACCCGGCCGGGCACGACCTCCTGTACATGGGCGGCGGCCAGGACTCCGATCAGGTGCGGGTGGCCGGCGACCTCGTCGAGACCAAGGCCGGCGCCCTGAGCGAGGCTGTCGGGTCAGGGACGCCGATGCTGGCGGTGTGTGGCGGCTACCAGCTGCTGGGCCACAGCTACCAGCTGGCCGACGAGACCCTGCCCGGAACCGGGCTGGCCGACCTGCGCACCGTGCGCGAGCCCGGTGAGCGCC
>JBPCPM010000090.1:0-27224 GCA_050999155.1 Solirubrobacterales bacterium
CCGACTCGCAACACCCGGTGGCAGGGGACGATGATCGGAATCGGGTTGGCGCCGAGCGCGCTGCCGGCGGCCCGGTGCGCCCGCGGCGATCCGGCCAGCTCCGCCATCTCCGAGTAGGTCCGGGTGGAGCCGAAGGGGATCTCGCTGGTGCGCTCCAGCACCGCTCGGGTAAAGCCGGAGGTGAGCTGCCAGTCGAGCTCGACGTCAAAGCGCTTCCGCGCGCCGTCGAAGTACTCCTCGAGCTGGCGCCGAATCGAGTCAAAGCGGTAGGGCATATGTAGCATCCGCGGGGAGACCGAGCCCGCTATTCGCTCGAGGATCGCCCCCCGATCAGGTCCGGGGAAGCTCAGCAGGACGAGGCCCGCCTCAGTCGCGGCGGCGAGCATCGGTCCGAAGGGTGAGTCGAGCTCGCAGTAGGCGACCTCGACCAATCCCTCAGCGTCCGCTCGCCTCACGACGGCTTCGTGCATCGCCTCCAACTCCTCCGGGCCCGGCCGAAGCTGCTCAAACCCCGCACCGTCTTCGGCTTTATGCGCCATCTCCATCAACTCCGATCTGATCTCGTAGCTTCGTGATCCCCTCGTGGACGTTGCGTCTCGCCGCCGCTTCGCTGGTACCCATGATCTCGCCGATCTCGCGGTAGGCGAGGTCGGCGAGGAAGCGCAGCACCACCGCCTCGCGCTGCTTGGTCGGCAGTCCGGCCACCCGATCCAGGGTGGGATTCGAGTCCTGTTCCCGCACCGGCGGCGCCGCCTCGTCCCCGGTCGCCGCAATCAAGCGCGGCCGCCGAGCCTCCGCCCGCCGACGGTCGATCGCCTTGCGCCGTGCGATGGTCAGGATCCAGGCACGTGGACTTGCACCGTCGAACTCGTCATAGCGACGGAGGGCGGCGATGAAAGCCTCCTGGGCACACTCCTCGGCGTCGGCGGGGGCGCAGATGCCGCGCAAGAAGCCCAGCACGGCCCCAGAATGGTCGGCGAAGAAGCTCTCGAAGGGTGGCTGGCGCTGCTCCACGGGCATCAACCATTGCAACGCGGCGCACGACGCGTTCGTGAGGTCCCCGCAGAAGCTACCTTCGTTAACGACTGACCATGGCAGTGCCCGAGATCCCCCAACGGGCATTCGCCCCTCCCCCCGACGACGCCTTTCGGATCCTCTCGATCGACGGGGGTGGCATCCGGGGGCTGATCCCGGCGATGGTGCTCGCCCATCTGGAGGAGCTGATCGCGCGAGAGCGCTCCGATGCCACCTTGGCCGAGAGCTTCGACCTGATGGCGGGGACCTCCACCGGCGGGCTGATCGCGCTCGGGCTGGCCACTCCGCGCGCCGACGGCCGACCGGCGATGCGGGCGGAAGAGATGTTCGAGCTCTACCGCGGGCCGGACGCGCGCCGGATCTTCAGCCGGCCCTTCTACAGACGCCTGCCCGGGGTGGGCAGGCTCTCCGAGCTGCTCGACCCCAAGTACGGGCTCGACAGCCTGGCCGAGGTCCTGGCTGAGCGCTACGGCGAGGCAACCCTCTCGGAGGCCCTTTGCGAGCTGCTGATCACCTCCTACGACATGAAGGAGCGCCGGCCGCGTTTTTTCAAGCGCTACCGCGAGGAATCGGCGCGGCTGACCGCGATCGACGCGGGCCTCGCCACCGCAGCCGCCCCCACCTACTTCCCCGCCTACAGCCTCGGCGAGGAGGCCTTGGTCGACGGGGGCGTCTTTGCCTCCAACCCGACCATCGCCGCAATCGTCGAGGCGCTGAAACGAACGGACGCAGGCGGAATCGAACGTGACGAACTCCTGGTGATCTCGCTCGGGACCGGACACCACGAAAGCGGCTTCGAGGCCGAGGAGATCGGTGGCTGGGGCGCGGCCGAATGGATCCTTCCGAAGGGAGGGGACTCGCCTTTGCTCGGCGCCATCTTCGACGGTCAATCCGACGCCTCCGACCACTGGGCGCACGTCCTTCTCAACCACGATTCGGAGGCCGATGCCACGGCCGAGCCGGGCGCCGGTCCGCACTACTACCGCTTTCAGGTCGATCTGCCAGAGCCGATTCCGCTGGACGCCACCAACGAGGACCAACTGCAGATGCTGCAGGAATGCGGATGGCGGCTGATCGAGGCTCACGCCGATGAACTCGAAGCCCTGGCTGAGGTGCTCTCCGAGGGGAACGGCCCGCCCCCGGGCGGCCGTTCCCACTCCGGTTGAGGACCGTTCCGACGCGCCAGCGAGCCTTCCTCCGTGCTCCTTCCGGGATTGGCTACCGGCGCCGGTGGCATGATCTGAGCGATGCAGGCGATGCAGATGAGAGCCGTCGGTCAGCCGCTTGAGCCGGCCGACGTTCCCGAACCGAAGATCGGGCCGGGCGAGATCGGGATCGATATCGCCGCCTGCGGGGTCTGTCGAACCGATCTGCACATCATCGACGGCGATCTCGACCGGCCCGAGCTGCCGCTGATCCTCGGGCACCAGATCGTCGGGCGGGTGAGCGAGGTCGGCACCGAGGTCGAGGGTCTCGAGCTCGGAGGGCGGATCGGGATTCCCTGGCTGGGGTGGACCTGTGGCCGCTGCTCGCAGTGCCTGGCCGGTCGCGAGAACCTCTGCGAGCACGCCCGCTTCACCGGCTACCACCGAGATGGCGGCTTCGCCGAACGGGCGGTCGCCGCCGCCGACTACGCCTTTCCCCTGCCGGGGGGCCTCGATGACGTCCACGCTGCCCCGCTTCTTTGCGCCGGTCTGATCGGCTACCGCGCCTGGCGGATGTGCGACGCTCCGGAGCGGGTCGGCCTCTTCGGCTTCGGCTCCGCGGCCCACCTGATCTCTCGCGTGGCGATCAGCGATGGAGCGGAAGTAGCGGCGTTCACCCGGCCCGGAGACGAGGAACGGCAGGCCTTCGCACGTCGCATCGGCGCCGGATGGGCCGGCGGTTCCGACGAGCAACCGCCGGTCGCCCTCGACGCCGCGATCATCTTCGCTCCGGTCGGCGATCTGGTTCCTGCGGCGCTGAAGGCCGTCCGTCCCGGCGGCCGGGTCGTCTGCGCCGGAATTCATATGTCCGAGATCCCCGCCTTCCCCTACGAGCTGCTCTGGGGCGAGCGCCAGCTCCGCTCGGTCGCCAACCTCACCCGCCGCGATGGCGAGGAACTGCTCCCGCTCGCCGCCGAGCTGAGAATCGAGCCCGAGGTGAGCGTCTACCCGTTGGAGCGGACCAACGAAGCGCTCGAGGACCTGCGCGAGGGAAGGGTCGAAGGCTCGGCGGTGGTCTCGCTCGCCTGACCGGATTCGGGCCGACCTCGGTGGGAACGATCACGATCGACCGAGACGAGCTTCGCCGGTCGGGCTTCGCTGCTGTCCGGCATAATCAGCCCGTGAGCACCGCGATCTCGCAAGAGCGAAGGGGCACCCAGTTTCGTGCGCTGCACCACGGCCCCCCGTTCATCATCCCCAACCCGTGGGATATCGGGTCGGCAAAGGTCTTCGCGGCACTCGGCTTCGAAGCCCTGGCGACGACCAGCGCCGGTTTCGCCTTCACCATGGGACGACAGGACGGGAACGTAACGCTCGACGAGGTTGCCGAGCACACCCGCGTGCTCGGCGCGGCGACGAACCTTCCCCTCTCAGTCGACCTGGAGAACGGCTACGGTCCAGAACCTGAGGATGCCGCAGCGGCCATCATCCGCGCGGCGGAGGCGGGAGCCGTAGGCGGCTCGATCGAGGACTACGACCCCGAACTGGGTATCTACGACAGCGATCACGCGGTGGCGCGCGTCGCGGCAGCGGTCGAGGCTGCCGAAGGGTTGGAGTTTCCGTTCACGCTGACGGCCCGCGCCGAGAACTTCGTCCGTGGCAACCCCGACCTTGACAACACGATCGCCCGCCTCCAGGCCTTCGAGCGGGCGGGAGCGGATGTGCTCTACGCCCCGAGGCTTCCTGGCGCCGACGAGATCCGGGCGATCCGCAACGCGACCGCGAGGCCTCTGAACGTGCTCGCCGGACCGGGCCTCTCGATGGCCGAGATCGTCGAGGCGGGTGGTCACCGGGTGAGCGTCGGCGGCCGTCTCACGTGGGTCGCGATCAACGCGATGGTGGCCGCCACCGAGCAACTCCGTGCCGGTGGTGACCTCCCCTCGCTGGCAGACCCGGCCCCGATCGTCGAGTGGCTCTCGGCTGACCCCACGAAACCGGAAGTGAACGGCGGCTAGGCAATCACTCGATCATCGACGATGGCAGTTCATTGAAACCCACCAAGAAGTCCTGTCGCGTCGTGGTCCTCACGACCTACGATCTCGATGAGTACGTTTCAAGGACCCTACGCGCCGGTGCCGGCCTGCTCTCCCGCTCGCAAAGAACTGCGGATCGCAGCAGTTGTCCGCGCCTTGTTGGTCCGGCCAGCCACAGGAGGAGACGGTGGGTTCCGGCGGACCCAGCGGGCGGGGTGTGAGGAGGACGCCCGCTCGCGATAGCTAGGGCGCCTAATACGTGTCTGTCCATCGCGCGATCTCGATCCTCACGGGTCGCCCAGCTAGAGTCCTCGCGGGCCTCATGCGATCCGGAAGCGACTACCAGATCCTGGCCGAGCTGCGTGAGGCGGGAAGGCAGTTCCACCCGGTCGCACAGGAGCGCGGTGGCCAGTGGCAGCTCGATGACGGCTCCGTCGACCTCCTCGTCTCCGCGGTCGGTGAGGGTGACCGGACTCTGGAGACGGGCTGCGGGCACAGCACCATCGCCTTCGCGCTCTGTGGAGCCCACCACACGGCGATCTCCCCCACCCCAGCCGAGCAGGAATCACTGGAGAGCTTCTGCCGCAAGCGCGAGATTCCCCTGGACCGACTGACGATGATCCTCGGCCACTCGCAGGAGATCCTCCCGGGGCTCGAGCCGACGACGCTCGACTTCGTTCTGATCGACGGCGCGCACGCTTTCCCGGTCCCGTTTATCGACTGGTACTACGCGGCCCGTCGGCTGAAGGTGGGGGGCCTGATGATGATCGACGACACCCAGATCCGAACCGGAAGGATCCTCACTGACTTCCTCGAATCCGAGGTCGGTCGTTGGCGCCTCCTCGAGCGGCGGCCCTCTCTGGTCATGTTCGAGAAGACAGCCGAGCCGACGATCCCGGCCGGAGACTGGCCCGATCAGCCCTATTGCGCCAATCCCGAGCGAGTCCCCGGACTGGGCCCATCCACGGCGTCGAGGCTGCGCGGCGCCGTCCGGCTGCGCTCGCGCCTACGCCAAGTCCTGGGTCGACCCCGGACCGATCGCTAGGGAAGGGCGGTCGGCGAGGGGGTCGGCACCGCCATCAGGGGTCCTCACTCGGACGCTCTCAACGCGACGATCACGCCGAGGGTCGCGAAGCCGACCGCGCCGACTGGACCGAGCACGGTCGCCCGCGCCGAGAGGGTTACACCACTTGTAGCGACGTGACCACAACTGTGGCTTCCAGCGCCTCGACACGCGGCCCTACGGCTCGAGCGGGATCGCCGCTTTTCATGCAAGGTCGCACCGCCGGCACGCCAAGCAACCAACCCCAAGGTCCCTGATGGCTCGTTATTCGAACCGAAACGGGTGTTCGGCGCTGGATTGGCTGGCCGACAGGCGTTCGATTGAGCAAGTCGTGCATGCTTTCATCGGCCTTCATTGAGGATCAGATACCTCGCGGGCGCAACGCCGAATTCGGCGCGCCTACTTGCGGCAGGAGAAAGCCTTCGACAGAAAGTCGCTCTGGACTCGACTCGCCTGGTCGAACAGATCGCTGGGGTGGTGAAGCAGCCCGAAGTGGCCACCGTCGATCTCGACGAGTTCCTTCGGTCCCGACACCGAGTCGTACACCGCGCGTGAAACGTCGGGGCTGGCGGCCGGCATCTCGTCCCCGGGCGCGACCATGACGAGGGCTGGCTGGCTTAGGTGCGGCGCCGCGATCCCGGCATGGAACGGGGATCGGGTTGACGGCACAACCCGGGTCACGCGATTCTCCCATCCGCTGCCGTGACGGCCGCCGTACTCGATGAACCATCGGAATGCTTGAATCGGCTTGAGCAGCGAAGGCGTACCCAGCTGGTCCGCGGACACCACCGGCAGCGGTCCGTTCCTATCTCCCGGCCCCCCCTCAACGGCGCCCTCGCGAAGGGTTTCACTGAGGGCCGAGAACAGCGAACCGTCCGGATCCGGCGGAGCAGGCTGCCCGCCGAATGCAGGAACCTGCGCTATGACCGCCGCAGGGCGCCCGTCCACAGCCGCGACAATGAGTGCCTCAGCGGCGCTGTAGCTATCGCCCCAGAGTGCGATCGAGTCGCGATCGATATCTGGGATGGATTCGAGAAAGGTGATGGCGTCGCAGTAGCCGCGGGCCTGCACCCACGGGTTGATCTCCTGACGTGGCTCACCGCTGCTGTCGCCGAAATTACGGTGGTCGTAGAGAAAAACGGCGAAGCCGGACGCCTGGAAGACTTCGGCGTAGCGGTCGGTCGTCATCGCGATCGTGGCGGACGTGCCGTGCGCCATCACCACCGCCGGAACGGACCCCGTCTCCAGGGGGCGGTAGAGACGTCCTCTCAATACGGCATCTTGAGATGCGAACTCGACCGATTCGAACACATGCGGATCATCTCACGCGGATCAGCTCGCCGCTCGAAGCCCCGGATCGACCCGCGGCGCAGCGCGAGGTTGACTCCGCAGTGCGACGCGCGCCAGCGCAGCCACGACCCGCTCATTACGCACCTCGACGAGCTCCAAGTCGTGCGCAGGCTGCACCGGATTCATTGGAACGAGTTGTAGCTCTCGGGCGACGGGACGCTGAGCATGCCAGCTGAAAAGCAACCTCAGGGTCCCTGATGGGTCGCTATTCGAACCATCGGGCGCCATCGGGACACTCTCGCCTGAGATGGCTCTCCGACGTAACCGGTCGAGCCGATCGTGCGAGCCGCCAACCTCAATGGCTAACGCGCAGCTTGCCTACTCGAACCGCGGGGCTATCGCGAGCATCGCCATCCCGATCGATTGCAGGTCGCCCTCACCGCGAACCGCGACAACCAGCACGCGAAGCGATCTCGCCAGGCGTTCACGGGGTCGCCGACGGCCGCCTGGCATTGAAACGGACGAGCAGGTAATGGCGCCCACTTGAGGTGCCGTGGCAACGAGTGGCCACCACCGGGTGAGAGACTATGTCCCGATGGCCGAGCTCGTCACTCAATACGCACAGAGCGGCGAACTCAGCATCGCCTACCAGCTGAGCGGCGACGGCCCGCTCGACCTCGTGTTCGTCTGCGGGTTCGTGTCTCACCAGGAAACGCTCTGGGAGCACCCCCGCCCCGCGCACTTCGCCCGGCGGATGGAGTCGTTCTCGCGTCTGTTGCGCTACGACAAACGCGGGCAGGGGCTATCCGACCGGCCGGCCAGTCCGCCCACCCTCGAGGAGAGCATGGACGACCTCCGCGCAGTGATGGACGCGGCCGGGATCGAGCGAGCCGCGCTGTTTGGGATCTCCGAGGGCGGGCCGCTGTGCCAGCTCTTCGCCGCAACCTACCCCGAACGCGTAAGGGCCATGGTTCTTTACGGCACGTTCGCACGATTCACGGAGGCGCCGGACTACGAGAGCGGGGTCCCGGCGGAAGCGCTGGAGCGGTTCGGCGAAGTCCTGGCCGACGACTGGGGCGGGCCCGCTGCGATCGATCTCTTTGCCCCGAGCCTGGCGGACGATTCCTCATTCCGGAGCTGGTGGGCCCGCCTGCTCCGCGCGGGCACGAGCCCACAGGGTGCTACGGCCCTCATGCGGCTCTACGCCACGCTCGACACGCGTGACGTGCTCCCCAGTATCCGCGTCCCCACCCTGGTCCTGCACAGGGAGGCCGACCTCTTGGTCGCGCCTGCTCAAGGCCGGTATCTGGCTGAGCACATACCGGAGGCGCGCTTCGTGCAGCTCGCGGGCAACGACCACCTCCTTTTCGCGGGCGATCAGGATGCGATCCTCGACGAGCTTGAGGAGTTCTTGACCGGCATCCGTCACGTGCCGGAGCCGAACCGCGTCCTCGCTACGGTGCTGTTCACCGACATCGTCTCTTCGACTGAGACCGCGGCGGAGCTTGGCGACAGGCGCTGGCGCGAGCTGCTCGAAAGCCACGACACGCTGGTTCGTCGCCAGCTCGAGCGGCACCGAGGCCGGCCGGTGAAGAGCCTCGGAGACGGATTCCTGGCTACCTTCGACGGCCCCGCTCGCGCGATTCAGTGCGCCAGGGAAATCAGCGACGAGGTGGCCAACCTGGATCTGGAGATCCGCGCCGGGCTGCACACGGGCGAGTGCGAGGCGATGGGCGACGATCTGGGGGGCCTAGCCGTACACATCGGGGCGCGGGTCGCCGCCAAGGCTGGGCCGAGCGAGGTGCTCGTATCAAGCACTGTCAAGGATCTGGTGGTGGGCTCCGCGATCGAGTTCGCCGAACGCGGCACGCACGAGCTGAAGGGCGTGCCGGGCGAGTGGAGACTGTACGCCGTCACCGCCTGAGCCGGGATCGAAGTCGAGCCCGTGGGTCGACTGCTCTGCGACCGACCTTTTGAGCAACCAACCGTAAGGTGGAGGACGGGACTCGAACCCGCGACCTCCCGGACCACAACCGGGGGCTCTACCAACTGAGCTACCTCCACCGCGGGCCCGGGATTGTACGGGCGGGCGGGAACAATCCGCCTGCCCCGCGTCGGAGCTTGCCCCGTGGGCTAGGGTCGGAGCATGGGTGAGGTCAGGATCGAGCAGCGCGACCGGGTCCTGATCGCCACCCTCGACAACCCGCCCCACGGGCTGTTCGACGCGGGCCTCGTGCAGGGACTGGAGGGGCTCGTCGAACGCGCTGATAGCGACGACGGGGTCGGAGCCGTCGTCCTGACGGGCGGCCACGCAAGCCGCTTCATCGCGCACTACGACGTCGCCGAGATCCTCGGGGGGACCGACGGGCCCGAGATCGGGCGCCGTGGCGCCGCGGCGGCCGTGCGCACGGTCGGCGCCCTGCGCCGTGTTCCGGGCGCGGATCGTGCGCTGTCGAAGTCACCGGTCTCCGGCGTGGTGAACCTCGAGCGGTTCCACGCCCTGTTGCTCAAGATGAACCGCTCGGGCGCGGTGTTCGTCGCGGCACTGAACGGCTCGGCCATGGGCGGCGGCTGCGAGCTGGCGCTGGCCTGCGACCTGCGGCTGATGGCCGAAGGCGACCACCGGATCGGCCAGCCGGAGATCCTCCTCGGCTTTCCACCTGGCGGGGGCGGAACCCAGCGTCTCGCCCGCCTGCTCGGCCCCCGCCTGGCGCTGCGGCTCGTGTTGGAGGGACAGGCCGTCAGTCCAGAGGAGGCGCTGGAGCTCGGGCTCGTCGATGAGCTCGCCGCGGCAGACACGCTGATCGAGCGGGCCGTGGCGGCGGCCGCCCACCTCGGCGCCCGGCCCAAGCACGCGGTCGCCGCCTGCAAACGGCTGATCTACGAAGCCGGCGAGCAACCACTCGCCTCCGGGCTGCAGGCTGAGCGCGCAGAGTTCCTGGCAGCGGCAGGGCACCCGGCGGCCGCCGAGGCCATGACCGCCTACCTCGACCGCTTCGAGCAGACCGGCGAGCTGCCGGCGTACGACCGCGAAGCGATGCAGCAGGCCGTGGACAAGGGGCGGTTCGGGGTCTGAGCGGCCGTGTCGCGGGCGGTCATCGGCCCGCAACATCGCCAACCCATGCCCCCGGCAGGACTCGAACCTGCGACCCGCTGCTTAGAAGGCAGCCGCTCTGTCCAGCTGAGCTACGGGGGCTCGTTTTCCGCGTCTGACTGTAGCCGGGGGCTCAGGCGACTTCCCCCATTTCCAGCGGGTTACGGGGTCTCGGCGCTAACAATGTGAGCGAGTCGCTACGGTTCCGTCCTTCACGGAAGGAAGACTGGACGTGAGCGGGAGGGGCACCCGCGGGGTCCAGTGCCGATTGATCGGCATTCCCAAGCTAACGAGGAGCGTTTTCGTTGATTCGACGCGCCACAGCGTGCCTGTCCCTGTCCATCGCCGTTGCGGCGGTCCTGACCCTTGGAGGTGGCCTCCCCGGGGGCCCGGCGGTTGAATCCGCCGGCGTCGCCGACGCGGCGACCGTCCAGGCGTCGGCGACCAGATGCCGCGGAGCTGACCGGCGGCCCGGAACCATGAGCCTGCGCACGGCGCGCAGCGCCATCGTCTGCCTTGTCAACCGCGAGCGGCGGGCGCGCGGACTGCGGGGACTGCGGACCGCACGGAGCCTGCAAACCGCGGCGCTAAACCACAGCTACGACATGCGTCGCCGCGGGTACTTCGCCCACCAGCGCAGCGGCGGACCCGCGCTGCGGACCCGAGTGCGGCGCACCGGTTACCCGTCGGGGTCGCGCAGCTGGAGGGCCCAGGAGAACCTGGCCATGGGTAGCCGCCGGCTCGGCACCCCGCGCCGGCTGGTGCGGGCCTGGATGAACAGCTCCAGCCACCGCAGGACCCTGCTCGACCCGGGCCTGCGTCACATCGGCCCCGGGTTGGTCTGGGGCCGGCCGGGCTCGAAGAGCTCGCGCTACTCGATGGTCACGCTGGACTTCGGCCGTCGCTAGGACGTACCCCGGCCGCGCTCGCGGCGGACCGCAGCACAACCGGCCGGAGCCCTCCCGCGGCTCCGGCCGGTTGTCGTTTGGGGATTCGAGCCCCCGGGGTAAGCTGGCCCGATGCGGGTGATCGTCGTCGGGGCGGGGAGAGTCGGCCGGACGATCGCGTCCCGCCTTTCCGAAGAGGACGACGACGTCACGATCATCGACCGCCAGGCCAGTCGCTGCGAGCTGGTGACCGGCGCGGTCGACGCCTTCGTGCATCAGGGCAACGGCGCCAGCCCCACCTGCCTGCGCGAGATGGATGCTGGATCGGCCGGCCTCGTGGTCGGCGCCACCGCGTTCGACGAGGTCAATGTCTTGGCCGCGGGCGTGGCCAAGCGGCTGGGTGCCGAGCGTGTCGTGGCCCGGGTCCGCGGGGCCGGCTACCAGGAGCGCGACGCCCGCTTCGTCCACGAGGAGTTCGACATCGACTTCATCGTCGACCCGTACCGGGCTGCCGCCGAGGACATCGCCGAAGCGATCCAGCTGCCCGGCGCCGTGCACGCCGAGACCTTCGCCGGCGGGAGCATCACCGTGGCGGAAGCGATCCTCTCGGACAGCTCGCCGCTGGCCAACACGACGATCAGCGACTACGACGCCCAGCACGAGCACCGGGTCATCGGCCTCTCGCGCGACGGAGACCCCCACATCGTCAACGGCGACGAGACGCTGAAGAGCGGGGACCGGATCGTGATTGCCGCTCCCACCGCGCACATCGGCGAGGCGGTGGCCGAGATCGCCGGTCGTTCCCGCCCGGCCGGCCAAGTCGCCATCTTCGGCGGCACGCCCCTCGCCGTGCACCTCGCCGAGCGGCTGATCAAGAAGGGGCTCGAGATCACGCTCATGGAAAGCGACGCCGACCGGGCCCGCACCGTGGCCGAGCGGCTGCCCAAGGCTCGGGTCCTGGAAGCCACGGCTGACGAGCAGACGATCCGTGAGTACGGGATCGACACCTTCGGAGCCTTCGTGGCCTGCACCGACAACGAGCAGACCAACCTCGTGGCGGCCGTCCACGCGAAGAAGGACGGTGCGGGCTTGGCCGTCGCGGTCATCGAACGCGAGGATCTGCTGCCGCTCGTCGACGCACTGCACATCGACGGCGCGTTCTCGCCCAGGCTGATCGCAGCCGAGGCGATCCTCAAGTTCGCTCGCGGCCGCGAGGTCAAGGCCATGCACATGATGCCCAGCGGCTTCGAGATGTTCGAGGTCACCGCTGACGAAGGCTCGGAAATCGTGGGCCGCGAGGTCAAGGGCGGCGACGGCCACCTCAAGGGCACGGTCATCGCCGCGTTGCTGCGCGACGGCGAGGTGATCGTTCCGCGCGAGTCCCAGACGATCAAGGCCGACGACTGTGTGCTGCTCGCCGGCGAGGAAGGAGCGGTCACCCGCGTCGAGCAGGCGTTCGCCGGGTGAGCGCCAAAAAGCCGCCTCTGCTGCGCTTCCACTGGCGGCTGATCCTCCCCGTGGTCGGGGGGGCGGCGCTGGCCCTGGGTCTGGGGATGCTGGTGTGTGCCGGCCTGGCCCTCGGCTACGGAGACGGCTCGGCCCTTGCCCTGGCCATCCCCGGGGTCGGCTCGATCCTTCTCGGCGGTGGCGGGCTGTACGCCGGACGCCATCTCGACGAGCTGCCGCTGCGCTCGCGCGACGGCTTTCTCGCGGTCACGCTTACCTGGGTCGTCGGGGCAGCCGTCAGCTCGCTGCCGTTCATCTTCCACGGCATGCTGCCGTCGTTCACCGATGCCTACTTCGAGGCGATGAGCGGGTTCACCACCACGGGCTCGACGATGCTCGACGTCATCGACGGTCAGCCCGAGGGGCTGATGATGTGGCGGCAGATGACCCAGTGGCTCGGCGGTATCGGCATCGTCGTGCTGGTCGTCGCCATCGCTCCGGCCACCGGCCTCGCCTCGCAGCGGATGTTCTACGCCGAGACCTCCGGGGTGACCGCCGACCGGCTCACCCCGAAGATCGCCGACACGGCCAAGATCCTCTGGGCCGTATACGTGGGTCTGTCCGTGGCGGCCGTCATCGCCTTCCTCGCTGCGGGAATGGGCCTCTACGACGCGGTCGCGCATATGTTCACCACGCTGGCCACCGGCGGCTTCTCGCCCAAGGGGGGATCGATAGCCGATTTCGACTCGCTGGCCGTCGAGATCGCCGTGATCGTTTTCATGGCGCTGTCGGGGATCAACTTCGCGTTCTACTGGAAGGCCGTGACCGGCAAGGGGCTGTTCCCGCAGTTCGCCGAGGTCCGCGTGTATCTGTCGATCCTTGCTGTGGCCACCCTGGTGGTGGCCACGAGCCTCGTCGTCTCCGACCACGTCAACTCCATCGGACAGGGCCTGCGCGAGAGCGCCTTCACGGTGACGAGCCTCATGACCACCACCGGCTACACCACCGCCGACTACGACGTCTGGAACGACTTCGTGCGCCTAGGGTTGATCATCCTCATGTTCGTCGGCGCCTGCGCGGGCTCGACCACGGGCGGGATGAAGGTGATCCGCGTGGTGCTCCTCGCCAAGTCGGCCGCCCAGGAAGTGCGCCGCCAGCTCCAGCCCGCCCGCGTCTCGATCCTGCGCCTGGGGGGAAAGACTTTCGGGGACGGTGTGCGCGAGGGCCTGCTGGGCTTCTTTTTCATCTACGTGATGGTCTTCATCGTGGCGACCATGCTGCTGTTGGCCCTCGGGCTCGACATGATCTCGGCCTTCAGCGCCGTGGCCGCGACCCTCAACGTGATCGGCCCGGGCCTCGAGCAGGTGGGCGCCTCGGAGAGCTTCCAGGCCGTGCCCGACGCCGGGAAGTGGGTCCTGTCGGCCTGCATGCTGATCGGCCGACTCGAGGTCTTCACCGTCATCGCCCTTCTCGCGCCGTCGTTTTGGCGTCGCCGCGGCGCCTGAGGCGCGCGCCGCCGGGCCCGGGGCCTACTCGTACTGCAAGGCCTCGAGCACGTCCAGCCGGGCCGCCCGCCGCGCGGGCAGGATTCCCGCCACAACGCCGGCGATGGCCGAGGCGACCAGCACGCCGATCAGCGCGCCGACGGGAATAGCGAGCACGAGGCCCTCGGAGGCCAGGGCCTGGACCGTCACAGCGGCGAGCACGATCCCCAGCAGGGTGCCGATGACGCCGCCGAACAGCGCCGTGATCAACGACTCGGCGCCGATCACCGACCGGATCTGCCAGCGCGATGTGCCGATGGCCCGGAGCACGCCGATCTCCTGGCGGCGCTCGTGGATGGCAAGCGCCATCGTGTTGACCACACCGAACAGCGACACCAGCACAGACAGCGCCAGCAGCCCGTAGATCAAGCCCAGCAGCATGTTGACCTGCTCCTGCTGGGCCTCTCGCAGCTCGTCCTGGTTCTGCAGCTCCGCGTTGGGAAAGGTGTCGGCCAAGAAGCCGTCGAGCCGCTTGCGTGCCGCCGAGTCCGCCCCCGCCCCTCCCGCGAGGTTGACGAACACGATGGCGTCCGACCGGATGCCGAAATCCTCGGCCAGGGCCTCGTTGGTGACCGCGATGCTCTCGGTGATCAGCCCGATGCGATCCTCGAAGATCCCACGGGCCGTGTAGGTGTGCTTGCCGCCGCGGGAGTCGGTGACGCGCACCGCGTCGCCGACCGACACGTCGTTGGCCTCCGCCCACTCGCTTTCGACGATCGCGTCCCCGGTCCCGAACCCGTCGATCACCGCATCCGAGCCGTTGCTCCACACGAAGTCATAGACCTGCCCGATCGTGGCGGGATCGATCGCCCCGAGGAACTCCTTGCCGCCGGAGTTGGCGATCTCGCCCTCGCCGAAGCCAAGCGGCGAAGCGACCTGAACCCCGTCGAGCTCGGCGAGCCGGTCGGCGACCGTGTCGGGGATCGGCGTGAACCCGTCGATGCTGCGGACCACGGCGTCGCCGGCGATCGACTGGTCGATAGCCTCATCGAACGACCGCTGGATCGCGGCAGCGAACACGGTCACGAAGGCAACAAGCGCTACGCCGATCATCAGCGCTGCAGCGGTAATGGCCGTGCGGCGGGTGTCCCGACCGGCGTTCTCGCGCGCGAGACGCCCCACGATCCGCGTCACGGCCTCGATGGGCGCGCCGACGAGCCGGGCCACCGGACGCACGAACAGCGGACTGAGCATCGCCACGCCGACGAACACGACCAACAATCCCGCGCCCATGCTCGACAGGGCGGCCGTCGCGCCCGCCGAGCCGAACAGGCCCGCCGCGACCATCGCGCCCCCGGCGATGACGAGCACGGCACCTCCAACCGTCGCCCACCGCGCCGCGCCGCGACGTGGAGCCTGCGCGGTGCGCATGGCCTCCAGCGGCGCGACCCGGGTCGCCCGCAGGGCGGGCGCCAAGGCCGAGACCAGCGTCGTGACCAAGCCGACCGTCAGCCCGATCACGGCGCTGGAAGCGGTGAACACGGTGTTCTCGGCCGGCAGGGAAAACCCGAAGCTCGTGAACAGCGCCGTGATCGCGGGGACGTATCCGAAGCCGGCGAGCACCCCGAGGACCGACGCGACGATCCCCACGATCACCGCCTCGGCGACCACGACCCCCAGCACCTGGCGGCGGCTGGCCCCGAGCGTCCGCAGCGTCGCGAACTCCCGGGTGCGCTGGGCGACAATGATCGAGAAGGTGTTGAAGATCAGAAAGGCTCCGACGAACACGGCGATCCCGGCGAACGCCAGCAGCGCGACGGTCAGGAAACCGAACTGATCCTGGATGGCCCCCGCCTGCTCGGCGGCGTTCTCCGATCCGGTCCGCGCCTCGACATCCCGGTCACCCAGGGCTACCGTGATTCGCTGCTTGAGCTCGTCGGCGTCGACACCGTCGGCGGCGGCGACCTGGACCTCATCCAGGGTGCCCTGCTTGCCCGTCAGCCGCTGCGCCTCGGGCAAGGTGAAAGCCACGACGCTCGCGCCGCCCAGCGAGGTCCCCTCGCTGCCGAACTGGAAGAGCTCGGTGATCGTGTAGGTCTTGGCGCCCGCGGCGCCCGTGATCCGGACGCGATCACCCAGCGCGAATCCGTTCCGGTCGGCCGTGTTGGTGTCCATGCTGACCTCGCCGGCCGTCCGCGGCCTGCGACCCTCCTCGGCCGTGGAGGGGCTGAACCGGTCGGGGGTGTCACTCACCGCGATATCGGGCGGGCCGGCCGGCGGCAGCGGCTTGCCGTCGTCGCCCAGGATCGAGACGGTGGGGTCACCGATGTTGCCCACGGCCTCCTGGACCCCATCGACCCCGCGGACGATCTCCAGCACCTCCTCGTCGAACGGGACGGGAGGCTCGAAGGTCGTGAACTCCTGCTTGGGGACGACCGCAACGTCGGTGCTCGAGTTCGTCTCGGCAAAGATCGTGTCGAAGGCGCGGTTGATCGTGTCGTTGAGGACCAGGGTCCCCGACACCATCGCGACGCCGAGCATCACCGCGATCGCGGTGAGCACGGTGCGCAGCGGGTGACCGCGGATGCTCCGCGCCCCGATGCGCAGCACGGCTACAGCTCCTTCATCAGCTCGAGCACCTCGTCGGTGGTGCCCGGCTTGGCGTCGGTGACGATCTTGCCGTCGCGCAGTACCAGCACGCGGTCTGCGTAGGACGCCACCCGCGGATCGTGGGTGACCACGACCACCGTCTGGTGGTCGTCGTCGACCGCCGAGCGCAGCATGTCCATGACCTGCACCCCGGACTTGGTGTCGAGGTTGCCCGTCGGCTCGTCGGCGAACACGACGTCGGGCTGGCTGAGCATCGCCCGCGCGACCGCCACGCGCTGCTGCTGGCCGCCCGACAGCTCGGCCGGGCGGTGGTCGAGCCGGTCGGCGATGTCCACGCGCTGGACGAGGGCGCGGAACCGGTCCTCGTCGACGTCACGTCCGGCGATCGTCAGCGGCAGGCGGATGTTCTCCTCGGCTGTGAGCACCGGGACGAGGTTGAAGAACTGGAAAACGAACCCGAGCCGGTCGCGCCGCAGCTGCGTCAGCTGCTTGTCCGGAAGCGACCCGAGCTCCATGTCGCCCACCCACACCGAGCCCGCCGTGGGACGGTCGAGGCCGGCGCACAGGTGCATCAGCGTGGACTTGCCCGAGCCCGAGGGGCCGACGATCGCGGTCAGCTCGCCGGGCCGGAAGGCCACGTCGACGTCGGCGAGCGCGACCACCGCAGCCTCGCCTTCTCCGAAGACGCGGCGCAGCGCGTCGGTTCGCACCTGAGGACCGGTGGCGCCGTTCGCTTCGGTCATGGAGCGCATCATTTCATGCGCCCTGGTTGACATCGGATGCGCCATATACCGTTTGTCACGTAGGCCACGAGCCACGTCGAACCGAGAGGAGCTCCATATGGGATCCCCCTTGCTTTCCCGCTCGGCGAGCGCCACGCCCCACGGCGATGAGGGCTACTTTCCACGCGGCCGGTCGATGCTCCGCCGCGTCATGGGAGAACGGGCCGTTGGCCTGATCTACGGCCAACGGGCGCTGATGATTGGCGCCCTCGACCCCCGCAACTACGTTGGAACGGCCCTGTCGACCGGCTCGGCCAAGCGCCCGTACGCCCGCCTGGCCCACACCGCCAAGGCCTTCGAGACCATCTACTTCGGCTCGCGCGCCGAGGCCGACCGCATGCTCGGGCTCATCCACGGCATGCACCGCACGGTCAAGGGCACGCTGCCCGAGGACGCCGGCCGGTATCCGGCCGGGACCCCGTACTCCGCGTACGACCCCGACCTGATGCTCTGGACGATCGCGGTCAACGCCGACTCGGCGCTTGAGCTCTACGAGACCCTGGTCCGGCGGCTGACTGACCACGAGCGCGAGGAGCTGTGGCAGGACTTCGTGCTGCTCGGCGAGCTGTTCGGCCTCGACCGCTCCCACGCCCCGGCCACCTACCCCGACTTCTGCGACTACTGGCACGCCCGGCTCCACAGCGACACCCTCTACCTCACCGACGGCGCCCGGGAAGGAGGTCTGCGGTCGGCCTTCGGCGTGCCTGTCCCCACGTTCGGATGGCCCGGCATGCAGGTCGCCGAGCTGGTGATCGCGGGGACCTTGCCCGAGCGCGTGCGCGACCTGTACGGGATCAGCTGGAGTCCGGTGCAGCAGGCGGCCCATGTCGTCGCCGTCCAGGGCATCCGGCGCTCACGCCGGCTGGTCCCCCACCGGGTCCGCCGAGGGGGCAACACGAAGCTCTTCGACATGGTCACGGCGGCCGAGCGGGGCCTGGTCCAGGCAGGGCGCCAGCGCTGGGTCCTGCGGCCGTAGTTCTGGAGGAGCGTCACGCGCCCGCGCCCTGCTGGATCGGGACGGCCGGATTTGAACCGGCGGCCCCCTGCTCCCAAAGTAGGTATGCTACCATGCTGCGCCACGCCCCGTGTGGACCGAGTGTAGGGGCGGCCGGGCCGGCCGGCGGCCCTGGTGCCCCAGGGCCCTTGGACATGGGCCGGGCCATTCCCCGATTCATACCTAGGCCATACGTCCAGCTTCCGCCTACGACGGCCGGCTAGTGCACCCGTCGGCGCTTTGCCCACCGCCCGGATCCAGCGATGGGATGGGCATGAAGCGCACCCTCCCGCTCATCGCACTCGCCCTGTTCGCTGCCGTGGTGGTCGTCTTCGCCCCGCGGGGCGCCACCGCCCCCGCCTCCCAAACGGCTTCGCAGGAGGTCGCCGGCAAGGCGACGTCCTCGGCCACCAGCTCGACGTCCCGCCGCACGGCGCGCACGTCCGAGCGCCGGCCCAAGGCGATGTCGAGCTACTGGTGCTCGTTCTCCTCGCGCCGCCCGGGCACGATCAGCCGGGTCATCACCCGGCGCGCCGTCCTTTGCGCCATCAACCGGGAGCGAGCCAAGCGCGGTCTGCGCAAGCTGCGCCCCGACGGGAAGCTGCGCCGCGCAGCCGTCCGCCACTCCAGCGACATGAAGCGCCGCAAGTTCTTCTCCCATGACAGCCCCTCGGGTTCATCGATGAGCTCCCGGATCAAGCGGACCGGATACGTCAAGGGCGCCCGCAGCTGGCGACTGGCCGAGAACCTCGGCTGGGGTACCGGCAGCTACGGCAGCGTGCAGGGTCTGACCAAGGCCTGGATGAACAGCCCCGGCCACCGGCGCAACATCCTCGATCCCCAGCTGCGTGAGATCGGCGTCGGGGTCGTCTGGGGCATCCCCAAGCACGGTGTCCCCGGCACGGGCGCGATCATCACCACGGACTTCGGCACCGTCCACTAGATCCGGCGTCCGTAGGACGGACGGTGGCAACGACCCCGGCCTGAGGTCGCCGATCCGGCGGTAGATTGCCTACGTGGCTGACGTCCGCCCCCTGCCTGCCCTGCACTACCGCCGCGAGGTGGCCGACCCGGCCGACGTCACCGCCCCGCCCTACGACGTCATCGGCCCTCGCCAACGGGCCGCGCTTGTGCAACGGTCGTCCCTGAACGTGGTCGAGGTCGACCTTCCGACCGGCGACGATCCCTACAGCTCGGCGGCCGAGACGCTGGCCACCTGGCGGACCCAAGGGGTCCTGCAGGCCGACCGGGAACCGGCCCTGTGGGCCCAGACCCACAGTACACCGACCCCGACGGCGCACGCCACGTGCGTCGCGGCTTCTACGCGCGGGTCCGCGTCGAGGACCACGGCGCCGGGCGCATCCGGCCCCACGAGCGCACGCAGCCCGGCCCGAAGGAGGACCGGCTGCGCCTGACCCGGGCCACACGCCACAACCTTTCGGCGATCTTCAGCCTCACCGACGGCAACGCCTGGCCGCACCTCGAGCCCGAGACCACCGGCGAACCCTGGGCCGAGGTCACCGACGCCGACGGCACGGTGCACCGCGTCTGGCGGGTCACCGACCCCGAGATCCACGAGGCCGTGCACCTCGAACTGGCCGACAGCGAACTGCTGATCGCCGACGGACACCACCGGTACGAGACAGCGCGCCTGTACGCCCAGGAGATCCCGGGTGACGGACCCCACCACTACACCCTGATGAACCTCGTCTCGCTCGAGGATCCCGGCCTGACGGTGTTTCCCACCCACCGGCTGCTGACGGGGCTTGACGCCCAGTCGGCTGCCGCCCTGCAGCAGGGCATCGCCGAGCGGTTCGAGATCACCCCGGTCGAGACGGCGCAGGCCCTGCCGGCCGACGAGGAGGGCGTCGGGGTGTTCGGGCTGCTCGACGGGTCAGGGCGCGCCCGGCGCCTGCGGCTGCGCGACCCCGAGCTGGCGGCGACGGCGCTGTCCGGCCGCTCGGCGGCGCACCAGCGCCTCGACGCCGCCATCCTCGAACAGCTCGTGCTCATCGACATCCTCGGCATGACCGCAGCCGGCGTCGAGGCCAAGCGTGGCATCACCTACGCCAAGAGCGTGGCCGACGTCCACGGGATGCTCGCGGCAGGGCGGGCCGACGTGGCCTTCCTGCTGCGCGCGACGCCCGTGTCGCAGGTCCGTGAGATCGCCGCCGCCGGAGAGACGATGCCGCCGAAGTCCACCTACTTCTTCCCGAAGCTGCTCACCGGCCTGGTGTTCAACCCGCTGAGCTAGGTTCCCGCCACGGCTGCCGAGCCGGGCCTTTAGCATGGCCCGCGTGGTGAGCATCACGACCAAGAAGGGCGACGACGGCACCACGTCGCTGTGGTACGGCGGCCGGGTCCCCAAGTCCCATCTGCGTCCGGAGGCCTACGGCTCGGTCGACGAGGCCGCCTCGGAGCTCGGCGTCGCTCGCGCGCACTGCGAGGACTCCGGTCTGGCCGCGCGCATCCTCAGCCTGCAGGACGACCTGTTCATCGCCGCGGCCGAGCTGGCCACGGCGCCCGAGGCCGCCGACCGCCTCGAAGACGGGGTCAGCCGGGTCACAGCCGAGATGGTCGACGGCCTCGAGGCCCTCACCGACGAGTTGATGGCGCAGGTCGAGCTTCCGCCCCAGTTCGTCATCCCCGGCGGGACGGTGGTCTCCGCCCACCTCGATGTCGCCCGGACCGCCATCCGCCGGGCCGAGCGGCGGGTCGTCGAGCTCTCCGAACGCGGAGAGCTGGCATCGGGCGAAGTCCTGCGCCTGCTCAACCGTGCGTCCGACACGGTCTTCGCCATGGCCCGCTACGCCGACCGCCCCGACCCCGAGCTGTTCGCCGGCCGCCGCCGCCGCCGCGAACCGTCGTGAGCCCGGTCGGGGTCCGAACGCCATGAAGATCACCGCCACCCGGCGCGAGGGGTTCGCCCACGACGTGAAGATCGACGGCCACGACCTCGTTGTCGACGAACCAACCTCGGCCGGCGGCATGGACCTCGGACCCACCCCCGTGCAGCTGCTCGCAAGCGCGCTTGCCACCTGCACGGCGATCACCGTCGAGATGTACGCCGAGCGCAAGCGCTGGGAGATCGGGTCGGTGACGGTCGACGTCGACTACGAATCCGACGGGCGCGGCGGCGCCAAGGAATTCATGGTCAACCTCGGCCTGGCCAAGGGCCTGTCGGCCGACCAGACGGCCCGGCTGCTGAAGATCGCCGGCAAGTGCCCGGTACACCGCGTGATGGCCGCCAACACCGAGGTCGAGATCGTCGACACGGTCACGCTCGTCTAGCCGGTGGACCTCGGGCTGACGGGCAAGGGGTGCGTGGTCACGGGCGCGAGTCGCGGCATCGGCCGCGAGGTGGCGCGACGGCTGTGCGCGGAGGGCGCCCAGGTCCTGCTCGTCGCCCGTGGCGAGGCCGAGCTGCGCGATGCCGCATCGGAGTGTGGCCGCCTGGGGGCCCCGGTCAACGGTCGCGCCGCCGCCCTGGCCTGCGACGTGACCGACGCCGACGCCGCCGAGCGGATCGCAAGCGACGCCGAGGACCGCTTCGGCGCCATCGATGTCCTCGTCAACAACGCCGGGACCGCCTCCTGGCGGACGGTCGACGAGACCAGCGCCGACGACTGGCGGGCCGCGTACGAGCTCAACGTCATCGCCTGCCTGGGCCTGCTGCGCGCCCTTACCCCGCCGATGCGCGACCGCGGGTGGGGACGGGTCGTCAACGTGTCCTCCAGCGCGGCCAAACGTCCATCGGCCACCCTTCCCGAGTACTCGGCGGCCAAGGCGGCCCAGCTGTCGCTGTCGCGGCTGTTCGCCGAGCGATGCGCGCCCGACGGGGTTCTGGTCAACGCGATCTGCCCCGGCCCGGTGGCCAGCGAGCTGTGGATGGACGAGGGTGGGCTGCTCGACCAGGCGCGGGGCGACACGAGCCGTGACCAGGCGCTGCAGGACGTCGGCGCGAGCCGGCCGATCGGGCGGGTGGCGTCCGTCGGCGAGATCGCCTCGGCCATCGTCTACCTGTGCTCCGACCAGGCGAGCTACGTCGCCGGCGCGGCCTGGAGCGTGGACGGCGGCTCGGTCCCCGGCATCCTCTAGGCGCGCCATAGCCGGAGGCTGCGGGGCAATAGGCGGCCGGGTGGTTGAATCCCCGGATGCCCGACGCCCGCTCCGAGCTCCAGGCCGCGCTGCTGACCAGCGAGCAGGCACGCGCCATCGAGGCGCACGGCAGCCGGGACGCCGCCGTGCTGCTGCCCCTGTACGGCCTCGCCGAGGAGCCGACGCTGGTGTTCACCAAGCGCCGATCGGACCTGAGCCAACATGCGGGCGAGATCTCGTTTCCGGGCGGGCGGCCCGAGGACGGCGACACGTCGCTGCTCGACGCCGCCCTGCGCGAGGCCCACGAGGAGGTCGGTCTGGGGCGCGACCACGTTGACGTGGTGGGCGCCCTGCCCCCCACGCCGACGCTTGTCACCGACTACCGGGTCCAGCCCTACGTCGGGCTGATCCCCGCAGATACCGCGCTCGAGCCCGAGCCCGGCGAGGTCGAGGCGATCCTGCGCTTCACCCTGGACGACCTGGTTGCCGGGTACGGCCGCCGGCGGCTGGTCAAGCGCGGCGTCCCGTTCCGCAGCCCCACCTACGAGGTGGACGGGGAGCTGATCTGGGGAGCAACGGCACGGATCCTCGGCACCTTCCTCGAGCGCTTCCGCGGATAGGACCGGGGAACGACGAGGGGCGGCCCGAAGGACCGCCCCTCACCACATCGATCCGGTTCCCTGGTCAGGTGGAACCGTTGCCGCCCTCGGACTTGGCCGGTGCAGGTTCATCGGGCACGTGGAGCAGGTTGACCACGCGGTTGACGCCGTCGACGGCGCGGGCGCGCTCGACGAGGTCGGTGGCCTGCTGCTCTTCGGCCACCTCCCCGCGGAGGTACACGGCGCCGTACTCGACGTTGACGGCGATCCCGTCCGGCGTGTCGTCGGGCCGGAGGATCTCGCTCTTGACCTTGTCGGTCAGCGCGGGATCGTTGCCCGTGTCGACGCTGGTCGACGGCGAGCCCGAGCCGGAACCGGCCGACGGGCTCGGCGACCCTGACGATCCGGACGCGGCCTTGCCGAGCAGCCGCCCGACGAGCACGCCGACGAGCAGGCCACCCGCTCCGACGGCCAGCAGGCCCCGCGGGGTACCACGGTGCAGCCGGCGTGCGGCGCGAGCGCCCCACAGGGCACCGCCCACGGCCCCAACGGCCTTCCCGGCGCTGTAGGGCAGGCGCGAGGCCTTCTTGGCGCCCTTGGCAGCTGCCGGGGGTGTCTTCGCCGAGCCCTTGGCTGCGGTCCTGGCGAACGTACTGAGCGTGCTTGCCATCAACTGTCCTCTCACTCGTTAGACCGGCGGCGCCACGTCCCGCGGGCGGGCGCCCTGTCAAGGGCCTACCCCGCCCGCGGCGCGACTAACCGTGGTCCCTAGCCGGCACCCTGCTCGACGGGGACGTCGACGAGGCTCCCCCACTCGGTCCAGCTGCCGTCGTAATTGCGCACGTCGTCGTGGCCCAGCAGCTCGTGCAGCACGAACCAGGTGTGGGCCGAGCGCTCGCCGATCCGGCAGTAGGCGATGATCGGCTCGTCGGCGAGCACGTCCTTGCCCTCGTACAGCTCGCGCAGCTCGTCGGCCGGCTTGAACGTGCCGTCCTCGGCGACCGCCTGCGACCAGGGGACCGACGCGGCGCCGGGGATGTGGCCCGGGACCATGGCCGACTCGCCCTCGTAGCCCGCCGGGGCCAGCGTCTCCCCGGAGAACTCGGCGGGGCTGCGGACGTCGACGAGGCGTGTCGGGCCCTCCAGCTCCTCGAGGACCCGGTCGCGCTTGGCGCGCAGCTCGTCACGGACCTCGGTGACCTCGAAGGTCTGGGGCTCATACGACGGTTCGCCGGTCTCGGTCGGCCGGTCCTCGGAGATCCACTTCTCCCGCGGGCCGTTGACCAGCTTGACCTTGTCGTGGCCGTAGTACTTGAAGTACCAGTAGGTGTAGGCGGCGAACCAGTTGTTGCGATCGCCGTACAGGACGACCGTATGGTCGTTGGAGATCCCGACGCTGCCCATCAGCTCGGCGAAGGCGTCGGCGTCGAGGAAGGTGCGGCGGACGTCGTGCTGCAGGTCGGCCTGCCAGTCGAAGCCGATGGCACCCGGGATGTGGGCCTCCCGGTAGAGGGCGGGGTTCTCGTCGACCTCGACGATGCGGATCGCGTCGTCGTCGAGGTGCTCGGCAACCCAGTCCGTGCTTACGAGGACATCCTTGGCGTACTCGCCCATACGTGCGCTCCTAGCTCGATTTCGTCTATTCCTGATCGAGATTATAGGGTGGGTGTGCGGACCTCGCAAACCGGGCGCGGTTCGTGTGCCCGCAGGGCCACGCGCCGGTTGCCACTGGAAATACCGGGGCGAGGCGCGGTACGGTTCGCGTATGGGTGAGGACAAAGACTCGAAGCTGCCTGGGTGGGTTCCCGACTGGGCGCGGCCGGAGACCGACCGCTCCGGCAAGGACGCAGACGCCACCAAGGCCAGCAACGACGCCCCCGACGAGTCGGACGGCTACAGCCTCGACGACTCCGAATCGGTCATGGGCGGCGCGGACGCCACCACGGCCAGCAACGAGTCCGCCGACGACACCTCGAGCGACGAGGCGGCCGAGCAGACCGAGGAGGAGCCCGAGAAGATCACGGTCTCCCACGAGGAGGTCGACGACTGGTCCAAGGGCCCGGGCGGCTTTACCCTCGGCCGGACGCCGTACCTGGAGCGCCAGAAAGAGAGCCGCGAGTCGCTGGAGTCCGTCATGGGCGACGAGGCCGGCGCGGCGTCGCTCGCGCCGGGCACGGCGCAGAAGATCCTTGAGCGCGACAACCCCGAACCGGGCGAGGTCAAGGAGGTCGACGCGACCGGCGCCGACAAACGCCGCAAGATCGTCGGCGAGGGCTACGGGCCGCAGCGCAAGACACAGCTGATGGCTTTCGGCGGCGCGCTCGCCGCCCTCATCATCGTCTTCGGCGGGGCGTTCCTGGCGGTCACGCTGTTCGACAAGGTGCCGACCGAGAACCCGGTCGTCGCCCCCTGGGAGGACACCAGCCTCCCGCCCCGCGACTTCAACTAGTCGCGGCCGGCGCTCCCAGGCAGCTCCCCTTCGTCAGACAGCCGCCCGCAGCACGCCCGTCACCGCGTCGGCTGCCGCCTGCGGCCACCCGTCGTGGTCGGAAGGATCGTGCTCGAGCAGGGCAACCGGAAACCGCCAGCGCTCGGCCGCATGGCGGAGGGCGTCGGCGCCGGCCTGCAGGTCGCGAGCGTCCACCGTGCCCCGCGCTTCGGCCACGACTCCCCGCACCGGGGTGTCGACGAGACCCTCCATCAAGGCCGGAAGGCGCGCGGTATGCAGGGCGCCGACGTCGGCGGGGTCCCCGGTGGCCGATCCGAGGAGCCACACGACGACCGTCGCATCCGCCACGTGATCGAGAACCGTGCCCAGCAGGGCGGGGTCGGCCTCGGCCGCCTCCAGGCCGGCCGCCTCGATCTCCGAGCGCCCGGAGGCGCTCCGGCTGGTCCCTCGGACCTGCCAGCCACCATCGAGCAATCGGCGTCCCAGCGCGCGGCCACGGCACCCACATCCGACGATCAGGGCTCGGGCCACGCCGACCCGCTCAGGACCGGCCGTCGGCCCCGCCCTCGTCGGGCGGGGCGTCGGGGCGCGCGGGGCGCCGGCCGCGCTTGGGGGCACGCGTCCGCGCCCGCTCGGCGGCCAACTCGCCTTCGATGAACTCCTCGGCTTCGACCGTGTCGCGACCGAGCCGCTCTTGGGCGGGGCGGGCACGCTCGCGCACCCGCTCGTCCTCACGGACGCGGTGGTGCACGTCGTCCATGGACAGTTCCTTGCGGCCGCTCCGCCGCCGACGTTCGTTCTGGGCCTCGAGCATCTGGTCGATGTCGTCGACCTCGAGTATCGCCTCGGTCTCCATCGACCGCGTCAGCTTCCAGTCGATGACGTCGGCGCCCGACCCCGGGTATAGCCGCGCGATCAGCAGCAGCACCGCCACAAGCAGCCCGATCCCCACGAACGTGAAGAGGAAGAACCCCACCCCTGGCAAGGATAGAGCGGATAGCCTCGCGTGCTGTGACCTCGGACTTCCCCGCAAGCGTCGACGGTGTCCTGGGGTCGGTCGCCGATGCGACGGTGCCGGCATCCGACGACGGGCTGTTGCGCGGCGACGGCGCCTTCGAGGTCATCCGGCTGTACGCGGGCGCCCCCTTCGCCCTGGCCGACCATCTGGACCGCCTCGCCGGCTCGGCCGCCGCGATCGAGCTCCCGTGGGACCGTCAGGCCCTCTCCAACGAACTCGCCGATGTCCTCGAGCAGATGGCCGGTCGCGAAGCCCAGGTCCGCATCGTGCTCACACGCGGCGGGCATCGCATCGTGATGGCCGAGCCGCTCCCGGACCGCGGTCGCACCCTGCGCCTGGTTTCCGTGACCTTCCGTCCCAGCTCGGTACTCGATGGGGTCAAGTCGCTCTCGTACGCCGCCAACATGCACTGCTCGCGGATCGCGCGGAGCCGGGGAGCCGACGAGGCGGTGCTGGTCGACCCCGACGGCACGGTGCTCGAAGCGCCCACCGCCACGGTCTTCTGGGTCACGCAGGGCGGGCAGCTCCGCACGCCCACCCTCGACCTCGGGCTGCTGGCGTCCATCACCCGGGAGCGGCTGGAGAGCCTGCTCGACGTCGAGCAGGGCCCCTTTCCCCTCTCGGACCTGCGCGAGTCGCGGGAGGCGTTCCTCGCTTCGACGACACGGGAGGTCCAGCCCGTGGCCTCGGTCGACGGCGAGAAACTCTCCGATCCAGACGGCCAGACGACCCAGCAGGCCCGGGATGCGTTTGCGCAAGCCCGCGACGAGGAACTCGCCAGATCATGAGCGATCACGACATCTCCCGGATAGGGGTTGCCGGGGCGGGCACCATGGGGGCCGGCATTGCGCAGCTGGCCGCGCTGAGCGGGTTCGACACGATGCTCTGGGACCCCGACGCCGACGCGCTGAGCCGCGCGGAGGACCACATCGGCACGATGCTCGATCGCGGCGTCGAGCAGGGACGCTGGGAGGAGGCCGAGGCCTCGGAGGCCAAGGACCGGCTCACGACCGTGGACGATCTCGAGGATCTCGCCGCTAACGACCTGGTCATCGAGGCCGCCCCGGAGGAGCTGGGGCTCAAGCGCGACCTGTTCGACACGCTCTGCGACACGGGCGACGACACGCTCGTGCTCGCGACGAACACCTCGTCGCTGTCGGTCGGCGCCATCGCCCGGGGCTGCTCACGGCCTGAGCG
>JBPCPM010000102.1:0-20593 GCA_050999155.1 Solirubrobacterales bacterium
AGAGCTCGTAGTCGTGGCCCATCGTGATCGCGTCGAACGGGCAGGCGATCTCGCAGTAGCCGCAGAAGATGCAGCGGGAGAGGTTGATCTCGTACACGGCGGCGTAGCGCTCGCCGGCCGAGATCCGTTCCTCGGGCGTGTTCTCGGCGGCGACCACCCGGATGCAGTCGGCCGGGCAGGCCGCGGCGCACAGCGAGCAGCCCACGCACTTCTCCAGCCCGGTGTCCTCGAAGCGATGGAGCTTGTGCCGGCCGCGGAACCGGGGGTAGACCGGCGTCTTCTCCTCCGGGTACTCGATGGTGTCAGGACCCTCGAGCAGCCGCTCCATCGTCGTCTTCAGGCCGCGCAGGGTCTCGCCGAAGGCGCGGTAGACGCCGCCCATGCCACCGGGCTCGGGGCCACGCTGGACGTCGAGCACGTCGTCGTCGGCCAGGTAGGCCGCGTCATGGCGGACCTCGTTGATCGCGTTGGCGGCGGTGGCATCAACGATCTTCTCCTCGCCCGCGCCCTCCGTGCGTCCGTCGCTCACAGGAGCACCACCAAGACGGCCGTGACCATGGCGTTGAGCGTCGCGATCGGGACCATGACCTTCCAGCCCAGCGACATCAGCTGGTCGTAGCGCAGGCGCGGCAGGGTGGCGCGGATCCAGATGAACAGGAAGATGATGGCCAGCGTCTTGCCCAGCACGATAAAGGGGCTCAGCCACCCGGCCGCCTCGATCCCGAAGGGCAGCAACCAGCCGCCGAGGAAGAAGGTGGTGGCCAGCCCGGAGATGACGATGATCTCCATGTACTCGGCGAGGAAGTAGGAGCCGAAGCGCATGCCGCCGTACTCGGTCATGTACCCCGCGACCAGCTCGGCGTCGGCCTCGGGAAGGTCGAAGGGGGGGCGGTTGGACTCGGCGAAGCCCGCGACCATGAAGACGATGAAGCCGACGAACTGCGGGAAGATGAACGCGATCCCCAGGTCAGCCTGGGCGGTGACGATCTCCGTTAGCGACAGCGTGCCGGCCATCATCACGACGCCCAGCAGCGACAGCCCGAGGGCGATCTCGTAGCTGATCAGCTGGGCAGCCGAGCGCATGGCCCCCAGGAAGCTGTACTTCGAGCCCGACGCCCATCCGCCGAGCAGCAGGCCGTAGAAGGAGATGGACCCGAAGGCAAACGCGTAGAGGATCCCGATGGAGACATCGATCCCGTACAGCCCGACGCCGCCCTCGACGTCGCCCCAGGGCAGGATGGCCAGGGTCGCGACGGCCGAGAAGACGGTGATGGCCGGCGCGATCGCGTACAGGGTGGCAACGGCGTTGGACGGCCGGTAGGCCTCCTTGGACAGTAGCTTCAGGGCATCGGCCAGCGGCTGCAGGATGCCGAACGGGCCGACGCGGTTCGGACCGACGCGGACCTGGAACCGGCCGAGCAGCTTGCGCTCGGCCAGCAGGATGATCGGGACCAGCTGCAGGATCCCGACGACGATGATGATCGACTTCAGGCCCATCGCCCACCAGGACTCCATGAAGTCGACTGCGCCCAGCGGCGCGAGGGCCGTCATGCCGCCTCCACGGCGACACGCCGGCGGACCGAGACGCGCTGGGGCTCGGCGTCCTCGAAGGCGTTGGCGTTGTCGGTCGCGGTGCCGGCGACCATGAACGCGGCCCCGGGGCGCATCCGCTCGCGCACCATGACCAGCGCGTTGACCGTGGTGCCGTTGCTCGTGACCTCGACCTCGTCACCGCCCACCACGCCGAGCTGCTCGGCGTCTGCCGGGCTGAGCTCCAGGCGCTGCTGGGCGGTGAGGAACATCAGCGGCTGGTTGCGCTCGGTGACCTCGGTTGCCCACAGATCGCGCCACGTGCCGACGACGATGTCCTGAGCTTCGGCGAGCTGCTCGGAGGAGCGCACGGCCGGACCCGCCGGGGTCAGGTCCTCGTCGGCCGGAGGCTGGGGACGGCCGCCGATGGCGCCGCCGGCCGCGTGGGTCGCGTCGCCGTCGTCGGACCGGTCGTCGTCGGGCTCCGGGTCCTTCCACTGCTCCGAGGGCGCGGGGTAGGCCGTGGCGGGGTCGCGGTCGAGCCACCGCAGGCCGCGGCCGCCGATCTCGTCGTGGGTCAGACCCTTGTAGAAGGGGACCTTCCCGGCGAGCTCGGCGAGCACCATCGGGCCGGTGTGCAGGCCGGTCTCGGTGCCCAGCCGGGCGGAGAGCTCCACCAGCCACTGCCAGCCCATGCGCGCGTCGCCCTGGTGCGGGATACCGGGACGCAGGCGCTGCAGACGCCCCTCGAAGTGGGTGACGGTCCCGTCCTTCTCTGCGTGGGTCTCGGCGGGCAGCACCACGTCGGCCGCCGAGGCCGAGCCGGTCGCGAAGGCCGAGACGCTGAGCACGAACCGGGCCTGGCGCAGCGCCTCGGCCCAACGGTCGCCGCGCGGCAGGTCGCGGATCGGGTCGGTGTCGAAGAGGACGATCGCATCGAGCTCACCGTCGATCAGGGCCTCGCGGATCTCCGCAGCGTTGCGCCCGGTGCCGATGTCCGTGAGGCCGGGGCCGACGCCCGGCAGGCAGCCGACCTCGCGCAGACCGCGGGCGTTCGTCTCGACCGGCAGCTCCAGCAGGCCGCACTCGGGCTTGTCGTGGAGGCCGAGGTGCTCGGCGATGGCCACAAGCGCGCGGACCGCGTCGGTGCTGTCGGGGCCCCAGGTCAGGTTCTCGCCCCACACGATCACCGCGTCGTCGGCCTCGCGCAGGATGCCTGCGATCTCGTCGGCGTCGTCGGCGTAGGGGCTGTCCCCGTCGGCGTCGTAGCCGTCGATGCCCAGCGCACCGGCCAGCGCGGCCACGAACTCGGGGCCGGCCCCGGGCGCATAGCGGGCGGCCGCCTCGGCGCCGCCGTCGAGCGGGGTGGGCCGGGCGGTGGCGACGCACAGCTTCGCGCCGTTCTCGCGGATCGCCTTGCGGATCCGCAGGTCCATGACCGGGGCGGCGTGCATCGGATCGGCGTCGAGCACGAGGATCGCTCCGGCCCAGTCGACGTCGATGACGGCGGCCTGCAGCTCCGGGCGGCTGAGGGCGAGCACCGCGTCGCGCTCGACCTTGCCGGCCCGGCGGGAATCGACGTCGGTGCCGCCGAGTACGTCGCGCACGAGCTTCTGGACCAAATAGCCCTCCTCGTTGGAGGCGCGGCCGCCGACGAGAGCGGCCGTCTTGGCGCCGGCCGCCTGCAGGCCTTTGGCGGCGCGCTCGAGCGCGTCCTGCCAGGTCGTGTCGTCGCCGCCGACCTGCGGCGCGGTGATCCGGTCGGGCGAGTGGATCATCTCGTAGCCCCAGCGGCCCTTGTCGCACAGCCAGCCGTCGTCGACGGCGGGGTTGTCGCGGGCCATGACCCGCTCGACCCGCTCGTCGCGGACGGTCAGCTTGACGTTGCACTGCGACGGGCAGAGGGTGCACACGGTGGCCGCGTCCTCGATGTCCCAGGGCCGGGCGCGGAACCGGTAGGGGCGCGACGTGAGGGCGCCGACGGGGCACAGCTCGGTGATGTTGCCGTGAAACGGCGCTACGTAGGGTCGCTCGTTGAAGGTGCCGACGTAGGTCTCGGAGCTCCGGTCCAGCAGCTGCAGCTGCTGGTCCTGGGACACGTCCTGGGAAAAGCGCACGCAGCGGTAACACAGGATGCAGCGCTCGCGGTCGATGGCGATCAGCGGCGACAGGGGCAGCGGCTTTTGGAAGTGGCGCTTGGGTTCCTGGAAGCGGCTGCGGCCCCGGCCCCAGCCCATGGAGATGTCCTGCAGCGGGCACTCGCCGCCCTTGTCGCAGACGGGGCAGTCGAGTGGATGGTTGGCCAGCAGGAACTCGACGACGGCGTTCTGGCCCTCGGTGGCCTCCCGGCTGGAGGTGTAGACGACCATCCCGTCGCGCACGCCGGTCGCGCACCCGGGCTGGAGCTTGGGCATGCCCTCGATCTCGACGAGGCACATCCGGCAGGCGCCGACGGGGCCGCCGAGCTTGGGCTCGTAACAGAAGACGGGGATGTCGATGTCGCCGCGGCGAGCGGCGTCGACGAGCATCTCGCCCTCAGGCGCGGTGACCTCACGACCGTCGATGACGAATGTGATGAGCGTCTGCGCGGGCTTCACCGGGCCGCCCCCGTGGCCAGCTCGACGGGGCCGGGCGGCGCCACGTCGGCCGGGGTGGGCAGGTCCGCGTGGGGCCCGGCGGCGATGGCCTGCTCGAACTCGCGGCGGAAGTTGGCGACCATCGAGCCGACGGGCATCGCCATGGAGTCGCCCAGCACGCACAGGCAGTTGCCCATGATCCCGTCCTGCAAGGCGGTCATCGTGTCGAGGTCCTGGTGGGTGGCCTCGCCGGCCAGCACCCGCTGCAGGGTCTTGACCGTCCAGTTGGTGCCCTCGCGGCACGGGGTGCACTTGCCGCAGGACTCGTGCTTGTAGAACTGCGCGGTGCGCAGGGCCAGCTCGACGATCGAGTGCGCGTCGTCGACGACGATGATCGCGCCGGACCCGAGCATCGACCCCGCCTCGTCGATGGCTTCGAAGCTGTAGGGCAGGTCGAGGTGCTCGGCCAGCAGGATCGGCGACGACGAGCCTCCGGGGAACCAGCACTTGAGCTCGCGGCCGTCGGGCAGGCCGCCGGCCAGGTCGTAGATCAGCTCGCGGGAGGAGATCCCCAGCTCGATCTCGTAGTTGCCCGGGCGCTTGACGTTGCCCGATATCGACACGACCTTCGTCCCGGGAGAGTCCTCGGTGCCGAAGCGCCGGTACCAGTCCTCGCCGCTCATCACGATGTGGGGGACGTTGGACAGGGTCTCGACGTTGTTGATCAGCGTGGGGCTGTCGTACAGGCCCTGCACCGCGGGGAACGGCGGCTTGAGCCGCGGGTTTCCGCGCTTGCCTTCCAGGGAGTCGAGCAGGCCGGTCTCCTCGCCGCAGATGTAGGCGCCGGCGCCACGGTGGATGACGATCTCGCAGTTGAACCCCGAGCCGAGGATGTCGGTGCCGATGAACCCGGCGTCGCGCGCCTCGATCACGGCGGCGTCGAGAACGTCGGCGATCTGGTCGTACTCGCCGCGGATGTAGATGAAGCAGTGCCCGGCCCCGATCGCGTAGGCGGCGATCAGGTTGCCCTCGATGAGCTGATGGGGGTTTTTCATCATCAGCTCGCGGTCCTTGAAGGTCCCGGGCTCGGACTCGTCGGCGTTGCAGGCCACGTACTTGACGAGGTTGTCGCGGGGGACGAACGAGCCCTTCTTGCCCATGGAGAATCCGGCGCCGCCGCGGCCCCGCAGGCCCGAGGCCTCGAGCCGGTCGATGATCATCGGCGAGTCGAAGTCCAGCGCCTTGCGCAGCCCGAGGTAGCCGCCGCGCTTCTCGTAGCCGGCGAGCGAGGTCAGCTCGGGCGCGTCGAGGTCGTGGAACAGCAGGCGGGTCTCACTCATTCGGGTCCCTGCGCTTTGTCTGCCCATCCTGCCCGTCGGCGGCGGCCGGTGCGTCGGGGGCGCGGCTGGCCGCCTGGGTGGCCTCGGTCTCTCCTGCGGTCGCGCCCTTGGGGTCGCCGGCCGATTCGACGCGCTTGTCGTCGTCAGACGGCTCGGGGTCCACGGGGTCCTCGCGCTGGTCGGGGTGCTTGTCGTACTCGGCCCCGGCGAGGTCGGCGCCGCGGGTACGCACGCGGGCGGCCGTGTCCATCACACGGTCGAAGTGCTCGGCCACGCGGTCGTCGATCTCGTCGAGCTCACCGCCCGCGGCCGGGCGGGCCGGCAGGGCCTTCTCGGGCAGCACCTCGTCGCCGTTTTTCAGCTGCTCGATGATGGTCTGGACGTCATCGAGCTCCAGCGGCCCGTAGTAGCGGTAGTCGACCGACGCCATCGGCGCGAGGTCGCAGGCGCCCAGGCATTCGAAGTGCTCGAGCTCGATGTTGCCGTCCGGCGAGGTGCCCCGCCCGGCGGGGGCGCCCGTCTTGTCGGCGAAGGCCTGCATCAGCTCGTCGGCGCCGTTGAGCCAGCAGGAGATGTTGGTGCAGACCATGATCGAGTGGCGGCCGACGGGCTCGAGCTTGAGCATGTCGTAGAAGCTCGCGACCGACTCCAGAAAGGCAGGGGTGAGCTCCAGGACCGCGGCGGCCTGGCGGATGCCCTGGGGTGAGCACCAGCCGTGCCACTTCTGGACCTCCCACAGGGCGGGGATCGAGGCGGACTGGCGCTGGGGGTAGCGGTGGCGGTGGGCGGCCAGGCGGCGCAGCAGCTCGCCGGGGATCTCGATCTCGTGCAGCTCGGGGATCTCGGCCTGGGCCTCGACGGCGAGCGCCTGGGCGTCGTAGGCGTGGGGGGTGTGGTCCATGGCGCCCAGCTCGGGTCGCTCGTCGACCCGGTGGACCTGGGGCAGCGGCCGGAGGTTGTCGGGGCTCACCGGTCGATGCCTCCGAGGATCGGGTCGAGCATCGCGAGGTTCTGCACGAGGTCGGCGACGTACCCGCCGACGCACATGTCGCGCAGGCACTGGAGGTTGACGAACGACGGGTCGCGCATGTGGACTCGGGCGGGCTTGGAGGAGCCGTCGGAACGGACGTAGCACCCGAGCTCGCCCCGCGGGGACTCGATGGGGTAGTAGACCTCGCCGGGCGGGACCCGGAACCCCTCGGTCACGAGCTTGAAGTGGTGGATCAGCGCCTCCATGGAGGTGGCGAGCTCGTCGCGCGGCGGCAGCGAGATCTTGCGGTTCAGCGATCGGTAGGGGCCCTCCGGCAGCCCCTCGATGGCCTGGCGGATGATCGAGATCGACTCGCGCATCTCCTGCATCCGCACGGCGTAGCGGTCGTAGCCGTCGCCTACGGAGCCGACGGGGATCTTGAACTCGAAGTCCGAGTAGGGCAGGTAATCGTGGGTCTTGCGCAGGTCCCACGGCTCGCCGGCGGCGCGCAACAGCGGCCCGGTCACGCCGAGCTCCAGCAGCCGCTCGCGGCTCACGACGCCGAGGTTCTTCGTGCGCCGGAGAAAGATCTCGTTGCGGTCGAGGATCGCCGCGTACTGCTCGATCCGCTCGGGGAAGTCGTCACAGAAGTCCAGCACCCGCTCGGCGAACCCCAGCGGGATGTCCTCCATGACGCCGCCGACCTGGAAGTAGCGGGTGTGCATCCGCTGCCCGCCGGACATCTCGAACATGTCGAGGACCTTGTCGCGGTCGCGGAAGCAGTACCAGAACATCGAGATCGCGCCGAGGTCCAGCGACGTCGTACCGAGCCACACCAGATGCGAGTGGATGCGGTTCAGCTCCATGTGGATGATCCGCAGGTACTGGGCCCGGGGCGGGATCTCCTCGTCGAGCAGCTTCTCGGTCGCGCCGCAGAACGCCTCCATGTTGAAGAAGTAGGACAGGTAGTCCATCCGCTCCACGAAGGGGATGACCTTCCAGTAGGACTTGTCCTCGCAGGACTTCTCGATGCCGGTGTGCACGTAGCCCATGACCGGCTTGACGTCGACCACGACCTCTCCGCGCAGCGACACCAGCAGGCGCAGGACCCCGTGCGTGGCCGGATGGTGCGGGCCCATGTTGATCGTCATGAGCTCCTGCTCGGGGTCGACGCCCTCGACTGCGTCGGTGCGCTCGATCTCCGACGTGCCGATCGTGTCGTGCAGCTCCGCGCCGGTGTCGGCGATGGCGGTGCCGGCCTGCAGCGCCCGGTCCTCGGTGCGCAGCGAGACCTCCTCGGAGGTGTCGCGGGCCGACGGCGTCGTGCGATCAGTCATGGGCGTACCAGCGGGGGAACTCGTGCTCGTTGTGGGTGAAAAGCACGGGGTCGCCGCCGATCGGGAAGTCGCGGCGTTGCGGCCAGCCCACGTAGGACTCGGGCATCAGGATGCGCCGCAGGTCGGGATGCCCGCGGAAGCGGATCCCGAAGAAGTCGTAGACCTCGCGCTCCTGGAAGTTGGCGGTGGGAAAGACGTCGATCACCGAGTCGATCTCGGGCAGCGGCTCGTCGCCGAGGCTCCAGGTGTCGCCGTTCTCGGCGGCGGGGTCGGCGAGGGGGGCCTTGACGCCGAGGCGCTCGACCCGCGGCATGTTGACCATCTGGTAGTGGACGGCGAACCGCGGGACCTCGGGCATGTAGTCGACGCCGTGGACGCTGGTCAGCAGGCGGTACTCCTGGCCTTCGGTGTCGCGCAGCCAGGTGAGCACCGCGACGATCTGCTCGGGGTCGACCACGAGGGTCGCCTGGTCGCGGAAGTACTCCGTGTCGAGAACCGCGCCGTCGTGGGCGTCGCCGATCTCCTGGGCGATCAGTTCCAGGCCGGGACCGTCGGGCATCGTCAGTGGCGCTCCCCGGCGCCGCCGGCGAGCGCTGGGCCGGCGGCGCTCATCAGCTCGAGGTCCTCGCGTCGACCTGGGGCAGCCGTGCCCACTCCTCCGTGCCCTCGGCGTCGTAGCGCTCGCGCCAGCCGAGGTCGGGACGACCGCGGATCTGGCGCTGCAGCTTGAGGATGCCGTGCATCAGTGCCTCGGGACGCGGAGGGCACCCGGGGATGTGGATGTCGACGGGCAACACCTTGTCGGCGCCCTGCACGACGGCGTAGTTGGCGAACATGCCGCCGCTCGACGAGCAGGCGCCCATGGACAGCACCCACTTGGGCTCCAGCATCTGGTCGTAGATCCGTCGCACGACCGGGGCCATCTTGATCGACAGTCGGCCGGAGAGGATCAGCATGTCGGCCTGGCGCGGCGATGCGCGGAACACCTCCGAGCCGAAGCGCGCGGTGTCGTAGCGGCCGGTGACCATCGACATCATCTCGATGGCGCAGCAGGCCAGCCCGAAGGTGGCGGGCCACATCGCGTTTCCCCGGGCCCAGCTGATGGCCCGCTCCAGCGTGGTCGGCAGCAGCCGGGCCTCGACAAAGCTCTGCAGGTCGCGGGACTCGGGGCCGCCGCGCAGCATCTCCCGCGTGCCGATCTGCTGGACGGCCAGACCGGTCGGGCGCTCGGGCTCGTCCAGCGGGTTCGCGGCCCGGATCTTCTCCCGCGTTACCTCCAATCGAAGGCCCCCTTGGCCCACGCGTAGCCCAGACCGGCGGCCAGCAGGACCATGAACAGCAGCATGTGCACGAGCACGAAGATGCTGTCGGCGACGTTGAGGATCGTGGCCACCGGATACATGAAGATGACCTCGATGTCGAAGATGATGAACTGCATCGCCGTCATGTAGAAGCTCGCGCCGAAGCGGAACGTGCGGGAGATCTCGCTCGGCAGCCCGCACTCGTACGGCTCGGACTTGACGGTGCTCGGCCGACGCGGTCCGAGGACGCTGTTGAGAAAGACGAACGCGCCCCCGATGATCAGTCCGAGGATGCAGAAGAACAGGACTGGGAGATAGCTGGAGAGCACGGGGGTGCCGGATATCCGTACCGCAGGATCGGTTCGGTTTCCTACCCGGAAGCGTTGTTATACACCAGCTTGTGTCAGGTTGTTACATAGTGTCTAACCGCACTTGGCGAGCGCGATCCACGGCCGCCTGCGCGTGCGCCTGTGGCTGCGGCAGCAGCGGCAGCGGGTCGAGCGACCGACCCCTGTGTCGAATCACCCGCGCAACGCCCGGGCGTGAGCTGCGCGCTGCGCTTGGGCCTGAGCTGCACGCGACGCTCGAGCGCACGCAGCCCCCCGCCCCGCCCCACCGAGTGCCCGATAGTGCGGTCAATGACCCAAATATCAGGCGGTCGCGGGCCGTTCGTGTGGCGAGTGCCCGATATTGCGGTCATTGGCTAAGGAATCAGGTGCTCGGCGGTCTGTGGCGTGGGGGTGTGGGCGCGTGACCGAGGTCCATGTGATCGTCGGGATCGCTGTGCTCGTCACGAACTTCGGGGTCGCCGCGTGGGGTGGGGTCTCGTGGTTGAGCGACCGGCCGTCGGTGGGGTTCTGGTACCTGTTGCGGGTCGCCCAGGTGTCGGTGCTCGTACAGGCGGCGATCGGGGGGATCCTGCTGGCCTCCGGGCGCGAGCCCTCGGAGGGGCTGCACCTCGTCTACGGGCTGCTGCCGATCGTGATCGCCGCGGCGGCCGAGGGCGTGCGGGCCGGGGCAGCCGAGCGGGAGCTCGGCGAGACCGATTTCCACGCCCTCGAACGCCAGCGCCAGCGCGCGGTCGCCTACGCGATCGTCCGCCGCGAGACGGCGATCATGGCGGGCTCCTGCGCGGTGATCTTCCTCCTGGCCCTCCGCGCCGCCTTCGTCAGCCCGGTCGTCTAAAGGCGGGCCCGGGCGCTCGGCTCGGCTCAGCCGATCGTGCGGAAGTCGCCGAGGTGCCACAGGAGGGGGTCCTCGTCGCTGCCGTCGACCTCGGTGACCTCGCCGGTGACGATGAGATGGTCCCCTCCCTCGATCGTCTCGCGCAGCTCGCAGGCGATCCACGCAGCGGTGCCGGCCAGGGCGGGGGAGCCCGCCCGCTCGGTCCAGTCCTGGTCGCGCCACTTCTCCGGGTTGGGCTGCTTGCCCGCGAACCGCCGGGCGATGCCGGCCTGGCCCGTGGCGAGCACGTTGATCCCGAACCGGCCTGCGTGGCGCGCCGCGTCGAGCGTGCGGGCGGTGCGGGCGAAGCAGACCAGCATGAGCAGCGGGTCCAGCGACAGCGAGGTCACCGAATTGGCCGTCATTCCCGAGGGTCCGTCGGGGCCCGTGGCCGTGACCACGGTGACCCCGGTCGGGTAGGAGGCGAGGACCTCGCGGAAATGCTCGGGGTCCGGGCGGGCGCTCATCGATCAGCGGTCGCTGGGCCGGCGGACCTCGATCGTGCCCTTCATGCCCAGCTCCTCCTGGTTGCCGACCGTGCTGCGGACCGTGTAGGTGCCGGGCTCGAGATCCACCGTCAGCCGTTCCTGCGTGCCGCCCTGGAAGGTCGGGGTGCCCACCAGCTGCTTCTCGCTGTCGCCCCGGAAGATCCGCCAGTTGTGGGCCAGGCTGCCGTTGTTGACCACGCGGACCTCGATGGGCCTCGGGGGCAGCGTCAGATCCTGGGGCTCGAACTGGTACTCGGTGAGGCGCACCGTCAGCGCGTCGCCGGTGACCGTGGCCTCCGAACCTCCGCCCAGCGGTGCCCCGCATCCTGCGAGCAGCGCACCGGCCACCGTCCAGGCGGCTGCCAGGAACAGGAGTCGGGATATGTGGGCGCGGCTCACGGGAGGTCGCTGCCGACGGAGACAGGGGTGGGTCGGCGCGGTCGTCCCGCCGGGGGCCCCGCTCCGGGGCGGCGAGAGCAATTATGATGCGCCGCGTCGTGCGCCGCCGTCTTCTCATCGCGCCCCTGCTCGCCCTGTCGATGTTCGTCGGGGCGTGCGGCAACGAGGGGATCGAACTCTCCAAGGACGATCCCGACTTCAAGGGAGCCAAGCTCTTCGCCGATCGCTGCTCGGGCTGCCACACGCTCGGAACCGCCGGAGCCGAGGGGTCAGGCGAGAACGACAAGCGGGTCCAAGGCCCGAACTTCAGCCAGCGCCAGGTCGCGGCCAACGACGCGCTCTACGCGATCCGCAACGGTGGCTTCTCCGGCGTGATCATGCCCCAGAACATCGTCACCGGATCCGACGCCAAGGCGGTGGCGGACTTCATCGGCAAGTACTCGGGCGAGAAGGTCGATCGTCCGGCGCAGCCGGGCGAAGCGGACAGTCCCAAGGCGCAGTAGCGCCGCCGGGCAGGAGAGCGCCTCGCTCGACCTCAAGCAGATCCGCCGCGATCCCGGTGTCGCCCGAGCAGCGCTCGCCCGCCGCGGCGCCGCCGACGCGCTCGACGAGCTCCTCGCGCTCGATGAGCGTCGCCGCGTGCTCCTGCCCGAGGTGGAGTCGGGTCGGGCCCGGCGCAACGACGTCTCGCGCCAGATCGGCGAGGCCAAGCGTACGGGAGCGCCTGCGGAAGAGGCGATCGCCGAGATGCGTGACCTGTCGGGCCGGCTCAAGGAGCTCGAGGCGGAGCTGACCGAGGTCGAGGCCCGCCGCGAGGCGCTGGCCGTCTCGCTTCCCAACATCCCCGCACCCGACGCTCCCGACGGTGACAGCGACGCCGACGCCGAGCTGATCCGGACCGTGGGCGACCCACCGGAGTTCGGCTTCGAGCCCCGGGACCACCTCGACCTCGGGCGCGCCCATGGCGTCATCGACATGGAGGCCGGCGCCCGGGTGTCCGGATCGCGCTTCGCCTACCTGCTCGGCGAGCTCGTCTTCGTGGAGATGGCCCTCGTCCGGTTCGCCCTGTCGGTGCTCCACGAGGAGGGCTTCACCCCGGTCGTGCCGCCGGTGCTCGTGCGCGAGGAGGCGCTCGTCGGCACCGGGTTCTTCCCGGGGGAGCGGGAGATGATCTACGAGATCCCCCGCGATGAGCTGTTTCTCATCGGCACCTCCGAGGTCCCGCTGGCCGGCCTGCACGCGGGGGAGCTGATCGAAGACGGCGTCCTTCCCCGTCGCTACGCCGGATTTTCCACCTGCTTCCGCCGCGAGGCCGGCGCCGCCGGTCGCGACACCCGGGGGATCTTCCGGGTGCACCAGTTCGACAAGGTCGAGATGTTCTCGTTCGTCGCGCCCGAGGACTCCGTCGCCGAGCACGAGCGGATCCTCGCCCTCGAGGAGCGGATCCTGCAGGCGCTGGAGATCCCCTACCGCGTGATCAGCATCCCGGTCGGCGACCTCGGCGCGCCCGCGGCCAAGAAGTACGACTGCGAGGCCTGGATTCCCAGCCAGCAGCGCTACCGGGAGGTCACCTCGTGCTCGAACACGACCGACTACCAGGCCCGCCGCATGGACTGCCGCTACCGCCCCGCCGCGGGCGAGGCCCCGATCCACGTCCACACCCTCAACGGGACGGCCGTCGCAGTCGGTAGGACCCTGATCGCGCTGATGGAGAACGGCCAGCAGGCCGATGGCTCGGTGCGCCTGCCCGAGGCGCTGGGCGAGTACGGATCTCCGGCAGCGATCGGGACGCGATAGCGGTACCGGAGCTTTCCGCACCCATCCTGTGGTACCACCCCGGGATGGGAGGCGGTCAGTACGACAGCCGGTCGGCGCGGACGCTTATCTTCCTCGTCAGCCTCCTGGCCACGGCCGCTCTGGCACCGTCGCCGGCCGGAGCGTCCCCGGCGTTGGAGGTCGGGATCCAGGACGACGCCCTGCTCACCTACGGCGCGGCCGAGACGGCCATGTCGGGCTGGCGTGAGATCGGCATTCGCCGGGTCCGCTACAACGTCGTCTGGAACAAGGTTGCGCCCGCGCCGTTCTCCACCCGCGGGCCCGAGGCCTTCGACGGGTCCGACCACCGCGATCCCGGCTACGATTGGTCGCGGGTCGACCGGGCCGTCCGCGGCGCGGCGGCCCGCGGGCTGCGCGTGCAGCTCACCATCACCGGTCCCGGACCGGTATGGGCCAGCGCGTCCCCCGGGCGCCGGCTGGGCGTCTGGAAGCCGTCCGTCGACGGGTTCGCCCGTTTCGCCGGGGCAGTCGCGGCCCGCTATCAGGACGAGACGGACCTCTACAGCATCTACAACGAGCCCAACCAGGCCGGCTGGCTCCAGCCGCAGTCGGTGAAGCGGAAGGGGCGGTACGAGCCGTACGCGCCGCACTACTACCGGCGCCTGGTGCGGGCCGCCTATCCGCAGATCCGCGCCCGGGACGCGAGCGCACACGTCCTCATCGGGGAGCTCGCGCCGTCGGGGCACAACCGCGTCGGTCACCGAAAGGCGCTGAGGCCGCTGCCCTTCCTGCGGTCGTTCGGATGCGTGGATCGGAAGTACCGCCCCGTGCGCGACGGCTACTGCAGGAACTTCCGATCGGCGGTCGCCGGGGGCATCGCCCACCACTCCCACGCGGAGCTGCAGTCGCCGCAGACCAGGTCGGCCAACATCGGTGACGCGCAGATCGCCGACACCTCGCGGTTGCTGCGCGTCGTCGACCGCCTGCAGCGCAAGCACCGGCTGCGCAAGCCGGGCAAGGGCAAGCTCAGCGCGTGGTTCACCGAGGTCTCCTACCAGACCAATCCGCCCGATCCGGACTCCGGAATCCCCCCCTACCTGCAGGCCCAGTGGATGCAGGAGGCCCAGTACGTCATGTGGCGCCATCCCAGGGTCCGGGGATGGACGCAGTACGTCTACAAGGACGAGCCGGAACGACCCGGCCGCGAACGCTGGCTGGGCTGGCAGAGCGGCCTCTTCGACGTCGACGGCAAGGCCAAGCCGTACGCCGCCAGCTACATCGATCCGATCTGGGCCAGCCGGACGACGGTACGCCGGGGCAGCGCGACCCGCATCTGGGGTCAGTACAAGCCCGACCCCGGAGCGGTCGTGAGGCTGCTGTACCGCAATCGGGGCTCGTCGCGGTGGCGGCTGCTGCGCCGTGTGCGGACCGATCGGGCCGGGTACTTCTCGGTGGTCTTGCGCCCCGGGCGCAGCCGCGACTACCGGTTCGATCACGAACGGGGCAGCAGCGACCAGACGACCGTTACGGTGCGCCGCTGACCGGCCGCTGACCGGCCGCTGACCGGCCGCTGGCCCCCGGGTTGATCCACGCGGTCCGGTCCTGCGTAGCCAAGGACATGCCAAATATCGGACCACTCGAACTTGTCGTAGTCCTCGCCATCGCGCTCATCGTCTTTGGACCCAAACGGGTCCCCGAGATGGGCAAGTCGCTCGGGCGCGGCATCCGCGAGTTCAAATCCTCGATCGGTGGCCTCACCGCCACCGACGACGAGGCGCCGCGTCTTGCGGCCCCCGAAGTCGATCGCCGGCCCGAGCCGGTGGCTGCCGAGCGCAGCTGACAACGTTCGGATCACCTAAGGTGTGATCCGGCACCTGAGCGGGGACGTATCACCAACAAGACGCAGGGAACCGGCACCGGTTTCCCGAAGGTGTCTTTCCACCACCTGCGTCTGGCCGCAAGCCACCGCGGCCACACCATCATCAACCGAGGGGAATGCCAGCAATGACAGACAGTTCACTCGAGCGGGACCGGAGCACCGTGCTCCGAGACCCCGTATCGCGGAAGCGCTTCTTCCGCCTCATGGGCGGGACCGGCGCCGCCGGAGCACTCGCCGTCGTCGTTGCCGCCTGTGGCGACGACGAGGAAGAGGCCGGATCAGGCGACACCGGAAGCGAAACCGGCGACGCCGACGCCCTCGCCCAGTTCGGCGAAGGCGACATCGGCATCGCGAACTACGCGCTGACCCTCGAGTACCTCGAGGCCGACTTCTACTCCAAGGCCGCTGAGAGCGGGATGCTCAAGGGCGCCGCCCTGGAGCTCGGCAAGTCGTTCGGCGAGCACGAGCAGGCCCACGTCGAGGCGCTGGAGAAGATGATCAAGGACGCGGGCGGCACCCCGGCCGACAAGCCGAAGACCGAGTTCCCGCTCGACAGCCAAGACCAGATCCTGGAGCTGGCCGCGACCGTCGAGAACCTCGGCGCCGCCGCCTACCTGGGTCAGGCCGCCAACATCGAGAGCGAAGACATTCTCGCCGCGGCGCTGTCGATCCACACCGTCGAAGGTCGCCACGCGGCGGCGCTGAACAAGACCATCGGCAAGCCGATCACGCCCGACGGCGCGTTCGCCAAGCCGGCCTCTGCTCAGGAAGTGCTGGACGAAGTCCAGCAGTTCATCAAGAGCTGACCCGGGCACTAGGAAAGGAGACTCAGAACATGTATTCCAAGAGCATCCATGTGCCACAGCCGGCATCGATCGAGGTCAAGGGGCTTACCCGCTCCGCGTTTCTCGTTCGGGGAGCCATCGCGGCCGGAGCCGCCTACGGGGCGGCAGCAGCCGGTCCGTTCACGGCCCGCGCCTTCGGTCAGGACAGCGGTGACGTCGACATCCTGAACTTCGCGCTCACGCTCGAGTTCCTGGAGGCCGACTTCTACGACCAGGCCATCGAGAAGGTCGACCTCGGCGGGGACCTCGAGTCCCTCGCCCAGGAGATCGGCGACAACGAGCAGGAGCACGTTGACGCGCTGACCAAGGCCATCGAGGACCTGGGCGGGACGCCGGCCAAGAAGCCGACGTTCACGTTCGACCTGTCCGACAAGGCCAGCTTCCTCGAGCTCGCCCAGACGCTCGAGGACACCGGGGTCGCCGCCTACAACGGCGCCGCCCCGAAGATCAAGAGCAAGGACATCCTGGCCACGGCCGGCACGATCGTGCAGATCGAGGCCCGCCACGCCGCTGCCATCCGGCTCGAGAACGACGCGGAGCCCGCTCCGAACGCGTTCGACGAGGGGATGTCGCAGAGCGAGGTCGAGAAGGCCATCCAGCCGTTCATCCAGAGCTGATCGGCTGATCGGCTGATCTGCGGCTCTGGGTCGCGAAACCTGGACTCACCGACGACGGCGCTCCTTCGGGGGCGCCGTCGTTCGTTGGGACACTCCTCACCCATGCACCGGGCGCTGATCCGCGGTCCCCGCAGCGGCGTACCTTCTTGGTAGACACTTCATGGGCGATCCGAAACGACTCGCAGACGAAGACCTCATGCCTGAGGTCCAAGCCGGGCATCTGTCTGCGTTCGAGGTCCTCTATGACCGGCACGCCGGCGCGGGCTACGCGCTCGCCTACCGCATGCTCGGCCGCAAGCAGGCCGCGGAGGATGTGATCCAGGAGTCGTTTCTCGCCGTGTGGCGCAACCGCAGCCGCTATGACCGCACGCGCGGCAGCGTCCGCTCGTGGCTGCTGTGGACCGTGCGCAACCGGGCGATCGACGCGCTGCGCAAGCAGCAGAGCGCGACCCCCACCCTGGACTCCGACGACGACGCGACGCTCGAGCGCCAAGAGGCGGGCGAGCCGACGGCCGATGTGGCCTTGCGCAACGAACAGGCCGCGCAGGTTCGCGGCGCGCTCTCCGGCCTACCGGACGATCAGCAGCGGGTGCTGCGCCTGGCCTTCTTCTCCGGCTACACGCACTCCGAGATCGCCAAGCGCCTCGAGCTTCCCCTCGGGACGGTCAAGGGCCGGATCCGGCTGGGGCTGGAGAAGGTCCGGACCGGGCTCGGCGAATGGGCGGAGGACGACCGATGAGCGACCGCCTCTTCGGCGACTCGATGAACGAGCTCGTTGCCGCCTACATGCTCGGTGCGCTGCCGCCCGAGGAATCCGCAGAGGTCGAGCAGCTGATCGCCGGCTCGCACGAAGCCCGCGACTACGCGGATTGGCTGCGGCCGGCCTTGGAGTCGATGCAGGAGAGCGTGGCGCCGAGAAAGGCGCCCGACGAGCTGCGCGCTCGCGTCCTGGAGGCCGTGGCCGATGAGGCGCGGGCCGAGGACCTCGTGACGGGGCGCGCCCGTCCGGATGCAACGCACGCGCCGCGCCGGGCCACGAGGTGGCGGGACCGCTTCTCCCGTCCCGCCGCCGTCGGCGCGCTCACCGGCGCGCTGCTGTTCGGCGGCATCGGCCTGTGGGCCGGCAGCACGATTGAGGACGCTGCGCAGGAGCCGGTGCGCGTCGAGGTCGTCTCGGGCACGGCGACCGCCTCCCTGCTGCCTGGCAACACCACCTCCACGCTGGAGCTCAATGGCCTCGGCCAGCCGGCCGAGGGCCGTGTGTATGAGCTGTGGCGCGAGCACGAGGGCACCACCGCTCCGGTCGGCGTGTTCGTGCCCGAGTCCGACGGGCAGGCTCGCGTGGCGGCGACCGAGCTCAACAAGGAAATCGAGCGCCTGGTGGTGACCGAGGAGCCGCGGGGCGGTAGCCCCCGCCCCACGGGCGAGCGCGTCGCGACGCTGGAGCTGCGCAGGTAGACCCGCGTGAGCGCTCGGCCGGGCCCTCGGTCGAGGGCGCAGGCGCCGGGCCGGACGGGCCGGACGGGCCGCTCAGCGCCCGGCGCGACCCGTGAACGCCGGCGCCCTCCGGACCACCGGCGCAGCCCGCCGGACCCGCAATCGGGCGAAGATCCCGGCGTGGTCCGACGGCCACAGCCCGTCGGACGTCCGGTTGCCCGGATCGTCACCCACCCGCGATGCCGTGCGGCCGCGCAGACCGGAGCCGCGCACCAAGACGTGGTCGATCGGCGTGTCGTAGTCGAAACGCGCGTCGTCGACGGTCTCCGACAGGCAGCAGGTGCGGATGGGGTTGCCGCGCGCTTCCTGGACGGCGTCGCGCATCCCGAAGCTTTCGAGGACCCGGTAGGCCGCACCCTCGTCGGAGTCGTCGATCGGGGAGGAGTTGAGGTCTCCGAGCACGACCAGCGGACGGCTGGTGCGCAGCGGCCCGCCCGATGCCCGCAGCTCGCGCGCCTGGTCGGCCCGGACCTCCGCGCCCACGGACTCGAGGTGGGTGTTGACGAAGCGCATCGGCTGGCCGCGCACGGTGGCGTCGAGCGAGACCCAGCCGCGGCGGCTCGTGAAGGTGCCGACCGGCGTCGAGACGGTGAGGTTGTCCTGGTAGCGGTCGCGTCGTGACCGGGTGGGCACGATGCCCGCCCCGCGGCGCGTGAGGATCACGTCACGCATGCTCAGGCGGACGTCGTAGCCGAGGTCGGTGGGCACCTCGATGTCGGCCTCGACCTGCGAGACCGAGGTGCGGTAGTTGAGCCCCTGGCGGCGCAGCTCGGTGCGCAGGGTCCGCAGGAAGTCGTATTCGACGATCTGCGCCGGCGTGTCGTCGCCGTCCTTCTCCCCGTCTTCGCCACGGCGCCACAACGCCACCTCCTGGAGGCCGATCACGTCGGGCGTGGCGGCTCGCACCTCGCGCGCCAGACGCTTGGCGCGCGAGGGGAAATCGGGCTTGCGGACGGTGCGGAAGATGTCTCCGGCCCGGCGCTCGAACTCCTCGCGGTCGGAGGCCACGAAGGCCGGCACGAGATCCGCGCCGAGGTAGATGTTGCGTGTCATCACCGAGACCCGGGTCTCGCGTACGTGGTTGGCCAGGGCGCGGTCGGCGGACTGCCAGACGGCCAGGCAGGTGATCGATGCGAGCAGCGCGGCGACGAGCGCCAGACGTCCAGGCACGGCAAGGGGGCGGTCCACCGTGAAGCTCCGATCGGTCGGGGGACCCCATTGAACCCGAGCGGCCCGGCCGAGGCAACCGGAACCGGCGACGGAGGGGGTGGGATTCGAACCCACGAAGCGCCGTAAGACGCTTACCGGTTTTCAAGACCGGCGCATTCAACCGCTCTGCCACCCCTCCTTTTGGGGGGGAAGGCTAAAGGTCTCGGCCCGATGTCAGGATCCACGTACCATGCCCACTCCGATCTCACGTTCGGGGGCCGCGGCGCGTGGAATGGGCGTGGCTGCCGCCCACACACCGCCGATCCCCGGGCCCGCGCCGGGACCCGCTCGGGCTCCGCGACCGCGCCGGCGGGTTCCCTTCCAGGAGCTGCTCGACACCCACGGTCGCGCGGTCTGGGGCCTGCTCGCCGGCATCGTGGGTGCCGATGCGGCCGACGACTGCTTCCAGGACACGTTTCTCGCCGCGCTGAGGGCCTGGCCCGGCGCCGATCACGACGCCGACCCTCGACCGTGGCTGCTGACGATCGCACGCCACAAGGCGCTCGACCATCTGCGTCGGGCCCGGCGCGAGGTCTTGGTGGCCGCGCCCCCGGAACGGCCGGAGCCGGTGCCGGGGGTGGGTGAGGTCCTCGCCAGGACGGGGTTCGTCGAGACGCTCCGGGCCCTGCCCCCCGGGCAGCGGTCGGCCATCGGCCGCCGGTTCTTGGCCGACGAGTCCTACCGCACGATCGGCGCCGCCCTCGGCTGCTCCGAGCCCGCGGCGCGCCGCCGGGTGGCCGACGGCCCGGCGGCTCCGCGCGCCCGCGGAGCCGGGCGATGGCGAGCCGGGCCGCCCGTCCGAAGGAGTCCGGTGCGGGGGCCGAGCGGGCCATCGCCCGGTTCGCGAGCGCCGCAGAGGATCACGGGCTGGTCGACGTGGCCACGGCCACGCTGGACACCGAGATCGGCGGCCTGCTGCTGGCCGCCACGCCGCGTGGCCTCGTCCGCGTCGTGCTGCCCGGCCTCGACCACGGCGACGCGCTGGAGGCGCTGTCGGCGGAGGTCTCGCCGCGCATCCTCTCCGGCTCCCGGCGTCTCGACGCCCCGATGCGTCAGCTCGAGGAGTTCCTCGCCGGACGCCGCCGCCGGTTCGAGCTCGACCTCGACGAGCAGCTGATCCGCGGTTTTCACCGCGATGTCCTGCGACTGACGCGGGCGATCGCCTACGGCGAGGTCGTCACCTACGGGCGGCTGGCCGCCGACGCCGGCCGGCCCCGTGCGGCGCGCGCCGCCGGCACGGCGCTGGCCCGCAACCCGATCCCTTTGGTCATCCCCTGCCACCGCGTCGTGCCCGCGGCAGGAGGTGTCGGCCAGTACGGCGGCGGATCCGAGACCAAGCGCCGGCTGCTGGAGCTCGAGGGCGTCGAGCTGTAGAAGGCGCCCCTACAGCCGCCGGGTGGGGTCGTCGTAGGGCGCGCGGTCGTGGGACCGGGCCCGCTCGTCTGAGCGCACGCGATCGTGGGGCTCGGAGTTGCCGTAGCGCAACAGCTCGAAGGCGACCGACAGGACGAGGGCGGCGCTCCCGGCCCGCCTCCGGCTCCCCCCCCCCCCCTGCCTCTTGCTCCTCTTTCCCCTTCCTTCTCCCTCTTCTCTTCTTCTCTCTCC
>JBPCPM010000156.1:0-2590 GCA_050999155.1 Solirubrobacterales bacterium
GCCCGAAGAACATCGCCATGACCGCCGAGATCGCCGAGGGCTGGCAGCCGCTGTTCTTCCACCCGGGCAAGTGGGAGCTCGCGTTCGGCGCGGCGCTCGAGGAGGGCCTGGCCAAGCGCGATCCGGAGCTCGGTCCGCTGGAGATCCAGCTGCAGATCGGCTTCGCGATCGGGGAGCCGAGCCCCGAGGCTCAGCAGCGCCTGCGGGACCAGCTGGCGCTCTACATCGGCGGCATGGGCGCCCGCGACAAGAACTTCTACAACCAGCTCGCGTGCCGGTACGGCTACGAGGCGGAGGCGAAGGAGATCCAGGACCTCTACCTCGACGGGCGCAAGGAGGACGCGGCGAGGGCCGTGCCCGAGGACCTGCTGCGGGCCGTCTCGCTGCTGGGCGAGGAGGACGAGATCGCCCGCCGGGTCGAGGAGTTCCGGGCCGCCGGCGTGACGACGTTCCTGCTCAACCCCCTGGCCGAGACCGCGGAGCAGCGCGTCGCCGACGTGGGTCGGTTGGCCGCGCTGGTCAGGCAGGCCTGAGCGCGGCATTCCCCACTCGCTACGGTGGGCGCCATGAACGCGCTTCCCGACCTCACCGGCCGCACGTTCGTCGTGACCGGGGCGAACTCCGGCATCGGGCTGGAGGCGTCCCGGATGCTCGCGGGCGCGGGCGGCCACGTCGTGCTCGCGGTGCGCGGCCCGGCCCGCGGCGAGGAGGCCGCGGCGACGATCGACGGCTCCACCGAGGTGCGCCGCCTCGACCTCGCCGATCTTTCCTCCGTGCGGTCCTTCGCCCGGGCCTGGGACCGGCCGATCACCGCGCTGATCAACAACGCCGGGATCATGATGGTCGCCGAGGGCCGGACCGCCGACGGGTTCGAGCGCCAGATCGGCACCAACCACCTCGGCCACTTCGCGCTGACCAACCTGGTGCTGCCGCACGTCGAGGACCGCGTCGTCACGATCTCGTCGGGCCTGCACAACGGGCCGCAGGTCGACCTCGACAACCTCGACCTCGAGGGCGCGTACCGGCCGACCCGCGCCTACCAGCAGTCCAAGCTGGCGAACCTGCTCTTCACCTCGGAGCTGCAGCGGCGGCTGGAGGCGGCGGGGTCGTCCGTGATGGCGTTGGCGGCGCACCCCGGGTACGCCGCGACCAACCTCCAGAGCCACCACGCGAACCCGCTGATGAACGTGGCGATGTGGTTCACCAACAAGCTCATCGCCCGGAGCGCGACCTTCGGCGCGCGACCCACGGTGCATGCGGCGGTGGCGCCGCTCCCGGGTGACAGCTACATCGGACCGACCCGCCTCGGCGGGATGGCGGGACCGCCCGGTCCGAACCCGCGCTCGGCGCAGTCGCGGGACGCCGACGTCGCGCGGCGGCTCTGGGAGGTCTCGGAGCAGCGCACCGGTGTCACCTGGGCGCTGTCGGGTCCGTCGTGACGACCGGGTCCGAGGCCGGGATCGGGACGGCTCCGGCGCCGCCCCCGGGACCGGACGACGACGAGCCGCGCGTCACGGGCAAGGCGCGCCGCCGCCGCGAGCGGGAGGAGAACGCCGAGGACGCCTCCCGCCTGCGGCGCTACGAGCGGCAGGCCGAGGTGCCGATGCTGCTGATGGCGGCGGCCTTCCTGATCTCCTACGCCTGGCCGGTCGTCGACCGGTCGATGGAGCCGACGGTGCGCGAGTGGCTGCTCCTCGTCTCGACGCTGGTGTGGGTGGCGTTCACCATCGACTACGCGATCCGGCTGTTCCTCGCCGAGCACCGGCTCACCTACGCGCTCTCGCACTGGTACGACACACTGCTCGTGCTCGTGCCCGCCCTCCGGCCGCTGCGCCTGCTGCGCCTGATCGCGGTCTTCCGGCTGCTCCAGCGCTCGTCGATGGGTGGGCTCGCCGGGCGGGTGGGCATCTACACCGCCTCGATCACCACGGCCGCGGTGCTGCTCGGGGCGCTCGCCATCCTCGACGCGGAGCAGGACGCCCCGGGCGCGAACATCACCACCTACCCCGACGCGTTGTGGTGGGCGGTCGTCACGGTCACGACGGTGGGCTACGGGGATCTCTACCCGGTCACGATGCTGGGGCGCGCGATCGCGGTGCCGCTGATGTTCGTCGGGATCGGCCTGGTCGGTCTGGTGACGGCGTCGATGGCCGCGTGGCTGGTGCGCACGCTGCAGGAGCAGGACGTCCCCCAGGAGGTGCCCGACCCGCCCGAGGACCGGAGCAGCGCGGAGGCCGGCGCCCGCGAGCCCGGCTAGATCCAGCGCTTGAACCAGACCCGGTCGAGCCACTCCCCGCGCGTGAGCAGCTCGTCGGTCCAGATCGGCCAGAACCACGCGGCGTTCAGCACGACGAGGGCCAGGAACGACCCGACCACGATCACCCCGGCCGTGCGCCGGGGGGAGGGTCGTGGGTCGCTGCCGAGGATCCGGCCGAGCGTGAGGGTCAGCGCGAGGATCGTGAACGGCAGGATCGCGACCCCGTAGAAGAGGAAGATCGGCCGGTCGTCATAGCGCAGCCACGGCAGCCAGGCGGACGCCGCCCCCACGACCGCCAGGCCGTAGCGCCAGTCTCGCGCCCCGACCCAGCGG
>JBPCPM010000172.1:0-19827 GCA_050999155.1 Solirubrobacterales bacterium
TGTCGTGACCGGAGACGTTGTGAACGCGGCTGATCGGGGGTTGGTCTCCGATTGAGCTGTGGGGGGTCTGCGCTCGTTGTAGTGGTGCAGCCAGTGTGGCAGAGCCCTCAGGCGATCGGCTGAGGACTGGTAGGTGAGTCCGTAGGCCCATTCGCGCGACATCGTTTGTTGGAAGCGCTCGACCTTGCCGTTGGTCTGGGGCCGGTAGGCCCTGGTGCGGATGTGACGGATGTGCCGGGTGGCGAGCAGTTCCGCCAGGGCGGTGCTCTTGGTGTAGGCGAAAGCGTTGTCGGTCATCAGCCGCCTGACGTTGATCTGGTGGGCGCCGAGGAAGGCGAGCGCCCGCTCGACGAACCCGACCACTGTCTCGGCGCGCTCGTCGCCGTGCAGCTCGACGTAGGCCAAGCGTGAGTGGTCGTCGACGATCGAGTGGGCGAACTCATAGCCGGCCTCGCGGCGGCGGCCGGTCCGGGAGCGGTCGCCGGTAACCGCGTGGCCGGGTGAGTCAAAGCGCGCGTAGCGCTTGGTGTCCATGTGCAGAAGGTCGCCCGGGCAAGGCCACTCGTAGCGCACGGTCGGCTCGCGCGCAGCGCGTGGCGGCCGTGAGATCCCGTGGCGGGCAAGGGTCCGGTGCACCGTCGAGTGCGGGCGGCCGACCACGCCGGCGATCAGCCGCGGCCCCCAGCCAGTGTGGCGGCGAACCTCGCAGATCCGCTCCTGAATGTCGGCGGCGAGCTCGTTTGGGCTGCGGCGAGGGCGGCTAGAGCGATCACAAAGACAGCCGCCCCCCACACGCTGCGCGGCGGCTGCGCTCTGCCAACGGTGCCACCACTTATGCGCGGTCGCCGGCGACACGTTGAACGTCTTTGCCGCAGCCCTGATCGACGAGCCTGCCTCGATCGCGGCGACCAACGCCTGACGTCCGGCCAGTCCGAGCCTCGCCCTAGGGTGGGTGTTCATCCGGGTCCTCCTTGGTTGTGAGCTTCGACAACCCACAGCCTCAGGTCGGGCCCGGATGGCTCTTCGGCCCGAGCCCCGGTTTCCGCGGAAACCGGGGCTCCCCGCCCGCTCAGATGTTCACAACCTCCCTGGGCACGTCAGCTAGCCCGTGGCCCGGCGGCGCAGCGTGCGGGCGATCTGCGCGGCCTCGGGGACGCGCAGGCCGAGGATCGCGGCGATGTAGACCGCGAGCCCGGCGGTGAGCGCTCCGGCCATGGACAGAACCTGGGCACCCAGAGAGCGGCCCAGGGCGTCGTCGAGCACCGTCCACACCCCGTAGGCCACCGCCGCGAGGATGGTCGAGGCGATGGCGATCCGTATCGACGAGGAGGCCAGTCGGGCCGCCTGGACACCGCCGAGCTGCCCGCGCAGGACCAACGCCTGGGCCAGGACGCTGAGCGCGGTGGCCGCAGCGGTGGCGCCGACGATGCCCGCGACCCCAAACGGCTCGTACAGCGCGGCGGCCAGGCCGGCGGTGACCAAGAGGTTCCCGGCGGAGATCGCGGTCGGCACCCAGGGCCGCTGGAGGCTGAAGAAGGTCCGGGTGAACAGCAGGAACATGCCGTTGAACGGCAGCGAGAAGGCGAACCAGAAAAGCGCCGTGGCCACGAGGTCGGTCTGGCCGCCGTCGAACGCGCCGCGTTCGTAGACCAGCCGGATCATCGGCTCGGAGAGCACCAGGATCGCGGCGGTCGCGGGAAGAAGCATCAGCACGATCTGGCGCATCCCCGAGCCCATCGTGGCGCGCAACTCGGCGAGCTCCCCCCGGGCCGCATACCTCGACAGCGTCGGGAACAGGACGGTCGCGACGGCGACGGAGAAGATCCCCTGGGGGAGCATGTAGATCCGGAAGGCCTTGTCGATCGCGGCCGGGGCCTGCTCGGAGACCAAGGTGCCGAAGAAGCTGTTGATCGAGAGGTTGAAGTTGATCAGGCCGAGGCTGACGGTCACCGGAAGCATCAGCACGAGGACACGCCGGACGCCCGCGTCCTGCCACGCCCGCCGCAGGCTGAGGCTGCGGACGATGGAGAACGGGGTGTTGCGCAGGTCCCAGGCCGGGATGGCCAGCTGGACCACGGTGCCGACGAGGATGCCGATGGCGTACGCGTAGATCTCGTCGCCCTCCGGCATCACCGGGACGAGGCCGATCAGCGTGCCGATGATCGCGAGGTTCCAGAACAGCGGGGCGATCGCCCCGGCAGCGAACCGCTCGTAGCTGTTGAGCATCCCGACCAGCAGGCCGCTGATCCCGAGCAGCACAAGGATCGGAAACAGCAGCTGGGTCAGGGTGATGGTCAGGTCCTCCAGCCGGCCGGAGAAGCCGGGCGCGAAGATCGGGACCAGCAGCGGCGCGGCGAGGATCAGGACGGCGGTCAACGCGCCAAGGACGAGCCCGATGCCAAACAGCAACGTGGTGGCGAGCGCAAACGCGTCGCGGCGCCGCCCGGCCTCGAGGTGCTCGGTGAACACCGGCACGAAGGCCGCCTGCAGGGCGGCGTCGGCGAAAAGGCTGCGCACGAGGTTGGGGACCTGGAAGGCGATGGTGAACGCCGACATCGGCCCCTTGATGCCGAAGTAGTTGGCCGCGACGACCTCGCGCACCAGCCCCGCGATCCGTGAGAGCCCGGTGGCCGCCGAGAAGAACGCGGTCGAGACGGCGAGGCGGCGCCCCGTCGACCCGCTGTCGTCGGACTCGGGCGTGTCGGCGACCGGACCGACCGCCGCGTCCTCGCCGGCGCCCCGCGCCCCGGGCTCCTGCTCGAGGCGGCGGGGATCGGTCACCGCCCGCTGTTCGGCAGGCTCGCCTCCGGGGGCGGGCGCGTCGTCGCCGGCACCCGCGGCCGAGCCGGCGGCGGGGACCAGGGGCTCCGGGTCGTCGGAGGAGCCGGGGGCGCGATCGGGTGGCTCGGTCAAGACTCGGTATAGTGACCGGCCGTCCGGAAGGGCAGCCAAACCATGGCCAACATTCGCTCACAGATCAAGCGCAACGCACGCACCGAGCGCGAGCACCGGGAGAACCTCCGGCGCCGCAGCGAGGTCAAGACGTGGTTCAAGCGCCTGCGCGAGGCCGTCGAGTCCGGCGACGACTCCAAGGCCGACGAGGAGCACCGCATGCTGGTCTCCCGGATCGACAAGGCCGTCCAGCACGGCGGGATACACGCCAACAACGGCGCCCGCAAGAAGTCCCAGGCCGCGCGCATCCGCGCCGGCCACTCCGGCTGAGCCAACCGCTCACCGAGAGCCGGATAATCCGGTCATCGACCGAGAAATCGGGCGCTCACGAGCCAGGGCGCACCGAGTGCCCGATCCTGCGGTCATAGACCACGAAATCGGGCGGTCACCGACTCGGCTACCGCGTGGTGGCGCGGGCCGTCGCGAGGACCAGGGCGGTTGCGTCGTCGTAGTCGGCGTCGCCACGGCTCCAGCCTTCGAGGTCGGCCACGGCGATCAGCGCGTTGCGCAGCGCCTGCGGGTCGGTGTCGCGGAGGGTACCGACGAGCTTGCGCGCCGCCCACGGGGGCATCCGCATGCCCTTTTGGACCTCCCCAGCCGGCTTTCCGGCGGCGAGCTCCGACGCGGCGTGCTGGGCGTCGCGCAGGCGGTTGGCGAGCTGCCACACGAGGCCTGTCAGGCGCGTGCCCTCGGACAGCAGCCTGTCGCCCAGGGCGAGCGCGACCTCGGCGTTGCCTTCGACCACGGCGTCGGCGAATCGGTAGGTGGCGGTCTCCGAGGTGTCGGCGACCATCTCCTCGAGGTCGGAGCGGTCAACCCGGCCCACCTCGCCCGCCCACAGGACGAGGCGGTCGAGCTCGTTGGCCAGACGCAGCTGGCTCGTGCCCAGCCGCTCGACCAGCAGTCGGGCGGCGTCCATCTCCAGGCCCAGGCCGCGCTCCGCGGCACGCTCGACCAGCCACGCGGGAAGGCTCCGATCGTCGGGGGCCTCGTAGAGCAGGATCTGTCCGCCTGCCTTCTCGACGGCCTTCGACAGTTCCTTGGGCCCGGGTCCGCGGGCCGCGAGGACCACCGTGGTCTCGGGCACGGGGTCGGCGACCGCCGCGGCCAGCTGGGCCAGCCCGTCTTTCTTGGCCTTTTCGACGCCGTCGACGAGGATGATCCGGCGGCCCGAGGTCAGCGACAGGGCGTGGATCGAACCGATGGCCCCTTCGATGTCAGGCGCCTTGTTGCCGTCGGCGGCGAAGACCTCGAGCGCGCCCGTGCCGCCCTCCTCCTCGGCCCGTGCCCGCAGCCGCCCCAGTGCTGACTCGGTCTTGGCCTCGTCGCCTCCGCAGATCAGGTAGGCGGGCTTGAGCTCGGGCGGCATCGCACGAGTCTAGGTCGTTGCCGGGACGCAGCAGCGTCAGCGCCGGACCCACCCTTGTGGTGTGCCATCGAGCGTGACGGTCCCATCTCGGTCTGTACGCCTGATCTGCGCGCCGTGGCCGTGGAGCGCGGCGAGAACATCGGGGGTCGGATGGCCGAAGCGGTTGCGCTCCCCGACCGAGATGACGGCCACGCGCGGGCGCAGGACGTTCAGGGCGGCCTCGAGCCCGTCGTCGCGGCTTCCGTGGTGGGCCACCTTGAGTACCTCCACGGGTTCCGGCGGGTAGGGAACCGCCTCGGCCTCCGCGTCCGCGGTCAGCAGCGCGGAGCGCCGGCCGGCCTCGAGCCGCAGCACCACCGCCCGGGCATTCGGCTCGGACCCCGCCGATGGATCGCCAGCCGGGGGCCAGAGCACCTCGAGCCGTACCGGCCCGAGGGCGATGACGTCCCCGGCTGCGACGCGGCGCGCTGCGGCTCCAGCCGACCGGGCTGCGTTCAGGACCCGCGGGGGCGCCTGCTGGTACAGCAGGCTGGACACGGGAACGCGGCCCAGGAGCTCTTCGATTCCGCCCATGTGGTCGGCGTCGGGATGGGTGATCACCGCGGCGGCCAGCGATCGCACCCCCCGGCCGCGCAGGTGGTCCTCGACGCCCGTCCCCGTGAAGCCCCCGTCCACGAGCACCGCCCTGCCCCCGGGCTCGCGGATCAGCAAGGCGTCGCCTTGACCGACATCCAGCGCTTCGAGCCGGACCAGCGCGCCATCGGGGAGCCCCGGCGACGGCGGCCGCAGGCCCGGCGCAGCCCACGCGACCGCCACGAGCACCAGCGCGCCGGTCGCGGCGGCAATCCGGCGCCCCGCCGGTGAACCCACGAGCCCGGCTCGCCGCGCCGCCCAGGCCCGCGACGCCCAGGTCAGGGCACCCAAGGCGGCGTAGAGCGCGACCACCGAAGCCCCGCCGGGTAGCTCGACGTCGGCCTGCGCCCACCCAGGCCCCGCCAGCGCGGCCCCGACCTCGCGGATCCAGCCGGCCAGCGCCGCTGCCGGGAGCGTGAGCACTTCGACCGGGAGGGCGGGGAGCTGCCCGGCCGCGGCGGCGAGCATCCCGAGCCACATCACCGGGGCGACCGCGGGGAGTGCCGCGACGTTGGCGGGCAGGGCCGCGACCGAGACGGCCGAGAAGTGGTGAGCCATCAGCGGCGCCGTGGCCAGCGTCGCCGCGACGGTGGCGGCGACGCCCTCGGCAATCGATCGTGCGCCTGGCCCCGAACCGAGCCGGTCGACGATGGCGTTCTTGACGGGGCCCGACCAGACCATGATCCCGACGACCGCCGCGAAACTCAGCTGCCACCCGACGTCCCCACTGGCCCTGGGGTTCGCCGCCAGCGTCCCCGCTGCCGCCAGCAGCAATCCCCAGGCGCGTGTCTCGGGGCGGCCTGCGATGGCGGCCAGCACACCGGCCAGCCCCATCACCGCGGCCCGCTGGATCGAGGGGCCGGCTCCGGTCAACGGCACGTACACCGCGATCAGCAAGCCGATGACGATCAGGCGCGGGGTGAAGGGCACACCCGCAACGGCCAGCACCGCCCAGGCCAGCAGCGAGAGCAGCAGGACGTTCTGGCCGCTGACCGCCAGCAGGTGGGCCAGGCCGGCCCGCTTCCACTCCTCGGTCGTGCGGGCGTCGATCCCCGCGTCCTGCCCCAGGACCATGCCGCGCAGCAACGCCGCCTCCCGGGCGGGCACCCCCCGGCCCAGCGCCCCCTCCGCGCGATCCCGCACCCCGTCGAGCACCCCGACGAGCCCGCCACGCGTGCGGCCGGTGATCCGAACCGCGTCGGCGTGCAGCCGCCGCCGGATCCCGCCACGTTGCAGGGAAGCCCGGAGCCACCGTGGCGGCGCGCGGACCACTCCGTGCGCCGCGATCTCCCGCCCGACCCGCGGCGGTGCGCCACGATCCGGCGCCAGAATCTCGATCCGTCCGCTCGGGGTCGCGAGCCGGATGCGTCGCTGCCCCCGGGCTGCGCGTGGCGGCGCGAGGACGTGACCACGCACCGAGATCGTGCGCCCTTCCGCCACCTGCAACGCCGCAGCGTCGATGGCCGCCAAGCGGTGATCGCCGCCCACGAGCCCGACGACGACCGCGGCACAGGCGGCCAGCAGCGGCCCGGCCCACCGGACGCCGGGACTCCCGGCCCCCACCGCGCCGGCCGAGCCGGCCGCCACGGCCGCGACCCATACCGCCCAGCCGGGCGCGACCGGAGCAAGGGCCAGACCGGCAGCCAGCGCCCCACCGGCGATGAACCGGACCGCCATCCCCCGACCCCGATCAGGGCTGGAGCCGGTCGCGCAGCGCCTCCAGGGTCTTGGGCCCGATGCCGTCGACGGCCGCCAGGTCGTCGACGGAGCCGACACCCCCGCGCTCCTGGCGGAAGGCGATGATCTTCTCGGCCGTCTTGGGACCGATTCCCTCGATCTCCTGCAACTGTTCGGCCGTCGCCGACCCGAGGCTCACGGGCCCGCTCGCGACTGCGCCACCAGGCGCGGCCGGACCTCCGGATGCGCTCCCATCCGGCGAAGCCTCCTCCGGCACGACGACCTGCTGCCCATCTGCCACGCGCGCCGCGAGATTGACGGCATCGTCGGCTCCGCGAGCTGTTGCGCCCCCGGCCCGGCGAACCGCGTCAGCAACCCGCGCGTCGGCCCGGAGGCGGTAGACACCGGGCTTGCGTACCGCCCCGGCGACGTGCACCGTGACCCGTCCTCCCCCGGCGGCCTTGACCGCCACCGCCGCACCCGCTGGGCCGTCGCCCGGCACGGCACCTTCCCCGACCGTCCCGGCGGGCCCGCCGAGCGATCGGCCGCCGATGACAAGCACGGCCAGCCCGAGGGCGCCGTAGATCGCCAGCTGGATGCGCGAGAGCCCGAACACGCCTCCCAGCCTGGGCCACCCCGTCTGACCGGAGGCGCACGACCGGTGACGGTTCAGCGACGACCCCCTACCGGCGGACCTCAGCCTTCAGGCTCGGCGTCCTGCCCGTCGCCGCGGTCCGCCGCCTGCTGGAAGCGCACGCGGCGTACGAGGGTGTCATCGACGTCGAGGACCTCGGCGCCGACGCCAAACACCCGCAGCTGCTCGCCCTTCCTCGGCACCCGGCCCTTGAGCTCGCTCAGATGGCCGCTGATGGTCGCCTCGAACGAGTCGTCCAGAACAACCCCGAGCCGCTCGGCGACCAGGTGTGTCGGCGCCGAGCCCTTCGCGCACAGCACGGTCTCTTCGGCGTCCTCCCACCACAGCAGGTCGGTTCCGGGCGTGTCGAATTCGTCCTCGATCTCGCCGACGATCTCCTCGAGGATGTCCTCGAGCGTGACCAGGCCAACGGTGGTCCCGTGCTCGTCGAGCACCAGACCCATGTGCTGCTGGTCGCGCCGGAAGGTCCGCAGGACCTCGTCGATGTGGGTCGACTCCGAGACGCGTGCGAGGTCCCGGGCGAGGCTCCGCGGATCGGTCTCTCCGCCGGCGAACGCGGCGCCGACGAGATCCTTGACGTGGATCAGGCCGATCGGCTCGTCGAGGCCGGCCTCCTCGCACATCGGCAGCCGCGTGCGGGTGGTGTCGGCGGCACGGACGCTGATGGCCCGCAGGTCGTCGCTGACCGTGACGAAGTCGACCTGGGGCCGCGGGATCATGACCTCGCGCACCCGCCGGTCACCGAACGTGAACACGCGCTCGGTGAACCGGCGCTCGGTGGCGTCGATCAGTCCCTGGGACTCGCTCTCGCGCAGCAGCGAGCGCAGCTCGTCCTCGGAGTGCGGGACGGCGACCGCATCGCGGGCGGGCGGGATCCCGAACGGCTTGAGCACGAGGTTGCCGAGGAAGTTGAAGAAGTCCACCAGTGGCTTGGTGGCCAGGTAGAAGACCCGCATCGGCGTCGCGACCAACAGCGCCGTGCGCCGGTTGCGCGAGATGGCCAGGCTCTTGGGAGCCAGCTCGCCGAGCACGACGTGCAGCAGGGTGATGACGGCGAAGGCAAAGCCGCTGGCCACGGCGATCCCGACGACTCGCGCACCCTCGCCGAACAGCGATTCGAAGACATCGTGGAATGCCTCCTCGCCGACAACGCCGAGCCCGATCGAGGCGATCGTGATCCCCAGCTGGCAGGCGGCGAGGTAGGCGTCGATCCGGTCCGAGGCGTGCTTGAGCGACCCGGCCCCGGCGACTCCTTGCGCCTCGAGGTCGACCACCTGCGTCGGTCGGATCCGGGCCAGGGCGAACTCCGTGGCCACGAAGAAGCCGTTGGCGACGACCAGCAGCACCGCGGCGGCGAGCCCGACACCGAGCGACGTGGCTAGGGGAACAACGATCACGCGCCCATCATGACCGCGCCCGTCGAGCGGCGCGGCCCTCCCGCCGGATCAGCGCCTGACCTCGAAGCCGACGTGTCCCTCGGGCTCGCGCTCGGTGACCTCGACCCCGTTGACGTCGGCCCGCTCGGGCCCGTGCTCACAGAACTCCAACATCTCCGTGACGGCCGCTACGGAACCTTCGAAGACCGCCTCAACCGTTCCGTCCTCCCGGTTACGCACCCACCCCTGCACGCCGTGCTCACGCGCCCGGCTCTGGGTCGTGTCTCGAAAAAACACGCCCTGGACGTTGCCGGACACGATGACGTGGCGGGCGATGACGATCACGGTCGGCGGGTTCCCCACCAGGCTGCGGGGAAAACGCAAGACACGCTCAGCGCACCACGAGGTTGACGAGTTGGCCCGGCACGACGATCTCCTTGACGAGCTCCTTGCCGTCGAGATGGGGGGCGACCTTGTCGCTCCCCCGCGCCAGGGCCAGCAGCTCATCCCGCTCGGCCTTGGCGCCTGCCGTCACCCGGTCGCGCAGCTTGCCGTTGACTTGGACGACCAGCTCGAAGGTGTCGGCGACCAGCAGCGCCGGATCGGCCTCGGGCCACGGCTGCTCCCAGACCCGCTTGCCGGTCAGCTGCTCGGTGACCTCGGACGACAGGTGCGGCGCGAAGGGGAAGATCAGCGAGGCGGCCGTCGTGGCGGCGAACCGGACGGCGGCGTCCCCTTCGGGGGTCCCGTACAACTCGTCCTTGAGCCGGTAGGCGTCGTTGACCAGCTCCATGATGGCGGCGATCGCCGTGTGCAGCGCGAGGGCGGAGATGTCGCGGGTTGCCTTGTCGATGGCCCAGTGGGCCTTGCGCAGCAGCTCGCCCGCCGGCCCGGATCCGTCCGCCCTCTCACCCGCGCCACCGGCCTCGGTGCGCTCGGCCACCTCCTGACCCAGGCGCCAGACGCGGCCCAGGAACCGGAAAACACCCTCGACGCCTTCGTCGACCCAGTCGCCGCCCTTGTCGGGCGGGCCGAGGAAGCAGATGTGGGTGCGGGTGGCGTCGGCGCCGTAGCGCTCGACGTAGTCGGCCGGGCTGACCGTATTGCCCTTGGACTTGGACATCTTCGCGCCATCGCGGGTGATCATGCCCTGGGTAAAGAGGTTCGCGAACGGCTCCTGGATTCCGACCAGGCCCAGGTCGGCCAGCGCCTTGGTGAAAAACCGCGCGTACATCAGGTGCAGGATCGCGTGCTCGACGCCCCCGATGTACTGGTCGACGGGCATCCAGTGGTCGACGGCCTCGCGGTCCCACGGAGCCTGGTCGTTGTTCGCGTCGAGGTAGCGCAGGAAGTACCAGGAGGAGTCGACGAAGGTGTCCATGGTGTCGGTCTCGCGCCGGGCGCCGGCCCCGCAGGAGGGACAGCTCGTGGCGACCCAGTCCTCGGCACCGGCCAGGGGGCTGCGGCCCTTGGGCCGGTAGTCGTCGATGTCGGGCAGCTCGACCGGGAGCTGGTCTTCCGGCACGGGCACGAGGCCGCAGTCGTCGCAGTGGACGATGGGGATCGGGCAGCCCCAGTAGCGCTGGCGGCTGACCAGCCAGTCGCGCAGCCGGGTGTTGACCGACCGCTCCCCGCGACCCTCGGACTCCAGCCAGTCGGCGATCTGCTCGTAGGCCTCCCGGTTGCCGACGCCGTCGAAGCGCCCCGAGCCGGTCATGGCGCCGTCGCCCGTGTAGGGCAGGCCCTCGGCGTCGGGCTCGTCTTCAGGGTCGGTCCCCTCGATCACCCGCCGGATGGGCAGCTCGAAGGCCTGGGCAAACGCGTAGTCGCGGCTGTCGTGGCCGGGAACCGCCATGATCGCGCCGGTCCCGTAGTCCATCAGCACGTAGTCGGCGACGAACATGGGGATCTGCTCGCCGTTGACCGGGTTGGTCACCGTCCGGCCGAGGGGAACCCCGGTCTTGGCCCGCGTCGCGTCTCCGCGCTGCTCGGGAGGCTGGCCGACGGCCTGCTCGATGTAGGCCTGCACCTCGTCGGCGTAAGCGGTGTCGGCGGCCAGCGTCTTGAGCAGCGGGTGCTCGGGGGCGACGACGAAGAACGTGGCGCCGAACAGCGTGTCGGGCCGGGTGGTGAACACCGGGAAGTCGAGGTCGAGCGCCTCGCAGCGGAAGGTGACCTGGGCGCCCTCGGAGCGCCCGATCCAGTTGCGCTGCATGGAGATGACGTTCTCCGGCCACGACTCCAGCAGCTCGAAGTCGGCCAGCAGCCGCTCGGCGTAGTCGGTGATCTTCAAGAACCACTGGTCGAGCGTGCGGGTCTCCACCACGCTGCCGCACCGTTCGCAGCGGCCGTCGACGACCTGCTCGTTGGCCAGGACGGTTGCGTCGCTCGGACACCACTGCACGGGCGCCTCGGTGCGGTAGGCCAGCCCGGCCTCGAAGAGCTTGCAGAAGATCCACTGGGTCCAGCGGTAGTAGCGCGGCTCGTGGGTGCCGAACTCCCGCGACCAGTCGATCGAGATCCCCCAGGCGCGGAACTGGCGCCGGAAGCTGGCGATCGAGCGCTCGGTCGAGTCGCGCGGGTGCTCGCCGGTGCGGATCGCGTGGTTCTCGGCCGGCAGGCCGAACGCATCGTAGCCCATCGGGTGGATGACCTGCGCGCCCCGCCGGCGCCGGAAGTGGGCGATCGCGTCGCCGATCGAGTAGTTCTTGAGGTGCCCCACGTGCGGCTCGCCCGAGGGGTAGGGCAGCATCTCGAGCACGTAGCTTTTGGGCTTCGATGCGTCGAAGCCGGGCTCCCCGGGGTTGGGGACCTCCCAGGTCTTCTCGGCCTCCCAGAGCTGCTGCCAGCGCTGTTCGACGGCGTGCGGGTCGTAGCGATCCATGCGGACCGCGAAGGATACGAGCGCGGCCGGGCGAGGCGCCCGGCGGGGCCTAGTGGACCGTCAGGTTGCCGCGGACGACCGGCACCACGCCGGTGTCGGTGACGTCGGCACCACTCGGAGTGGTGCGCAGGCGCATCGTGTCTGCGCCCTTGCCGCCCTCGGCGACGTCAAGACGGAACACTCCCGTGCCCAGGTCTCCAACGACGGTGGCAGTATCGCCATCGCAGGTGACGGTCGACGGGGCCAGCGTCTGCTTGCCCGAGGCGGTGTGCAGCATCATCTCGCCGCTGATCCGGCCACCCTTCTTGACCTCGGTCTTGCCCGTGAGCTTGGCCTCCGTGCCGCCGGGGAGCTCGACCGTCGCGCCGCCGGTCACCTTGCATCCGTCCGTCGAGACGGCGGCCTCGTCGCATGCATCGCCCAGGCCGTCGAAGTCGCTGTCGGCCTGGCCGGGGTTGGCGGCGTCCACGCAGTTGTCGTCGACGTCGAGGACGCCGTCGGCGTCAGCATCGGGATCCGGCTCGGGTTCGGGCTCGAAGCGCGGCTGGCCGTTGCGGAAGGGGAAGACGTAGCGACCCGGTACGTCCGCGTAGTCGCCGTTCGGCGCGCTGTGGTGAATGAGGCCGGTGGAGCTGGAGTCCAGGAACGTGTTCTTGCTGCCAGAGCCCTCGAACTCGAAGAACTGATCGGCCGTGGCGGGATCGGTACCCACGTCAGCGAACCCGGCGCGAGCGAACTCACCGTCGTATGTGTACTGGCGGTCGTGGTCCCACTCGATCTTGTCGTAGTTGAAGATCAGGTCGAAGTCGCCGGGGGCGATGTCCGAGCGGTCGACGATCTGGGTCTGGAAGGAGTTCAGCTTGTCGGCTCGCTGGTTGTAGAGGCCTACACCCTCGTAGGTCACGCCGGTGTAGTTCGCGCAGAAGGCCTCGCGGTCGTTGACCTCGGTGGTCCCGTAGGTGATCTGGCCCGATCCGGGCGCACGCGTGTCGACATCCGCCCAATACGGGGCGATGAGCGGAACGCCCATGAAGTTCAGGCTGGACGCGAGGTACCTCCTGATCAGGCCGTTGAAGCTGAGGTTGCCGTTGGTGTTGACGATGGCCGACGGGTGCGTGGTCCCGTAGAAGTTGATCGGTGACGGCAGGGCTACCGGAGGGCTTGAGGAATCGTCGATGCGCGAGACGGCATTGGCCAGGCACTCCGGCGAGCGGTCGACGGCACCCGCGCCCAGGGCCTGGGCAGGAACGGCCGCGACCCACGCCGCGGCCAAGGCGATCACCGCGACCAGGACCCGGCGGGGGATCCTCAGCACGGCGGAAGGGTCGGCGCCGGCGGAGATGGGGTCCAGATGCGGGGTCACGTTCATCGTGGCCGGGGTGATCGGCTGGACACCCGGGCAATTCAGCCCCAGGCGTCCAACGCGGCAAACGTCCAGCGCCACCGTCGATCAGACGTCCAGCGGGCGAATACACCCTGCCGGGTTGCCCGGGCCCCTATCGTGTGAGGGGACGAACCCCGAGCCCAGAGGTGACGATGTCCCGCCTTATCCGCATGGACCAGACCGGCCACACCACCCTCGCCGAGTGGACCGCCGGCGACGAGGCCGCGGTTGACGCTGCCGTGGCCGCCTTTCGCCGCGAGCTCGACCGCGGCCTGTACGCCGTGGTCAGCGGCCCCGACGGCACCGCCGAGCAGGTCCACGAGCTTCCCGAGAACGCCGACATGGTGATCGTCCGCCGCCCGATCGTCGGCGGCTGACCGATCCCGAGAGCCCCATCGTGACCTCCGCCCCGGTCCCGGCCACGGAGACCGGCCTCGACCCCGAGGAACATCGGCTTCACGAGCTCGGTGCCGTCAGCTGGCGCCGGGTCATCGACGAACCCTGGCTGCGCCGCGAAGGCCGGCGTTGGACGATGTGGACCGTCGCGATCGCGGTCACCTTCCTGGTGCCCGGCATCGCCCTGCTGATCATCGAGCCGTTCACCTTCCCGGTGGCGCTGATGAGCTTCGCCCACGGCTGGGTGATCCCCGAGCTGTACGCGCGCCGGGGAGTCAATCCGATCAAGCCGCTCCCCGTCCGCCCGGGAGCGCCGGGCGAGCAGGCCGAGACCACGGCGCTCGGCCTGCTCGGTGATCTGGTCGACCACGGCACCCGCGACCTGGCCCGCGAGACCGGCCTTGCCCGCCACCCCGGCCGGTTCGGGGTGTGGCTGGTCGGCGAGGCAGGCGCGCTGCTGGTCCGCCGCGACGGTCGCCGGGTCGACTGCTGGTGTGTGCGCGCCGCCAAGCCCTACGAGCTGCCCCGGGCCGATCGTATCTCCCACCTGTTGCTGGCCCTGCGCGAGGACGAGCGCGGCTTTGCCACGGTGGCGAACCTTTCGTTCTCGGGCGCGCCCTGGCGTGTCCGGCGCCGGATGCCGAAGGAGATGCGCCCCGCGCTCGACGCGGCCAAGGCCGAGGCCCGCGCGATGAACGACGCCGCCTGACGGCGGTACACTTCCGGCGCCTGAGGGGCTATAGCTCAGCTGGGAGAGCGCTGCCATGGCATGGCAGAGGTCGTGGGTTCGAGTCCCACTAGCTCCATCGCCGCCCCGGTCGTCGGTCCGGCGCGCGGCGTCGATGTCTGCCGGACCTCGGCCCTGGAGACGCCGTCCGGACCGGCAGGGTCGCGGGACCAAGCCTCCGCGCTAGAAGCTGACGATCTCGTAGCCGGCGTCTATCAGCTTCTTGATGCTCGGGTGGCCTTTGTACTCGTCGAGCAGCTCGATCTCGGCGGCTTCGACACCCTCGGTGGCGCCGAAGGCCCCAGCGCAGTACTTGCAGGCACCAGCGATCGAATCCCGGACGCCGTCCACCAGATCATGGTGCTCGTGCTCGGGGCGGCCGAAGGTCGCGGCAGCCTGGGTCCCCGCCCCGTCGAACAGGACCGTCACGTCGTCCCCGGCATCCTGGAGCTCACGGGCCACCATCAGGCCGTTGACGACGCGGCCCTCGCTCTCGTGGGACTCGCCGTCGGCCAGGATCATGATTGCTGCCTTCGCCATTCGTGCCTTTCGCAGGGTGGTCGCCGGGAGTACTGCCGAACCCGGGTCGCCGCGCTCGGCAACCAGTCACGACTACCGCGTACGCGACGCGGCTAAACCGCTGGGGGATCCGGCCTCAGCCGGAGGCGATGTCGAGCACGAGTCGCGAGCTGTCCTGGGAGCGGACCAGCAGCGGAAGCGAGCTGGCGTCCCCGAGCGCGGCGGGGAGGTCGACATCGGCGCTGACGGTCAGCACGAAGGTGGCCCGGCCGCCCGAGAAGCTCTCGATGCGGACCTGCTCGACGGCGCCGATGCCGGCCGCTGCGTCCTGGCAGCGCGTCAGTTCCTCGAAGGTCGTGATCGGCCCGATCTCCAGGACGACGCCGCGCCCGGTGACGGCAGCCGGAGCGGTGGGAGCGCCGGCCTCCGAGCGCTGCGGCTGGGTTTCTGGATCGGGATCCTCGGCGGACGGTGTATCCCACCGTGAGGCCTGGATGTCGTCGGCGCGGGGTTCGTCGGGCGCAAGCGACTCCTCGGCCTGCCGGGCTGACTCGTCGACGCCCTCGATGAGGCCCTCGAGCCGCGCGGTGAGCCGGGCGATCTCGTCGCCGACCGAGTCGACCGGGGTGGTCGAGGCCTGGGGTTGCGCCGGCTCATCGGGCTCCTCGGCTTCCTCGGCGGCGGACTCGCGGTCGCCGCCCGTGCTCCACCCTTTGATGGCCTCGGTTGTCTGGTCGAGGCTGGGGTGCCCGGGCCGGCCGCGACCGCCGCGCCCCTTGTGGGTCTCTGCCTCTTCGATCTCCTTGGCCACCTCGGCCGCTACCCGGTCGCGCAGCTCGACGAGCTCGCGCACGTCGTCCATGATCGCCTCGGCCTCTTGGGCGGCCTCCTGACGGATGGTGTCGGCGGCCAGGCAGGCGTGCTTGTGGACCTCCTCGATGCTCTCGCCGACGAGCTTGACGGCCTGGATGGCCTGGGCCGACCGGCGGCGCTCGGTCTCCAGGCGCTCCTCGAACCGGTTGCGCTCGAAGGCGACTCGGTCGTCGGCCGCCTTGCGGTCCTCATCGACGCGGCCCTCGGCGTCGGTGCGCTCGGCTTGCACGGCGTCGTGGGCGCGCTTGCGTTCGCGCCCCAGCTCGTCGCTGGCCTGCCGGCGCTCGGCCTGGAGCTGGTCGTGCCAGCGGGTGCGCTCGGACTCGAGCATCGTGAGCAGCTGCTGACGCTGGGTGTCGGCGTCGCTGCGCGCCTGGGAGAGCTGCTGCTCGGCCCGCTTCTGGGCGTCGGTTGCCTCGCTGCGCAGATCACGGTCCACGGTCGCCTGGTGCGCGCGCTGCTCGGCCTGCGCGGCGGCGGTGTCACGCTCGTGCTCGAGCCATCCGATCTGTTTCTCGGCCTTTTCAAGGACCATCTCGACATCGGAGCGCCGGTAGCCGAACAGGACGCGGCGAAAGCCGTAGCGGGTCGGAGAGTCATCAGGAGGCACGCTCGCACGAGCGTACCCAGCGCCGCGGACGGGCGCGCGGCCGGTCGCCGCGTGTCCTTAGGCCGAGGCCGCCGTCTGGGCCGGCGGCTCGGGGAGCTCGAGTTCGACCTGCGGGGCCTCGCCCCAGAGGTGATCGAGCCGATAGCGCTCGCGCGCCTCTGGCTGGAAGACGTGCAGCACGCAGTCGCCGTAATCCATGAGCATCCAGAAGGCCGTCCGCTCGCCCTCGGTGCGCAGGGGCAGGGCCCGGTGGCGCTGTTTGAGCTGGTGGCGGACCTCGTCGGCGATCGCCTTGGCCATCCGCTCGTTGCGCGCCGTCGCGACCAGCAGCACGTCGGTGTAGCTGACGTAGTCGCGGACGTCGAGCGCGACGAGGTCGGTGGCGCCCTTGGCGTCGGCCAGGGCGGCGATCTCACGGGCCAGCGCGAGCCCGTCGGGGATCTCGGTGGGAGTCGTCGTCTCGGTCACAGGTACAGCCCTTCGCGCTCGATGTACGAGCGCACCGTATCGGGCACGAGGTAGCGGATCGGGCGGCCGGCGGCTCGCCGGCGACGGACCTCCGAGGAGGAGACGTCGACGGCCGGCATGGTGAACCAGCGCGTATCGGCTCCGAGCTCGGCCAGCGCCTCGTCGGCCTGGGCGTCGGGATAGCCCAGTCGACGGGCGACGGCGATCGGGGCCAGGGCGGCAACGTCGCGTGCCCGGTGCCAGGACCCGAAGCCGGCGGCCTGGTCAGCTCCGACGATCAGCAGCAGCTCCTGGTCGCGATGGCGGTCGGCAAGTTCGGCGAGCGTGTCATGCATGTAGGACGGACCGGGCCGTTCGGTCTCGATGGTGCTGACCTCAAGCGCCGGATCGTCGGCCACCGCGCATTCGGCCATCGCCACGCGATGGCCGGCGCCCGGCTCGGGGTCTATCGGCTTGTGGGGCGCCTGCCCGGTCGGGACCAGCAGCACGCGGTCGAGCTCAAGCTCCTGGCAGGCCGAGCTCGCGCACAGCAGGTGGCCGAGGTGGGGCGGGTTGAAGGCGCTGCCGTAGACGCCGATCCGACTGGTGGTCAGGCGGCGAACGCCCTACTCCCGGACCTGGCCGTCGCCGTGGACCACGTAGCGGACGCTGGTCAGCTCGCGCAGGCCGATCGGCCCGCGGGCGTGGAGCTTCTGGGTGGAGTTGCCGATCTCGGCCCCCATGCCGAACTCGAACCCGTCGGTGAATCGGGTCGAGGCGTTGACGTAGACGCAGGCTGCGTCGACCGCGTCGGTGAAGGCGCGGGCCGTCGGACCGGACTCGGTGACGATGGCCTCCGAGTGACCGGTGCCGTAGCGGTTGACGTGGTCGATCGCCTCTTGGGCGGAGTCGACGACGCCGACGACGATCTTCAGCGCGTGGAACTCCGCCGACCAGTCCTCGTCGGTCGCCGCTGCCACCGGCGTCGGCCTCCCCGCGGCCCGGGCACGGTCGTCCCCGGAGATCTCCACCCCGGCCTCGTGGAGGTCGGCGAGCAGGACCGGCAACATGGTCTCGGCCAGAGTGGCGTGGACGAGCAGGGTCTCGGCGGCGTTGCAGACGCCGGGACGCTGGGTCTTGGCGTTGAGCGTGACGGCCCGGGCCTTGGCCTCGTCGGCCTCGGCGTCGACGTAGACGTGGCAGTTGCCCGAGGCGGCGTAGATGACCGGGACCGTGGCGTGCTGCTTGAGCACCTGCTTGAGGCCCTCCCCGCCGCGGGGAAGGATCAGGTCGACCACGCCCTCCTGGGTGGCGAGCTCGCGCAGGTCGTCTCGGTCGCGGCCGGCCAGCGGGCAGATCGTGCCGGGCGGCAGGCCCTCGGCCTGGACGGCCTCGGCGAAGACGGCACCGAGCACGGCATTGGAGTGCTCGGCCATCGTGGAACCGCGCAGCACGGCGGCGTTGCCGGACTTCAGGCACAGGGCGCCGGCGTCGATCGTCACGTTGGGCCGCGCTTCGTAGACGATGGCGATCACGCCCAGCGGCGAGCGGCGGCGGGCGATGTCCAGCCCGTTGGGCAGCCGCCAGCCGTCGACGACCTCGCCGACCGGGTCGGGCAGGGCCGCGACCTCGCGGACCCCGACGGCCATCGCCTCGACGCGGTCGGCGTCGAGGGCGAGCCGGTCGAGCAGGGCGGATTTTAGCCCGTTGACGCGGGCAGCGTCGAGGTCCAGCGCGTTGGCTTCGAGGATCTCGGGGATCCGGCGCTCCAGGGCGGCGGCCACCGCGTGCAGGGCGGCGTTCTTGCGGACCGTGGAGGTGACGGCGAGCTCGCGCGAGGCCTCCTTGGCCTGCTGGCACAGCTCGGCGATGCCGGTGGAAACGGTTGCCATTGCAGACAAAGCGTACCGGCGGGCCGGGATCAGTCCTCCAGGGCCAGTTCGTCGCGGTGGATGGCCTCCTCGGAGGCGTGGGGCAACAGCTCGCGGACCTCGGCGCTCTTGAGGCCTTTGATCCGGCCCAGCTCGGCCGCGCTGTAGTTGACGATGCCCTTGCCGAGGTGACGCCCGCCCGCGCTGACCTCGACGGCATCGCCGGCAGCAAAGTCGCCTGAGACCTCCACCACCCCTACGGGCAGCAGGCTCCGGCCCTCGCGCAGCAGCACGCGGGCCGCCCCCTCGTCGATCTCCAACCGGCCCTGGGGCGGCTTGGCGTGACGCAGCCACAGCTTGAAGCTCGACGTGCTGCGGGCGCGAGCCGTGAAGCGGGTGCCGACGGTGTCACCGGTGGCAGCCGCCATGAGGGTGCCGTCGACGGTCCCGTCGCAGACGATGGTCTCGGTGCCGGCCGAGGTGGCCATGCGGGCGGCGCTGACCTTGCTGCGCATTCCGCCGGTCCCCCAGGGGCCGGTCTGGGCGCCGATCTGCAGCTTCTCGAGCGCCGCGAAATCATCGACCTCGCCGATCAGCTCCGCGGCGGGGTCGTGCCGGGGGTCGGCGGTGTGCAGGCCCGAGATGTCGGTGAGCAGGACCAGCAGCCGCGCCCGCAGCAGCACGGCGACCTGGGCGGCGAGCACGTCGTTGTCGCCGAAGGTGATCTCGTCGGTGGCCGTGGTGTCGTTCTCGTTGATGACCGGGACCGCGTCCCAGTCGAGCAGCCGCTCCAGGGTGGCCCGGACGTTGACGTAGTGGCGGCGGACCTCCATGTCGAAGGCGGTGAGCAGGACCTGGGCGCTGGTCACGCCGTCGGCGGCCAGCCGGTGTTCGTACTCGCGGTACAGCGGCCCCTGGCCGATGGCCGACAGGGCCTGCAGCTCGTCGACCGCGCTCGGACGGGCGGCGCCGCCCCGCATCCGCCGGCCGGTGGCGATCGAGCCCGAGGTGACGAGCACGATCCGCTCGTCGCCGCCGTGCAGCGAGGCCACCTGGGCGCAGACCCGGTCGAGTACTGGGGCGCGCAGGGCACCGTCGACGTCCGAGACGATGGCCGATCCGAGCTTGACGACGACGGTCACGGCGCCGAAGGATAGGCGGGGCCGTGGCGGCCAGCCCAGCCACGCGACCCGGCCGCGGATTGTGGTCGCCCAGCGAGCAGGATTCGCGCCCGACGATTCAGCGGGCGGGCATGAAGTCGAAGGCGTCGTCGCCGATGCGCACCTCGTCGCCGTCGTCGAACCCGGCGCGCCGCAGGGCCCGCACGACGCCGATCTGGTGCAGGCGCTCCTCGACGAAGGCCAGGGCCTCGGGGTTGGCGAGGTCGTGGCGGTTGATCAGCGTCTGGATCCCGGGTCCGTCGATCCGCCATGCCCCCTCGTCCTCCTCAGAGA
>JBPCPM010000020.1:0-14486 GCA_050999155.1 Solirubrobacterales bacterium
CCGCTGGGGCGGCGGCTCCTGTGCACACGCCTTCGATACCGTTGGGCTGATGGATCAACGGCCGGCGACGACGGCCTCACCCAGGCCGATAGCCCACCAGGACCGCCGGCGCCGGCCGGGCCGGGGAGCCCCTGGGCCGGCGTGGTCGCCGAGCACCTGGCTCTCGGTGGGGCCGAGCGACTCGGCACCGCCTACCCCAGCGGCAGGCACACGGTCGACATCGGCCTGCAGGCCCGAGGCCGCAGCCTCGGCATCGAGTGCGATGTCCACCCGGGTGGACCCGAGGCCCACATCGAACGCCACCTGGCCCTCCGCCGTGCCGGTTGGGACCTGGCCGGCGCGCACCGTTCCCGGTGGGCCGACCGTCCGGGCCAGCTGGCGGTGCACCTGCTCGATGCCATCCGGGACCCGTCAGCCCGGTAGGGCGCCGGCGCCGCGCACCCGCGTCACGCCACGACGAAGCGACCTTCAGCATCGAGGAGATGCCCGTCCCGCACCAGCACGCGGGTGATCTCGGAGACCCGCCACCCGTCGAGCCCGGTCATGATCGCCACCTCGCCGCACATGCCGTCGTGGTCGCGCGTGCAGAGCGCGCTCTGATCGGACAGGGTGGCAACGGCCAGGAGCACGAGCTGGCCGTAGGGCAGATGGTCGCCGATCCTCGCCCCCCACGCTCGTCCGAGCGCGGTCGACTTCCGCAATCCAAACGAGATGTCCTCAGCGGCGTGCATGTGCCTCCCCTGTTCGACGTTTGCGTCCTCCCATTGTGGCCCTCGCCGGCCGGTTCGGGTAGGGGCACCGCCGGCGCAGGGGAATCTGCCCTCGGGGGTGCGCGAGCATGGGCGTGGTGGACGGGAACGAGGGTTCGGCGGTTGTGGCCACATGAGCCTGACGTGGCTGCATGTCTCTGACTTCCATCTCCGCGCGGGTGACGATTACGACCGCGACGTCGTTCTCCGCGCCCTCGTCGCTGCCGTCGCCGACCAGGTCCACGATGGGAGGCCAGCCGACCTCATCGTCGCCACCGGGGACGTGGCCCGCTCCGGCAAGGCGGCGGAGTACGCGGCGGCGACCAGGTTCTTCGACGCCCTGCTGAGTGCGGCTGGCCTGGGGCGCGATCGCCTGATCGTGGTGCCGGGCAACCACGACGTCGATCGGCCGCTGGGAACGGGGCTGGCCCGGACGCTGGGGTCGCGGGAGGAGGCCGACGCCTACTTCGACCCCGACCTGCCCAAGCCCCATATCGCCCAGAAGCTGGGTGCCTTCGCCGGCTGGTACGACGAGTACTTCAAGGGCATCCGCACCTTCCCGCGATCGTCGACGTGCTACCCCGTCGAGCTGTTCGAGCTGGGCGGCGTGCGGCTGGCCGTGCTCGCCATCAACTCGGCCCTGTTTTGCCAGGACGGCGCCGACCACGCCAAGCTGCTGGTAGGCCGGCGCTGCCTCGACGCCGCGCTGGGGGAACTCGGGGCCGGCGATGCCGACCTGCGCATGGCCCTGATGCACCACCCCCTCGACTGGTTGAGCGACATCGAGCGGTCGAACGTGAAGTCGAGCCTGGGCAGGGCTGTCGATGTGTTCCTGACCGGGCACCTGCACGATATGGGCGCCGAGACGGTGGCGTCGACCACCGGCACCACGCTGTTCCTGGCTGCCGGCGCCGCGTACCAGACCCGCGAGTGGCCCAACCGGGCCATGTACGTGAGATTCGACGGCGACTCACTGGACGTCCTCCCGATCCGTTATGAAGACAGCCCGACGGAGATATGGACCGTCGACCCGAGCATCTTCCCCGCCGAGGCAGGCTTCCAGGGGTCGTTCCCCTCGCCTCGACTGAATACGGATAGCCGTGCCCGTTTGCCCCGGCTGGCGGCGGCCCCTAATCCGGCCCGCCACCCCACCAACATCACCTCGCTCGGCAACACGCCCTTCGTCGGGCGCGACACCCACCTCGCGGCGATCTCGTCGCATCTGACGGACCTGGGCCGGGAGCAGGTCGTGCTCGTGCACGGCCAACCGGGCGTCGGCAAGAGCGAGCTGGCCCGCGAGTACGGCCGGCGGAACCGGCACAGCTACCCCGGCGGCACGTTCTTCGTGAACTGTGGGAACGGCGACGAGATGGTCGACCTGGCCCAGGTGGGGACGAACCTGCTGGGCCTGGAATTCGGGCCCGGGGTTCCCATCCGCGACCAGGCCGTGCGGGCCCTGGCCTCGCTGGGCGGCGAGCCCGTCTTGGTGATCTACGACAACGCTACCCGGTCCGCTCCCATCGACGCCTGGCTCCCACCGAGCGGGGTCCGATGCCACGTGATCGTCACCGCGGTCGACGAGCGTCTGCTGGCCGACTGGCCCGAGGTCCACGTCGAGCCGCTCACCGCCGAGACCGCCCTCGACCTCATCAGCCAGCTCGCGGGGGCCGATCCCGCCAGCCAGCACGGGCCCGCGCTGGCCGAGACCGCCGGCGGGCTGCCGGTCCAGATCGTGCCGGCCAGCCGAGCGCTTGCCTATGAGTCGCGGCGGGGGCGCCCGCCCCGGCCGGCGGCGCTGTCGGGGGAAGCACGGGGAAGCTTCGCGGCCGTGTACGAGACGCTCGAGGAGCCCGCCCGCCTGGTATTGCACACGGCCGCCTTCTTGTCGGCCCGGGGGGCGGAGCGCAGCGAGATCGCCCGTCCATTGGCCGACGCCAAGAGCTGGGACCAGCCGGCGTTCGAACGGGCCCTCGACGCATCCCTCGACCTGCACCTGCTCGAAGGCGACGACGTGGTGAGGATGCACCAGCTCCTGGCCAAGTTCGTCGCGTCGGTGCGCCCAGAAGACGACCTCGCGGCCGACATCGCTATGGTCCGCAGCGCACAGCTCGACCGCTTCGTCGACCTCGGCCGCCAGGTGGCCGGCTCACCGGCCGACAGCGAGCTGGCCGCCCGGTTTCTTGTATACCCCCTGGAACTCGAACGGTGGGTGGATGCCATGGTCGACATCAGCGTGACCGAGGGCGAGGTCGTGGGCCGAGCCATGCACGAGCTGGGCCGCAACGACGAGGCCCGGCCCTGGTTCGAGCGGGCGGTCGCCGCCGCAGAGCAGGGCGACGTGCACGGCCGGATCGACCACGCCAGCCTCGGCAGGAGCCTGTACCAGCTTGGCATCTGCCTGTCGAGGGTGGGCCGCTACGATGAGGCCCGGCCCTGGTACGAGCGGGCGGTCGCCGCCGCAGAGCAGGGCGACGTGCACGGCCGGGTCGACCACGCCATCCTCGGCACGAGCCTGCGAGCGCTTGTCCGCACACTGCATGCGCTGGGGCGCGACGACGAGGCCAAGACGTGGGAGGAGCGGGCGGACGGCATCGAATAGCCCGCCCCGCCACGTCGACCAGCCGGACGCGGTAGAACATCATCCGCTGGCCACAACGGAAGGCGGGATGGGCTTGGGGAGGAACGAGCGCCGGCTGATCGCCATCGTCGGCAGCGCCAACCCCGATCGCAACGAGGCCGGGCACGACTGGGCATACGACCAGCCCTTGCGGCATCCCGCAACTGTGCTGGCCGCGTGTGAGGAGGTCGGTGGCGAGCTGGCCAAAGCAGGCTGGGACATTGTCGTGTACGCGGGAGAGAACGCCTATGGCGCCGAAGGAACGTTTATCGAGCCGGCGGTGGTGAAGGGGTACATGAAGGGCGACTCAACGCGGGCTGACTCGGTGCACGTTCTCTACTCCCGCCATTATCCGACGCCCGAGTTCGCCGCCCAAGGCGAGCATCCCGACGCCTTCGAGTACCGGGCGGACCTCAGCAGCGAATGGGAGCCATCGTTCTTCCGGTCGCTGGCCGACGTCGACGCCGCCCTGATCGTCGGCGGGGGGCGCTCGTCCTACCTCGCCGGGCTTGTGTGCCTGGGCCGGAAGATCCCGCTGTTGGCGGTCGGGACCTTCGGCGGGTCAGGGCACCGTGTCCTCGACGAGATGATCCACGCCGGTACCCCGCTCCGCCAAGGCGACTTCGAGTTGCTCGGCCGCCCGGACTGGTCGCCGTCCTCGGCTAGAGACCTGGTCAAGAGCCTCGATAGCCAGAAGGCGTCCCTCGACAAGGAGCGAGAGGAGGTTCAGCAGCAGCGTCGGACCCGTCGTCGGTCACAGAGTGCCCTCATCGCCCTCGGCCTGTTCGTGGTGGCCTCGCTGCTCGTCCCCACCGCCCTCAGAGTGAGCAAAGCCGACACCTGGCCTGAACTCGCGCTGCTGTTCCTCGCGCCGCTGATCGCGGGAGCGTCGGGCGGGACAATCAGGTCGTTGCTGCCGCGAACAGCCGACGTGGAAGTCGGCACCCTCGGCTCGGCGGCACTGGGTGCCGTGGCCGGGGGGATTACCGGGCTCCTCTACCTCGTGGCCCAGCTGACGAGCTTGAGCGATACCAGCCTCGGTGCCCTCACGGCCCGCCAGTACCAGACGTTCGTCCTCTTCTCCGTCGCGTTCGGGTTCGTGGCCGGGCTTGTGCTCGACTCGGTGTACCAGAAGCTCATCACCGCCGGCGTGGCCGACGCTCGTGACATCTGAGCCGATCACAGCGGTGCGTCGGCCGAGTACCCAGGAGCGATCGGCGAGCGGGATGGTCCGGGCCGACCGAGTCGATCAGCCGGGCCTCGACTCGCCAGGTCACGCTGACTTGTGGAGGGCGGTGCGCGTCAGGTGCTGGACCAAGGCGTCCTTGTCGCCGAACGTGGGGATCGTCCCATCGGCGACGCCACGCCTGGTCTGCTCGACGAGATCGACGATGAGTCTTCGCTCACCCACGCTGGGATCGTTGGGCAGGTGTGGAGGGGTGGGCCGCGTCAGGCCCGATTGTCTCAGGCGCTCGCCGGCATCGAAGTGCGCTCCCTCGACGAGGCGCTCGGGCGAGCCGCCGGGCGACTGCTGGCAGCCACCGGTCTGACCGACGTCGTCGATGCGGGCCTTTGTGCTCCTGGCAATGGACGGCGACGAGATCGTCACCGCCGATGATGAGGATCTCGGACAACTGGCGTCGGCATCCGGTCGTCACGTTGAGCTGATCCATCCCTGATCACCGCCGACCGCGCCCATCGTGAGCGCTGCGCTGGGACTCGCGTGCCGCGCTACCGGCGGGGGCGGAGTAGCAACGCCACTCGTACCCGCGGCCGCGGTGGCCTGTGCCCGACCTCAGCCGGCGCCTCGCCCTCGTGGCTACGGCGGGGTCGGCGCGGCGATGCCGGGCAACGGCCCGATGGTCTCGGCGGGAACCCGCAGGAGGTGCCCCGTCTCCGGGTGTCGGAACTCCCAGTAGAGCCAATCCCAAGCATCGCCGGCACACTGCACGAGCTGGCCCGACCCGTCGAGGACCGCCCAGCCCGTCTCCGAGGTGTGGCGTTCGAGCATGATCGTGCCCGAGCCGGCGTCCCATACCCGCACCGTGCCGTCGCCGCCGCTGGCCAGGCGGTGCCCATCCGGCGACCACGCCACCGACTGCACCCAGTCGCCGTGGCCGGCGAGGGCGGCCAGCTCCCGGCCCGAGGCCGCGTCCCACACCCGCACCGTGCCGTCGATGCCGCCGCTGGCCAGCCGGTCCCCATCCGGCGACCACGCCACCGACCGCACCCCGCTGCCGTGGCCGGCGAGGGAGGCCAGCTCCCGGCCCGAGGCCGCGTCCCACACCCGCACCGTGCCGTCGAGGCCGCCGCTGGCCAGGCGGTGCCCATCCGGCGACCACGCCACCGCACGCATTCCCGTGCGGGCCCCGGGGACACGCCGGAGCCTCATGGGAGGCCGAGATGCCCACCCGAGCGCTGAGGGCGCCACCTCGAGTCCCGCCGGTTCCGGCGCCCCCACCCCCCCATCCGTCGCGCAGTGGAGCACCCTCGTGTGGCGGAGGTTGGCGCCGCGAAGCTCCCGGCCCACGATCCGGCACCCACGCAGGGTGGCTCCGGCAAGCTCAGCGCCGCCGAGATCCACACCCGCGAGACGGCAGGCCCGGAACGTGCTCCTGGTGAGATCGACGCCGGCCATCGAGCACGCTTGCACGTCGCAGCCAACCCACCGCGAGCCGACCAGATCGGCGCCGTCGAAGCTGCTCCCGACCACGCGGAGCCGGCCCGAACCAGAGGCTGCGACCTCCAGGCCGCGGAGCGCCGCGCCCCGGAGATCCCAACCGTCGATAGGCCCCGAGCGGGGGTCACGGGAGCAGAGCCCGAGCATGAGCCGAAAGGCAGTCTCGCTCGCTCCCGCCCGGTACGGCCGGCGCCATTTCACCAACAGGGCGATCCCTTCGTGGCCGTCGGCGGCCACCATCTCCTCCAGGAAGCCCAGAACCTCGGGGCTGGGCTCGACGCGTTCCCACGGGCCCTGGTCACCGTCGCGCAAGGCCCGATGGAGACCCGCCGCGACGAAGTACTCCAGCAACGACGTGTGGGCGAACTCGAACTGGTCGGCTGCGGGCCGGACGATGAACGTGGCGGTGCGAAGGTCCTCGGCCACCGTGGCCAGCGGAGGCCGATCCAGGCGGTACCAGCGGCCCGGGTTCGTGTCGGAATCGAGCACCCGGTGGAGCCACGCCTCCAACCGGTCGACGTCGATTCGTCGCTGGCCCTGCTGCCATAGCTCGGCGGCCAGCAGCTCCATCAGCTCGACCTTCACCGGGGGGTCGATCACGTGCTTGCCCCCGTCGCGCTCGAGCCAGGCCCCGACGAGCTGGCGGTAGAGGGCGGCGCCGTCGATAGCGCCCGCTGCCATGATGCGCTCTTCGATGACCTCAAGGCTGTCGACGACCATCGACAGGGTCTGGGGGCGGGAGGTCAGGTCCTCGAGGTTGTGGACGCTGCCGATGACATCGAGAGCCTGGGCCACGCGGTGGTCGACGTTGTCGGCCCCGTCGCGCTCGAAATGCCGGCGCAGGTAGTGGCGCACCTGCTCAGCCGTGAAGGGCAGCAGGTGGATTGCCTCGTAGTGGGCCCCCTCGACCCGGTCACGCAGATCGCTGGCAAAGAACGAGAGCTGCTCGGTCAGGGTGCGGAAGTAGTGCGTACGGCACGTGAACAGCAGCCGCCCCGGCCGGCGCCCGCCGGCGGGCCCCCGCTCGTGGAGCTCCGGCGGCAGGAGGCGCCAAAGCTGGCGGACGAAGTCACGCCCCTCAGCCTGGGTCAGGTGAACCAGCACCTCGTCGAGCCCGTCGAAGATCGCCAGCGCCCCTCGGCCCTGGACCCAGTCGATGACGTCGTTTGGCGAGGGCTTGGCGACGCCCGGCGCCACCGGCCAAGAGCCCAGCACGTCGGCGAGGACCGTTTCGAGATCCAGGTTGCGGCCGTCGACGGCCTGGTCCGCCCGCCGAGTGGAGGCGCCCACCCTGCGCAGATCGAGGTAGATGGGCAGCGGCACCGACGGGTCGCGCCCATGCTGGTCGACCAGGTCGCGGGCGAGGACCTGGCAGGCCGTGGTCTTGCCGAGGCCGTAATCGCCAAGCAGCGCGAAGTACGGAGGGCGCAGGGGGTCGGTGGCCCAGGACTGAAGCGCTTCCTGGACGTCGAGAGCGTTGGTGGGCTGCGCCTGGGGCACCAGCAGCCGTTTGCTTCCGGCCCCCATGCCGAGGGCTCGCACGTAGCGACCGTCGAGGTCGGGGAGGTGGACGCTGCGGAACGCCTGCTCGACTCGGCTCTCGACAGGATCCAGCACCCAGGCGCAGGCCCGCTCGATCAGCAGCGCCGCCAGGTCGAGGAGTGCGTTGCGGTTGAGCCTGTTGAGAGGCCGGTCGTTGAGGACGGCCAGACCGGCCAGGCCCCCACGGTAGGCACAGGGGTCGAGCTCCACCGGCACCGTCAGCGTTCCGCCGTCGCTGGGGCCGATGTCGGCACCGAGATCGGCCAGGTATTCGGCGCTCATGAGCCGCACGACCACCGCGGCCCCCTCCATCTTGTCGAAGCGAGACTCCAGCGGCTCGCCGGCCAGCGGCGTGGTGTCGACGACCTCGAAGTCCACCGGCGCGGCCCGGGCTTGGGGGGTCAGGACCTCGACGAACCTCCGAGCGGCAAGGCCGTCACTTGGGTGGTAGTCCACCGCGATCCGCCACCGGGGCCTGCCCTGGGCGCCGGCAATGCCTCTCGCCGGCACCTCGGCACCCCGGTAGCCGGCGGCCCGGGCCCCCGCCACGAGAGCGACGTCGCCCGGGTTGGCCGCCGACACCCACCAGCGACGCTCCGAGGCAGGCGCACGCTTGTTGCCGTCGGCCCCGATCAGGGCGCTTTCTCCCGTCTCGCGTGCCAGCTTGCGGATCCGGGTGCGCAGGTCGGCGAAGGCGCTGACCGCGTCTGGTGCGTCGGGGAACAGGCGTGCAGCAGCCAACGCCAGCTCGTGCTCGGTGGCATCAGCGGGCGCGTCCTCGACGATGGCTGCCAGCGTGTCGATGCGCCCAGCATCCGCCCGGCCGCCCAAAGACCGGCGCAGGCGGTGGAGAGCCGCCGCCGCGTCGTCTCGGGCCAGCTTCGGTTCGGTTGTCACCGGCCGGGACCGAACCGGCGAGCCATCTGGGCGATCAGCTCGTCGACGAAGCGCTTGCGGTTCGTCGGGCCCAGGTCGGCGAACCACCCTGGGGAGCGGCGCGCGCCGAGAGGAAGCCTGAAGATCTGCAGCTTTTCGACGCCCCGCAGGTCGACGCCCGCCAGGTCGACGAGCTCAAGACCAACCGGCACGACGCGGCCGGTGGTCATGATCGCCGGCAGCTCGACGTCGTCGATGAAGGAGCTGTCGAAGAAGTTCGGGCTGAGCAGGAGGAGCCCGAAGGCCGACCGGTCCAGCTCGGCAGAGATCCGCGCCTCCCATGCCTCGCCCACCAGCAGTGCCCGGTCGTCCCAGAGCTCGAAGCGGGCGTCGCTGCGAATGCGACCCCTCGGTCCGAAGAGCCGGGCGATCTCCGCGGCCAGCGCGGCGTCAGCGTGCGCGTAGCTCAGGAACCCGTCGAAGGTGGGAACGCTCGCAAGGCTGGTGGCCACCAGGGGATCATACGCCTTGAGCCTCGGCCGGGTCTACGGGATCTTCGAGAATAGATCGTGAATAGATCGCCACCCAGGAACGGAGCCGCTACCTGCCCGAACGATCTAGCTTCAGGCTCGGATCGGCGCGGGGATGCCCGGCGCAGGCCCCAAGTGGAGCAAGGATCGCGTGATCATCGGTTCGTCTCAGCTCTCCTCGGCGCGCCGGACGGTCGCACCGCCCTTGCGGAGGTCGAGCCGGCCGAACCGCCTTTCGAGCAGACTCCCGAGCTTGCGGAGCGCCCCGCTGAAGGCGTCGTCGACGGTGGCGCCATGGTTGGTCACCGCGACTGGCTGCTGGCCGGCGGGCCGAGCCTCGATCTTGCACCGCTTGTCCGCACCGCCCCCCTTGCCTGCGTTCTCGTCGGCCAGGTGGACTTCCACGCGCGTGAGCTGATCAGCGAACCGCGCCAGAGCTGTCTCGGCGTCGCCGACGATCTGATTAGTGAGCATTTCGCTTCCGTCCACGTTGTGGTCGGTGGTGACCTCGATGTGCATTCGCACCTCCATATCTAGGAGCCGCGGTGCCGCGACAAGAGCGTCTCGGAGCGGCCATGCCGGCCCGACACGTACGGGTCCGTCGTGCCGATCCCAACCTACCGCGTGCCCTCGATCACACTCCCCTGGCCGAAGGTCGGTCGCACCCGCCGTCACCGATCGATCACCGTGGGGTGGCGGAGGGCGACGGTAGGGAAGTAGGTCCGATATCAAGACGGGTCGCGAGTGAGCAGCTGCAAGCGGGCTACGGCCGCATGGGCGCCGATGAAGAAGTCGGGAAGGGTCGAGGTCCTCGTCCCCGGACTGCGCCTGTCGTTGAGGAACGCCTTCCCGGCAAGAAACGCTGCTTCCCCGGGCAGCGCCAGGCGCTCGTAGTCCGTCACGGGGAGGGCGGCGTCGAGATCCTCGATGCGGCTGAAGCGCACCGAGACCTCCGCGTAGATGACAGCATTGATGAACAACGGCCCCTCGTCAGCGAAGCGGGCGAACTCGCCGGACGACCACCCGAGCCAGGCTTCGTCCTCCGTCAATACGTCCAGCAGCACGTTGCTGTCGACGAGCGTGCCGACAGGTGGATTCACGGCTCTCGGGTCAAGGCCATGATCTGGTCGGTCGTCAGCTGGACATCCCCCCGCCCACGAAGGCGTCCGACGATCCTGCTCCCACGGGTGTCGCCGTTGTCGAGCTTGCGGATGACGATGCTTTGGTCGTCGCGGTGGAACTCGACCTCGGTGCCGTTGCCGATCCCCAGCTCGTCACGCAGGTGCTTTGGAATCGTGACCTGACCCTTCTCGCTGACTCACATGTAGGAATCCTACCGTTCCTACTCCTACTCGATCGCTGACCGCCTCGAAGGTGCGGGATTCGACGAGCAGCGCATCCTCGAGGATCGCGGCGAGCGCCTGCTCGCGAGCTTCGGGCGGCAACGCACTGAACGGCCTCGACACCGCTCCGGGTCGGTCTGCGACGCCCAGGACGGCCTGGCACAGCCGCAAATACCAGTAGCCGGTGGTGAAGATGGCGTCCCCGCGTCGGCGACCTCATACAGGACGTCCAGCAGCAGCAAGCACCATCCGAGCGCGTCGACGGCTGAAGCGAGCCATATAGGCCACCAAGAGCATGACATCGAACACGACGAGATGAATGGCGACGTCACGGACAGTGCCGAACGCAATCGCAGCAACCAGCCCCGATCCGATCCACAGGACCCAAGCGCCGTTCAAGTAGCGTTCCCATCGGCAGCGCTCTCGTCGGAGCGTCGTCTCGGCCCACGTAAAGACGGCCTGCGCCACGCGTTGGTCGGGCACCGTCTCACTCGAGCGAATAAACCTTGCGAACTCGCGACGGCCAGCTCCACTCAGGTCGTTCGCCGGCGAGGACACCCGGCCGCGGAAAGAGGAGTCTTCACCGCACAGGAGGAAGGATGCCAGCGTCAATGGACCGAAGATGACGAAGAACAGCGGACTCATACCGAAGCGATCGCCGGGGCCGCCCCGGCCGCGAGGTCGTCCGTCCAGGCCCGCGTCGTCGCCATCCGGACATCATGATGGCGCCTGCCGACAGTCCCAGCGAACCTGCCACCGCCGTTGCCATTGTCGACCTCGACCTTGGCGGTCCTGAAGGGCGCGAGGCCGGTTCCTCTCTTTGACCTTCCATGACGAGCTACCACACCCCAGCGGCGGGGGTGCGCGACGAGGTCGACAGAGTCGCCACCGCAGCGAATAGGGCGGCGAGGCCACGCCGTAGGTGTGCTCGCCGGGCCCACCCTGCCACCGACGCCGGGACCAAGTGCCAGTCAGATGGCGACGACCGACACGCTCGGGTGACGCGCAGCGAGACGGCGGAGGTCGTCGGCGTCGTGCGTCGCCACGATCCCGCCGCCGAATCGAATGGCTGTCGCGACCACAAGAGCGTCGATGGCCATCTCGCTCCCCGCGTCAACATCCGCCAGGAGATGACCTGCGATTCGAGCCATACGGGCGCCCGTAGTCACGACCTGAGCGAATCCTCGGGCCAGAACCCCATCGATGGCCTCGTCCGCTCCATGGCCGCGGTACAGCTCCACGAGCACTGCCGACGGGATGCGCACCGGACTGTTCCGGCGGTGCGCGCTTCGCATCGCGGCGCGGACTCGCTGATGCCGCTGCACGTTCTGTTCGGAACGGGCGAGGGCGGAGACGGCCTCGCTGTCGAGGACTAGGACGGCCACAAGCCGTCGATCTGCTCGACCAGGCCGGCCGGCAGGTCGCCGAATTCATCGTCGAGCTCGGCGAGGTACTCCTCGAGGATGTCGCGTTCGAGCTCGTGCTCCACGGCTCGGGCAACGAATCCGCTCAACCCACGGTCGCCCACATGTGACTCCACCCGCGAGGCGAGGTTCTCCTCGACGCTGACCGACCATTTCGTCACAGCCATACCCGAATCCTACCATGGTAGGAACCGTGCGGCCCCCGAACCGCCAGGGCAGCAGGACCACCCGCCGGCCAGGGCAGCAACGCCCCGAACTGCAGCGGTCGTGAGTCGGGGAAGGGGGGACTTGAACCCCTGGCCTCAGCGTCCCGAACCCTGTCCGGACCGATCTCATCCGTGCTGGTTCGGGCGCTATCGGGCACGAAAGCCCGGGTCAGACGGCATTTCGGGCTGTCCGGTGGTCACCACCAGAAGCCGCTCGAACGCGTACGAGTGTGGTCCGTTTGTGGTCCGAAACCGTCGTCTCGCTGCGACTGCGGCTTACCGCGGATCGTTCGGGTCGACGTCAGGCCGACTCGACCACCGCGCCGTACCGCTGCTGCGCGGCCTGGGCCGAAGTCCCGAGTATGTCGCCGATGCGTTGCCACGAGAGGCCCTTGCCTCTGGCTGCAGTGACTGCTTCGACCACCTGGCGTTCGCCGTGCGCCCTCGCGATGGTCGCTCGCTGGAGCAGGTACTCCTCGACGGGTCGCCCATCGCCAGGCTTCGGGTCGTAGTCCTCGAAGCGCTGGGCGAGCTCGTCGCCGTGATCGATGATGTCTTGGATTGATCGAGGCATCGGCTACTCCAGGAACTTGGCTCGGGCCGGCATGGCGTGAATGATGAACTCGATGCCCTCGCCGGCCGCGACGCCGACCTCCAGCAAGGCGGCAGACTCGACGGGGCCGATGAGCATCGTCAGGTCGCCGAGATCAAAGCCTCGGATCGGGTTTCGATGGGCGTGCAGCATGTCGTCGTCAGGGGCCCCGTGCTTGCGAGCACTCGCGATGATCACCGGGCCCACACCCAAAGTTACCTTGACAACCTGCCGATGTCACCGGCCGGATGATCCGCCGCCCCTTCTCCAGTTGACAACTGTCGTTCCCCGGCGCGGCTACCGCTGGATTCGGCGGGCACGGCGGACCTCGTCGATCACCTGCTGAGGGATCGTCGCCGCCCGCGGCAACGTGCCCAGCCGGCCTCGCTCCAGTTGCGCGCTGCCATCGCCGCCATCCTCTACATTCCATGACACGCCGACCCGACCGTTCGCCCGGCGCTCGCTGTTGAGCGCCACCCAGATTGAACACGGGCGGGGCGTCTAGCTAGCGACACGCAGGGCGGAGACGGAAGCGGGTCAGCCTTCGGGTTTCCCTCCGTCGCGCCGCGGGTCAGGGACAGTGATGTGGCGAGAACGCAACCTTCGTTCGAACCCAGCCCCATCTGCCGAGACAGACCCGCGGTGCCAGTCCAGTCGTTCCTGCGGAAAGGTGGCAGGCAGGTCACCGATATCGAAGCTCAGCTCCACGGCGGATCCCTTCTCCCACGGCGCCCGTGCACCGTAGGGATCCGTAGGGATCGGGTGGCCCTGAGCGCTGGGCGACCTCAAGGGCCGCGCTACGCACTCAGCGGCTGGTGATCGCGACGAGGTCCACGTCGCCGGTGACGTAGTCGTGTAGCCACCAGATCACAACATCGGGCTCGCCCAAGAATTCCAGCGCAGCGGTCCGGATCTCCGGTTGCTTCGACAGTTCTGCGATTGGGACGCTGGGTGCACGCCACGGTCGGTCACCGAGCTCGGCCGCAAAGGTGCGGGCCACCGTGCGTGCAGCCGCGCTCGGAGCTTCTCGGTCGATCCAGGCATGGAACTCGCGAACGTCGCGTAGCGCCACTACTCCGGGGTGGGATCAGTGTGCGCCAGGAACTCCTCGCCGCTCATCGGCTGAGCGTCGCATCTATTCACGCGGTCGATCGAGGCTTGGAGTCGGGCGCGGAGGTCCGGATCGTCCAACGCCTCCTGGGCCGCCGCCCACGAGCGATCCAACGCTCGCTGCCGATCCTGCTCCTCCGGATTCAGGTCCTCGTGACGGACGGCCATCTCGCACCTCGTTGTCCCACGACTCGCGTCAGGGTACTTCGCCATCCCCAAGATCGAGCGACGAGCGGGCCACGCCGACGGCCAGGACCCCGATCGTGTCCACGCCGTCGTTACCGGGCGCTCCTGCTTGTGCCGTAGTACGGCGGGTTGCGCCGACCGTCGGCGCCCGCGTTCCGACCTCGGTCCGCACGGCGATCGAGCGTCATTATTGCGCTGATCCGCCAGTCCCACGGATGCATCCGACATCGGCACGTTCCGGACCGTTCTCGGCACCGAATGGCCGAGCTTTATGGGGCACCCGATGGTCGCACAGACGTTCGCTCCCGAGTGCCGGTGATCGTAAGCCGCCTCTGTCACCGACCGGCACATATCGGCTACGGGATCGGCGCTGGTGTCGCGCGTTATGGGACGCCCGCCGACTCACGCGATCGCCGGTTCGGCGCGCCGGGCGCGGTCGGCAAGGTCGGGTGATGCGGTCCCGTGTCGCTCCCTCAGTCCGGCGGGGCCCTTGGACCGTGCGGTGGCCCCCGGGCTCAGATCTCGACGGTCACGCGCAAGAAGGTGGCGGGGATCAGGGTCGCCTGATCGTCCGGGCTCTGGTTCTGCTCGTTGAACAGACCGTCGAGGGCGTGGAGCAGCTCGTCGGCAC